>NZ_JBDGIO010000005.1:0-480239 GCF_057657375.1 Variovorax sp. Soil_C_12 | reverse complement strand
GTGGTAGTAGCTGATGTACTGGAGCGCGGCGGCAACCGACTCGATCAGGTCGGTTTGCTGGATGATGGTCATGGCAGAGTCCGTGGGAGGGGAAAGTACTCGCGCAAATGCGAGCCGTTCTTGTTTGCAACGATACTGGGCGGATGCCCTGGTGCGCCAGGCGCGCCCTCCATTTTGACAGCGGAGCTTTTTTCATGGCGATATCCACCCAGACCCGAATCGAACGCGACACCTTCGGCCCGATCGAGGTGCCGGCCGGCAAACTGTGGGGGGCGCAGACGCAGCGCTCGCTGCAGAACTTCGACATCTCCGGCGAGCAGCAGCCGCGCGAGATCATCAAGGCCCTGGCGCAGGTCAAGCGTGCGTCGGCAGTGGTGAACCATGCGCTGGGCTTGCAGGACGAGAAGAAGACGCAGGCCATCGTCGCCGCGGCCGACGAGGTGATCGCGGGCAAGCACGGCGACGAGTTCCCGCTGGTCGTCTGGCAGACCGGCTCCGGCACGCAGACCAACATGAACGTGAACGAGGTGCTGGCGAACCGCGCCAGCGAGCTGCTGGGCGGCGAGCGCGGGGAAGGGCGTCTCGTGCATCCCAACGACGACGTGAACCGCAGCCAGTCCTCGAACGACGTGTTCCCGACCGCGATGCATGTCGCGGCGGTCGAGGCGCTCACGCACCGGCTGCTGCCGGCCATCGCGCAGCTGCGCGGGACGCTGGACAAGAAGTCGAAAGAGTTCGCCGACATCGTCAAGATCGGCCGCACCCACCTGCAGGACGCAACGCCGCTCACGCTGGGCCAGGAGTTCTCGGGCTATGTGGCCCAGCTGGCCCATGGCGAGGCGCACGTGCGGGCCGCGCTGCCGCATCTGTGCGAGCTGGCGCTGGGCGGCACCGCGGTCGGCACCGGGCTCAATGCGCCCAAGGGCTATGCCGAGCAGGTGGCGGCCGAGCTCGCGAAGCTCACCGGCCTGCCCTTCGTCACCGCGCCCAGCAAGTTCGAGGCGATGGCCTCGGTCGATGCGTTGGTGCATGCGCACGGGTCGCTCAAGACGCTGGCCGCGAGCATGACCAAGATCGCCAACGACGTGCGCTGGCTCGCCAGCGGGCCGCGCAGCGGCATCGGCGAGCTGAGCATTCCGGAGAACGAGCCGGGCTCGTCGATCATGCCCGGCAAGGTCAACCCGACGCAGAGCGAGGCCGTCACCATGCTGGCCGCGCAGGTGTTCGGCAACGACGTCGCGATCAACATCGGCGGCGCCTCGGGCAACTTCGAGCTCAACGTGTTCCGCCCGATGGTGGCGCACAACTTCTTGCAGAGCGTGCGCCTCCTGGCCGACGGCATGCGCAGCTTCAACGACCACTGCGCGGTCGGCATCGAGCCCAACCGCGAGCGCATCACCGAGCTGGTGCAGCGCTCGCTGATGCTGGTGACGGCGCTCAACACCCACATCGGCTACGACAAGGCCGCCTTCATCGCGAAGAAGGCGCACAAGGAAGGCAGCAGCCTGCGCGAGGCGGCGATCGCCTCGGGCCACCTCACGGCCGAGCAGTTCGACCAGTGGGTGGTGCCGGAGAAAATGACCGGCCGCTGAGGATCAGTGACCGGCGGAAGGCGGCGGCGCCATCAGCCGGTCGGTGAACGCGATCGCCATCGCCGACAGCAGGAAGGCGATGTGGATCGCCGTCTGCGCGATCAGCACGCGGTCGGTGTAGTTGTCGGCGTTGATGAAGGTCTTGAGCAGGTGGATCGAGCTGATGCCGATGATGGCGGTCGCCAGCTTGACCTTCAGCACGGACGCATTCACGTGGCTCAGCCACTCGGGCTGGTCGCGGTGGCCTTCGAGGTTCATCCGGCTCACGAAGGTCTCGTAGCCGCCGACGATCACCATGATCAGCAGGTTGGAGATCATGACCACATCGATCAGCGCCAGCACCACCAGCATGATCACCGTCTCGTTGAGCGTGGTGACCGGGGCCGTGGTCTTGTAGCCGATGCTGGTGATCAGCGATTTCAGCGCCTCCTCGCTGCCGAAGGCCGCTTCCACCAGATGGAGCAGCTCGACCAGGAAGTGCACCACGTACACGCCCTGCGCGACGATCAGGCCCAGGTACAGCGGCAACTGCAGCCAGCGGCTGGCGAAGATCAGGTTGGGCAGGGGGCGCAGCGGCGAGGATTTGCCGGCGTGTTTCTGGAGGATGGGGTCGAGATTGGACATCGGTGGGCAGGCCGGTGGGGTGGGGGCGGGGAACGCGCGATTCTAGAGTGCCCCCGCGGCGCCGATCGGAGTGCCCCTAGGGCGCCGATGTGTCACGATGCAGTCGCTAACATGGAGCGTCAGTCATCCGTAAGTGCGGGCGCTGACATTAGCGCCCGTCAGTTTCCAGCTATCTACCGGAGGCAAAGAATGAGCAGCACGATCGAGTCCGTCCTGGTCGAGAACCGCGTGTTCCCGCCCGATGCCCGCGCCGCGAAGGGCGCACGCATCGACAGCATGGCCGCCTACGAGGCCCTGTGCAAGGAGGCCGCCGACGACTTCGAGGGCTTCTGGGCCCGACAGGCCAAGGCCAACGTGGTGTGGACCAAGCCCTTCACGCGCACCCTCGACGAATCCAAGGCGCCGTTCTACAAGTGGTTCGAGGACGGCGAGCTCAACGCCTCGGCCAATTGCCTCGACAAGCACATTGGCACGCCGGTCGAGAACAAGACGGCCATCATCTTCGAGGCCGACGACGGCAAGATCACCCAGGTCACGTACAAGGAGCTGCTGGCGCGCGTCTCGCAGTTCGCCAACGCGCTGAAGGCGCAGGGCATCCGCAAGGGCGACCGCGTCATCGTCTACATGCCGATGACCATCGAAGGCGTGATCGCGATGCAGGCCTGCGCCCGCATCGGCGCGACGCACAGCGTGGTGTTCGGCGGCTTCTCCGCCAAGGCGCTGCAGGAGCGCATCATCGATGCCGGTGCGGTGGCGGTGATCACGTCCAACTTCCAGCTGCGCGGCGGCAAGGAGCTGCCGCTCAAGGCGATCGTCGACGACGCACTCGCGCTCGGCGGCTGCGACACGCTCAAGACCGTGCTCGTCTACCAGCGCACCGCGACCGCCTGCAACATGGTCGCCGGCCGCGACAAGACTTTCGATGAGGTGCTCAAGGGGCAGGGCAGCGAATGCCCGCCGGAGCCCGTGGGCGCCGAGCACCCGCTCTTCGTCCTCTACACCTCGGGTTCGACCGGCAAGCCCAAGGGCGTGCAGCATGCCACCGGCGGCTACCTGCTGTGGGCCAAGCTCACCATGGACTGGACCTTCGACATCCGGCCCGAGGACGTTTTCTGGTGCACCGCCGACATCGGCTGGATCACCGGCCACACCTACGTCGCCTACGGTCCGCTCGCGGCCGGCGCCACGCAGGTGGTGTTCGAGGGCATCCCCACCTTCCCGCACGCGGGCCGCTTCTGGCAGATGATCGAGAAGCACAAGGTCACGGTCTTCTACACCGCGCCGACCGCGATCCGCTCGCTGATCAAGGCTGCCGACAGCGACGAGAAGGTGCATCCGAAGAACTGGGACCTGTCCTCGCTGCGCATCCTCGGCACGGTGGGCGAGCCGATCAATCCCGAGGCCTGGATGTGGTACCACCGGAACGTCGGCCGCGAGAAGTGCCCGATCGTCGACACCTTCTGGCAGACCGAGACCGGCGGCCACGTGATCACGCCGCTGCCCGGCGCCACGCCGCTGGTGCCCGGCTCCTGCACGTTGCCGCTGCCCGGCATCATGGCCGCGATCGTCGACGAGACCGGCAAGGACATCCCGAACGGCGCCGGCGGCATGCTGGTGATCAAGCGGCCCTGGCCCTCGATGATCCGCACCATCTGGAACGACCCCGAGCGCTTCAAGAAGAGCTACTTCCCCGAGGAGATGGGCGGCACCATCTACCTGGCCGGCGACGGTGCCGTGCGCAGTGCCGACCGCGGCTACTTCCGCATCACGGGGCGCATCGACGACGTGCTCAACGTCTCGGGCCACCGGCTCGGCACGATGGAGATCGAGTCGGCGCTGGTCGCCAAGACCGACCTGGTGGCAGAGGCCGCAGTGGTCGGCCGCCCCGACGACGTGACGGGCGAGGCGGTCTGCGCCTTCGTCGTGCTCAAGCGCGGCCGTCCGAGCGGGGACGAGGCCAAGCAGCTGGCCGCCGAGCTGCGCAACTGGGTGGCCAAGGAGATCGGGCCGATCGCCAAGCCCAAGGACATCCGCTTCGGCGAGAACCTGCCCAAGACCCGCAGCGGCAAGATCATGCGGCGCCTGCTGCGCAGCATCGCCAAGGGCGAGGCCATCACGCAGGACACCTCGACCCTCGAGAACCCGGCCATCCTGGAGCAGCTGGGCCAGGCTTACTAGCCCAGCCACGCCCGGCACCCGGGCCTCCGTCCGACAGGGGCGGAGAGCCGGATGCGTTACAAACAACCCATCGAATGTCGAGGAGAGACTTCCATGGGATTGAGAACAGGCGTGCTGCTGGTGGTCGTGCTGCTGATCGCAGCGCTTGCGGCCCTCAACTGGGGCGTGCTCGCCGCGCCCACCATGATGTCGCTCGGCTTCATGCAGGTGACGGCGCCGCTCGGCTTGATCATGCTGGCGCTCACGGCGCTGCTGGGCATCTTCTTCGTGGCCTATTTGGTCTACCTGCAGACCACGGTGCTGCTCGAGACGCGCCGCCATACGAAAGAGATGCAGGCCCAGCGCGACCTGGCCGATCGCGCCGAGGCCTCGCGCTTCACCGAGCTGCGCAACTTCCTGGAAACGCAGGAGAACACCCACATGGCGCGCAACGCCGAGCGGCATGCGGCGCTGCTGGCGCGTGTGGAGCAGCTGGAGACCATGATCAAGGTGCGATCCGACCAGACCGACAACACGCTGGCCGCCCACATCGGCCAGCTCGAAGACCGTTTCGACCGCAGGTCGCCGGCCACGACGGTGGCGGCGCCCGTCGCGGGCATGCCGCCGCCCGTTTGAGCGCCGCTACTTCGCCGACAGCACCCAGGCCGCCAGCTTCTTGGCGTCGGCGTCGCTGACCTGGTTGTTGGCGGGCATCGGCACCGCGCCCCAGACGCCGGAGCCGCCCTTCACGATCTTGGTGGCCAGCATGTCGGCCGCGCCCTTGTTGTCCTTGTACTTGACCGCGATCTCCTTGAAGGAGGGGCCGAGGATCTTGCGGTCGACGGCGTGGCAGCTCATGCAGTTCTTGGAGGTGGCCAGTGCCAGGTCGGCCAGGGCGGGGGCCGAGGCGGCCAGGCCCAGGGCGGCGACGAGAAGCGCTCTTTTCATAGGGGCGGGTGACGTGGGTGCGTTAAAGTCGATCCAACGCGATTGTAGGTAGCGCGGTGCACGGCCCATCCTCATGCCGGCCGGACGATCGGAGGAGTTCTTTCATGTGGTTTCTTTTGCTCGGCCTGATCGCAGTGGGCCTCAAGTACTTCGAGGTCGGCTTCGTGGCGCAGTGGAGCTGGTGGGTGGTGCTCATCCCGTTCGGGCTGGCCGTCGCCTGGTGGGCCTGGGCCGACGCCTCGGGCTACACCAAGCGCAAGGTGGTCGAGCGCGAGAATGAACGCCGGCAAGCCCGCATCGACCGGCAGCGCAGTCAGATGGGGCTGCTGACCAGCCGCTCCAACCGCCGCCGCCGCGGCCGCTGAGCCGCCCGGCCTGCTTCGCGCTCGAGCGCGCATGGACGAGCAGCTCGTCAACCGGGCGCTGCTGATCTTCTTCGGCGCCTGTGTTCTTGGCCCGCTGTCGGGCGCCTTGCTGGGTTGGAAAAAGGGCTTCGAAAGCGGCATCGCGCTCGGCTGCCTGGTCATCGGGCTCACCGGGCTGGCGATGGCGGGCTGGGTGGCACTGCAGCGCCAGGCCTCGATCGCGGGTACCGAAGTCGTTCAAGGGCGGCTGGTCGAGTTCGTCGAGGAAACCCACAAGGACGCCAAGGGCCAGCGCACGACCACCGTCGCGCCGATCGTCGAATACACGGCGCCCGATGGCCAACAGCGCCGCGTCAAGGGCCTGGGCGGCAGCCAGCGCCATGCCGAGGTGGGCGAGGCCGTCGAACTGCGCTATCGCCCGGCCGATCCTTCCCAGGCCGTGGTGGCGGACTTCCAGAACCTCTGGGGCGCCGTGCTGGGGCTGGGCATCTTCGGGCTGTTCCCGACGCTCTTCGGCCTTTTTTTCGTCGGCGCCCTGCGCGACGCTCGCCGCGGCCCGGTTTCGCGCGCGGAGGCGACGCCGGCGCAGCAGCAGCGGCGCACGCGCCTGACCGTCATCGCCAACGTGGTCTTCCTGGGTGGTTTCGTCATCACCTTTGTCGGCGACGATGTCGCGCGCTCGCTGGGCGCAGGCTTCATGACGATCGGTGCCGGCGCGCTGCTTCACTTCGTGGCCCAGAGCCTGCCGCCGGCAGCGGCCTTCCAGCCGCGCTTCATCCTCGTGATCGTGGGACTGGGCTTCGGAATCTTCGGCGCCAGCGCCTGGGTGTTGGCGGGCTAGGCGGGCTAGGCGCCCAGGCTGTCGCGGGCGATCAGCGGCGCGACGAAGCGCCGGCCCAGCTGGTGGAGCGACCAGAAGACTCCGGTGATGACGCCCGCCAGCACCAGCCCGGCCACGATGTCGAGCGGGAAATGCACACCCACGTAGATGCGGGCCCAGCCCGTCAGGACGGCGAGCGCCAGGATTGCGAGCCCGATCTTCCTGAGCGCCGGCCTCATGCAGAACACCAGGCCGACGGTGAACATCACGGTGGCATGCGCGCTCGGCAGCGAGCCGCGGATGCCATGCTCGATATGTGCCGGGCTCAGGCCCAGGACGAAAGGCCGCGGCATCGCGAAGACTTCGGCCAGCTCATGGGCCAGCAAGGAGGCCGCGGCGGCCGTGACCAGCGCTGCCAGCGCATAGAGCCGCTGCGCGGGCCACCGCCATGCGGCCCATGCCATCAGGGCCACGCACACCCAGGAGGCGCCCTCCGCCACGTTGCTGGCAAACCAGAGAAGCAGTGCATCGGGATCGTGGCCGGCGCCGAGTACCTGGAAGAGTGCGATGTTCAGCGCCTGCATGCCGGGCATGATAGAGCCGAGGTGCGGCGATTTGATGAATGCACCCTGAACGCTCCGTTCAGGATCGTCTCGGGACGTACCGCAGCCTCAACCCACGCCCAGCAACTGGTGCAATCGCGTGCTGGTGGTGGTGTACTGCAACGGCACCGCCTTGCCGGGGAACACGATCTCGGTGGCGCCCCAGGCCGCCAGCGTGGCCTCGTGGAAGCCGCAGACGATCAGCTTCTTCTTGCCCGGGTAGGTGTTGATGTCGCCGACCGCGAACACGCCGGACTCGCGCGTCTGGAAGCGTTCGGTGTCGACCGGGATCTGCTTGCGCACCAGGTCCAGCCCCCAGTCGGCGATGGGGCCGAGCCGGGGCGAGATGCCGAGGCAGGCGATGAGCGCATCGAGCGGCAGGCTCAGGGTCTGCGCGTCGGGTGTGGCGATCTGCAGCGCCTGGCCATCGAAGGCTGTGGGCTGGCCCACGGCGAAGCGCAAGCTCCCTTCGGCCACCGCCGCCCGCATGCGCGCCACCAGCCCCTCGTCGGCCTGGAAGCCGTCGCGCCGGTGCACCAGCGTGACGTGGCGGGCCCGGCCCACCAGCGCGAGCGCGGTGGCCAGCGCAGCGTCGTCCCCGCCATTGACCACCACCGCCTGGCCGTCGAAGCGTTCCAGCGATTCCGGGTGATAGAAAAGCGCCGTGCCCTCGAAGCGCTGGATGTCCTCCAGCGCGATGCGCTTGGGGACGAAGGCGCCCACGCCCGCGGCGATGAAGACCGTCTTTGCGAGAAAGCTTGTGCCCTTGGAGGTGCGAAGCAGCAGGCGCTGGTCGGGCTGGCGTTCCAGGCTCGCGACCTGCTGCTCGAAATGGAAGCTGGGCTTCAGCGGCGCGAGCTGCTCCAGCAGCGCAGTTGCCAGGCCATGCCCGCTGGTCGCCGGAATGCCCGGGATGTCGTAGATCGGCTTGTCGCCGTAGAGCTGCACGCACTGGCCGCCCGCCGCGGGCAGCGCGTCGACGATGTGGCAGGGGATCTCGAGCAGGCCCAACTGGAAGGCCTGGAACAGCCCGACCGGGCCGGCGCCGATGACCAGCGCGTCGGTCTCGATGGGCGCGGGAAGCGTGCTCAGCGCACCAGCTCCCCGATCTTGTCGGTCTTGTCCTTCCACTCGTCGGCATCCGGCAGCGCGGGCTTGCGCTTGGTGATGCTCTTCCAGCCATCGGCCAGGGCCAGCTCGGCGTTGAGCTTGATGAAGGCGAGCTGATTGGCGGGGAGGTCTTCCTCGGCGTAGATCGCGTTGACCGGGCACTCGGGGATGCAGACCGCGCAGTCGATGCACTCGTCCGGATCGATCACCAGCATGTTGGGACCTTCCCTGAAGCAGTCCACAGGACAGACATCGACGCAATCGGTGTACTTGCAGCGGATACAGGCTTCGGAGACGACGTGGGTCATGGCGGGGCGTTGGATCGTTCGGGAAAACCAGGAATTTTAGGCCTTTGCCGGCGAGGGCTGCACGAGCACGGCCGCCGAGGTGCGGTGGGATGCGGTGTCGACCAGCACCAGCGAACCCAGCGCGCGCGATTGCGCGAAAGGCAGCACGGCGAGCGGCTGCTGCAGGGAGAGCACCACGTCGCCGATCGAGTTGGGCTCCAGCCGGTCCGCGGGCTCGGAATCGAGCGTCGTGATGTTGACGCGGTCGATGATGCGCGCCACCTTGGCCTTGACCCAGCGGTGGCCCTGCAGCGCCCAGTAGACGCGGCCCGCGGCCAGCGGCTCGTCGTCCAGCCAGGCGATGGTGGCGGTGATCTCGCGCACCGGCTCGAAGGCCTCGGGCGCCAGCAGCCAGTCGCCGCGCGAGACGTCGAGCTCGCGGTCGAGCACGATGCCGGCGCTGTGGCCCGCATGCACGGTCTTGGGCTGGCGCGTGTGGCTCAGCACTTGCGCCACGGTCGCGACCTGGTTGCCCGGCAGCACGGCGACGCGCTGGCCCGGCTCCACGTGGCCGCTGGCCACCCGGCCCCAGAACACGCGGCGGCCCTTGGAGGTGTCGGCCGAGCCGGAGAACTTCTCGACCCACTGCACCGGGAAGGCGAAGGGCACGGCCTCGTCCTGCTGGGTGACGGGCAGGTCCTCGAGCAGCTCGATGAGGCTCGGGCCCTCGTAGCCGCACCAGTCGGCATGGCGCGAGGCCACGTTCCAGCCCTTCAGCGCCGAGATCGGCACGGTGGCCGCGACATTCACGCCGGCGGCCTCCGCGAAGCTCGCGAGTGCTTCCGAGATGCGCTCGAAGGCGAGCTGTGCATCGGCAATGGCATCGAGCTTGTTGACGGCGAAGACGATGGACTGCACGCGCAGCAGGTGGCACAGAAGCGTATGACGGCGCGTCTGCGGCAGCAGCTCGCGCTTGACGACCTCGCCGTCACCCACCTCGGCGGCCCAGGCCAGCTTGGTCGCGTCGACCAGCACCACGGCGGCGTCGGCGCTGGAGGCGGCGGTGACCATGTTGCGCGTGTACTGCTCATGGCCCGGCGCGTCGCCGATGATGAACTTGCGCCGCGCCGTGGAGAAGTAGCGGTAGGCGACGTCGATGGTGATGCCCTGTTCGCGCTCGGCCGAGAGGCCGTCGGTCAGCAGCGCCAGGTCGGTCTCTCCGCCGCGCTGCACACCAGCCAGCTGGTCCTGCAGCACCGTCTTGCTGTCGACCAGCAGTCGGCCGATCAGCGTGCTCTTGCCGTCGTCGACGCTGCCGCAGGTGATGAAGCGCAGGGCCGTGCCGGTGTCGCCGTGGATGGCCTCGGCCGCGGAGGAAGTGGTGGTCGTCGCAGTCATCAGAAGTAGCCGTCTTTCTTGCGCTTCTCCATCGAAGCCTCGGAAGTCTTGTCGTCCATGCGCGTGGCGCCGCGCTCGCTGACCTCAGCGGCCAGCGTTTCGATCACCACGTCGGCGGCATCGGCCGCCAGGCTCTCGACCGGGCAGGTGCAGGTGATGTCGCCCACGGTGCGGAAGCGCACGTCGCGCAACTCGATCTGCTCGCCGTCGCGCGGCGGCGTGAGCTCGGTCACCGGCACCAGCAGGCCGCGGCGCTCGATCACCTCGCGCTTGTGGGTGTAGTAGATCGAGGGCAGGGCGATCTTCTCGCGCTCGATGTACTGCCAGACGTCCAGCTCGGTCCAGTTCGAGATCGGGAACACGCGGAAATGCTCGCCGGGCGCCAGGCGGGTGTTGAACAGGGTCCAGAGCTCGGGGCGCTGGTCCTTGGGCTGCCATTGGCCGAAGGCATCGCGGTGGGAAAAGATGCGCTCCTTGGCGCGGGCCTTCTCCTCGTCGCGGCGCGCGCCGCCGATCAGCGCGTCGAAGCGGAATTCCTCGATCGCTTCGAGCAACGTCACCGACTGATGCACGTTGCGCGACTCGCCCGGATGCGCCAGGCGCACGGTGCCGCGTGCCATCGAATCCTCGACGCTGCGCACGATCAGCTCGGCGCCCAGTTCCTGCGCACGGTGGTCGCGGAAGGCCGTCACTTCCGGGAAGTTGTGGCCGGTGTCGATCATCAGCAGCGGGTAAGGCAGGCGGCCGGCGCCGAAGGCCTTCTCGGCGCACTTCAACAACACGAGAGAGTCCTTGCCGCCCGAGAACAGCAAGGTCGGGCGCTCGAAGGAGGCAGCGACCTCGCGCAGGATGAAGATGGCCTCTTCCTCCAGCGCATCGAGCTGCGTGTTCGACAGGCGGGTCGGAGCGTGTGCGGTGTGCAGCAGCAGGTCGTGTTCGGTTCTGGCGTTCATCGGGTGCGGTGCTCAGTGCGGGATATCAGTGAAACGTTGGCGCTCAATGCGCGAGATGCAAGCCGCATTCGCGGTTCTCTTCGCCCTTGGTCGGGTCCACGTAGTCGAAGTTGTTGGGCAGGCCATGCGCTTCGCAGTAGGCATACAGATCCTTGGACGACCAGTGCAGCAGCGGGGCAACCTTGATCAGGCCATCCGGATTGACGCTGACCGCGTCCATTTGCGCGCGCACGGCTGTGTCGGTGGCCCGAAGCGCGGTGAACCAGACCTTCGGTGCCGTCTCGCGCAGCGCACGGGCAAAGGGCTCCAGCTTCACTTCCTCCGTGAAAGCGGCATGGCGCGGATCGTCGAGCGCCGGCGTCGGGCCCTCGACCGCTTCGCGATGCGCCCGCGAGCGGCGCGGCAGATAGATATGCAGATCCAGACCGAGCAGCTTCGTCACCTCGTCGGCAAACCGGTAGGTGGCCTCGGTGTTGTAGCCGTTGTCCATCCAGACCACGGGAACATCAGCCTTTGCGCGCGTCACCATGTGCAGGATCACGGCCTCGAACGGGCGAAAATTCGTGGTGACGATGGCGGGCTGGCCCAGGCCGATCGCCCAGTCCACCAGGCCCTCCGCGTTGTGGCCGAGTTCGGAGTTGATGCGTGGAAGATCGATGCTCATGTCGAAGGTTCTCATGCGGCCTTGGATGCCGCCGAGGCGAAGTGCGGCGTGGGCTGCACCGCATCGCCCTGGTAATAGGTCGCGAAGCGGTCGAACTGGCGCTGGGCTGCCGAGGCGTCCACGCCTTCCTTCAACACGGCGCTGGAGAAGCCGGTGCGCTGCATCTGCACCAGCTGGTCGATCAGCACGTCGCCGGTGGCGCGGATGTCGCCCTTGAAGCCCAGGCGGCGGCGCAGCAGGAAGGCCTGGCTGTAGGCGCGGCCGTCGGTGAATTTCGGGAAGTCCAGGTCGATGCGGTCCACGTCGTCGAGGCAGACCTCGATCGCCAGCGGGTCGGCGTCGTTGGCGAGCTGCAGCACGTTCGGCTCGCCGTCGTCCACATGCTCCTCGGCCGAGAGGATGCGAAGCGTCTTGTTCATAGGGCCCCCACGCTCGGCACTGTCGTGTCCTCGCTGCCCCCCAAGGGGGCGCGAGCTTGCTTGAAGCGGTTCTGCGCTGCGCTCATGCCGCCTCCTCCACCTTGAAGCGCGCACCGTTGGCCGCGGCCTTGAAGGGCTCGATGCCCACGCGGCGCAGCGCGTCGATGAAGGTCTCGCCGGCCTCGCGGGTGTCGCGGTAGGTGTTGAGCACTGCCTCGATCACCTCGGGCACCTCGGCCGCCGAGAAGGACGGGCCGACCACCTTGCCCGGCTGCGCCGCACCCGACAGCGCCGAGCCGTCGGAGCCGCCCAGCGTGACCTGGTACCACTCCTTGCCGTCCTTGTCGACGCCCAGGATGCCGATGTGGCCGCTGTGGTGGTGGCCGCAGGAGTTGATGCAGCCGCTGATGTGCAGGTCGATCTCGCCCAGGTCGTCGAGCTCGTCCAGGTCCTGGTAGCGCTCGGTGATGGCTTCGGCGATCGGGATCGAGCGCGCATTGGCCAGCGCGCAGAAGTCGCCGCCGGGGCAGGCGATCATGTCGGTCAGCAGATGCACGTTGGCGCTGGCGAAGCCGGCCTCGCGGGCGGCGAGCCACAGCGCGTGCAGGTCCTCGGCATGCACCCAGGGCAAGAGCAGGTTCTGGTCGTGCGTGACGCGGGCCTCGCCGGCCGAGAAGCGGTCGGCCAGCCGGGCCGCGGTGTCGAGCTGGTCGGCCGAGGCGTCGCCGGGCGCCTGCCCGATGCGCTTGAAGGACAGCGTGACCGCGCGCAGCGCCGGGTTCTTGTGCGGCGCCACGTTTCGCTGCAGCCAGCGCGCGAACATCACGTCGTCGGCGGCCTGCGCACGCAGCTCGGCATCGGTCTGCTCGGCGCTCTGGAACACGCGGGTCGCGAGCTGGGGCGGCACGAAGGAGGCGGCCACGCGGTCGAACTCGGCCTGCGGAATGGTGTGGGGCGCGCCGTCGTGCTCGAGGATCTGCTTGTACTCGGCCTCGACGTCGTCGATGTAGCGCTGGCCCTCGGCCTTCACCAGGATCTTGATGCGCGCCTTGTACATGTTGTCGCGCCGGCCGTAGCGGTTGTAGACCCGCACCACGGCCTCGAGGTAATTCATGATCTGGTTCCAGGGCAGGAACTCGCGCAGCACGGTGCCGACGATGGGCGTGCGGCCCATGCCGCCGCCCACCTGCACGCGGAAGCCCAGCTCGCCGGCCTCGTTCTTCAGCAGCTTCAGGCCGACGTCGTGCCAGCCGGTGGCGGCCCGGTCCTCGGCGGCGCCGGTGATGGCGATCTTGAACTTGCGCGGCAGGAAGGCGAACTCCGGATGCAGCGTGCTCCACTGCCGCATGATCTCGGCGAAGGGGCGCGGATCGGCAGCCTCGTCCACGGCGATGCCGGCGCGCTCGTCGCTGGTGATGTTGCGGATGCAGTTGCCGCTGGTCTGGATGCCGTGCATATCGACCGACGCCAGCAGGTCCATCACGTCGGCCGACTTCGACAGCGGAATCCAGTTGTATTGCACGTTCTGGCGCGTGGTGAAGTGGCCGTAGTGCGTGGGCAGCTTGTGCGTGCCGAGCAGGCCCTGGGTCTTCTGCGCGGTCTTGTAGACCTCGGCCTCGGGCTCGTCGTACTCGCGCGCGATGCGCGCCAGCACCCGCAGTTGGGCGCTTGAGAGCTCGCCGTAGGGCACCGCCACGCGCAGCATCGGCGCGTAGCGCTGCACGTACCAGCCGTTCTGCAGGCGCAGCGGCCGGAATTCGTCCTCGGCGAGCTTGCCGGCCTGCCAGCGTTCGAGCTGGTCTCGGAATTGCGCAGCGCGCTGGCGTACGAACTGGCGGTCGAAGTCTGTGTATTGGTACATCGTGTTTTTCTGCTGCTGGAAGGCGTGCGTCCACGGCCCCGTCAACGCGAGCCGGGACTTTAAAAGCGGGCCTTATGGAAACAAACTATTTTTTGGTTCGCGCTTTATGCGGATAAGCTTATTCACCAGTCCCCATGCGGGTTTCGGGGCGATGGAATGCTTATTCGGGATAAAGGCCGAAGGCAGCGCAGCCGCCTCCGGCGCGCGCGTCGCGCCTCGAACACCAGCTGATTCTAGGAAGCGGTGCCGCGGCTTGCACCGAGCGCGTCCTGGATGTCCTCCAGCCCGCGCCCGCGCGTCTCGATGCCGCTGCGCACCAGCATCAGCGCCGCCACCGCCATCGGCAGCGCGATCAGCAGGGCCGAGACGGCGAAATGGCCGAACACGCCCAGCACGCCGAAGCCCGCGCCCAGGATGCCGCCGAACTTGGAGCCGGCCGCCACCACGCCGGAGCCGGTGCCGCGCAGGTGGACCGGGTAAATCTCCGCGGCGTAGGGGATCAGCATCGCGATCACCCCGCTAGAACTCACCAGCAGCAGCGCGGTGGTCAACACCATCGCGAGGCTGGACTGCACCCGCGCCAGCCCCAGCGCAAAGAACAGCAGCAGCGTCGCAGCCGTGAGCGCGATGAACAGCACCAGTGCCTTGATGCTGCTCCAGCGGTGGTAGAGCCAGATGACGATCGCGATGCCCGGCAGGGCCAGCAGGGCCGACCGTGCCAGCAGCGCGCTGGCGGCGGTGGGGTCCATGCCCATGCTGCCCAGGTTGGTCGGCAGCCACAGCAGGAAGCCGAAGTTCACCAGGCCCCAGGCCACCCCGCAGACCATCAGGCCCCAGGTGATGCGCGCGTGGCTGCCGCGCAGCAGCTGCCGGATGCCGCCGGCCGGCGGTTCCTCCTCGGCCACCACGGCGGCGGCGTCGGGCTGCCTGGCCCTCGCGGCCTCGGAGCCGGCGAAGCGCGCGAGCACCGCGCGCGCCTCGTTGTCGAGCCCCGCGTTGGCGAGGAAGCGCGGCGATTCGGGGATGTAGCGGCCCAGGAAGACGATCAGCAGCCCGGTCGGCAGGCCCAGCAGCCACAGGGCGCGCCAGCTGAATTCCGGCACCAGCAGCGCCGCCGATCCGGCCGCCAGCAGGTAGCCGGCCGAGGTGCCGACCCCGCCCAGCGCCACCAGCAGCCAGCCGCGGTGCGCGGCCGGCACGGTCTCGGCCATCAGCGTGAAGGTGATGGGCAGCAGCCCGCCGGCCGAGGCACCCATCAAAAAGCACATGGCGAGGTTCCAGCCGAAGGCGGGCATCGCGCCGCAGATCGCGGTGCCGATGAACATCAATGCCGACAGCAGGATCGCCGCGCGGCGCCCGAACACATCGGCCATCCGGCCCCAGAGCACCGAGCCCACGGTGGTCCCCGTGAGCGCCACCAGCGCCAGCACGCCGGCGGTCTGCTTGCTGATCTCGTATTCCTTCGTCATGCCCGGCATCACGAAACCCAGCGTGGCGGGCTTGAGCACGTCCACCGCGAGGGCGATCACCAGCACGATCACCAGCTTCCAGTGCTCGCCGTTGAGCGGCACGCCGTCGGCCACATGGAACTGCAGGTGGCGGTCGCCGTGCAGGCTCTTCTTCATCTGCGCGATGCGCGGCATCAGGCCGTACATGGCCAGCAGCACGCCCAGCGGGATCATGGCCATGCCGGCGAGCATGGTGGCGTCCATCTCCATGCCCACCATCTGGTAGCCGGTGTGGCGGCCCATCATGAACATCGGCGCATGGGCCAGCACGCCGCCGATGATGGCGATGCAGCCGAGCCAGAAGGCGATGGGGTGGTGGAAGGAGAAGTTCTGGGGCTTCATGCGTGTTCTCGAGGATGGCGCTGCATGTTAGCGAAGGGCGCCTGCGCGGCTCAGCGGCACAGGCCCCAGCCGCCGACCTCGAGGTGGAAGTGATCCGCATGCACGGCGTTGTAGTCGGGGCCGAGCACGCCGTCGAAGAAGCGGCAGGCGCCGGCATGCGCATCGCGCAGGAAGAGCGCCTCGGCGTCGCCGTCCTCCCAGTCGCGCCGCACGGTGATGCGCCGCCGGTCCTCGCGCACGAAGCCCGCGACGTCGAGCGCATCCGCGGTCGCGTGGCGGCTGCGGCGGCCGCTCGTTCGAGCCTGGCCTTCGCCGGTGTTGATATCGCGACAGGCATAGCTGCCCAGGTGCTCCAGTGTCACGATGGGCACGCCCAGGCGCAGCGTTGCCGCCGGCTGCAGCGCGTGGCGCTCCCACATCGCGAAGGACAGCGCGGCCCCGCAGCTCAGCACTGTCGGCGAAGACAGCGCCAGGCTCTGGCCGCTGCGCAGGCGCACCGCATTCTGGAAGCCGCAGCCGGGCCCGGTGCTGCGGTCGGGGACCGTCTCGTACGCCAGGCCGGTGCCGGCCAGGGCAGCCAGGCAGCGTGCCGGGTCGCGGCGCGCGTGGCGCAGCTTGAAGCCGGTCAGCAGGTTCGGCTCGGCCGCCACGTCGAGCGGCGCCCACGGGTTGAAGGCTTCGGGAATCCGGATCGAGCCGCTGTGCAGGGCCCAGCCCAGCGAGAGCAGCGCCGCCAGCACGGCGATCCATGCCAGGTGAACGACGATGCGGCGAGCGCGGGAAGAGGAGGGGGCAGGCACGTCGCCCCAAGTCTAGGGGCCCCTAAAGGACGAAGTGCGCCACCGTCACGTAGTGGCTCGCCGTGCCCGCCAGCACGAACAGGTGCCAGGTGCCGTGCGCATGCCGCCAGCCCAGCGGGTTGCGATAGAACACCGTGCCCGCCGAGTACCACAGGGCGCCAACCAGCAGCCAGGCCAGCCCGGCACCATCGAGTCGCTCGACCAGCGGCACCGCCGCCAGCACGCCCAGCCAGCCCATGCCCAGGTAGAGCGCCAGCGAAGGCGCCGGCGGCTCGCCCGGCCGCATCTCGCGCACGATGCCGAACAGGGCTGCGCCCCACGCCGCGGCCAGCAGCGCCCAGCCCCAGGCGCCCTGCAGCGTGACCAGCGCGAAGGGCGTGTAGCTGCCGGCGATCAGCAGGTAGATCGCGCAATGGTCCACCCGCTGCCAGAACAGCTTCGTGCGGCCGCGCGTGCTGTGGAACAGGGTGGAGGCCCCGTACAGCGCCACCATCGACAGCCCGAACACCAGGGCGCTCGCGGTCTTGGCCGGGTCGTTGCCGGGCATCGTCTTCGTCAGCAGCAGGGCGGAGCCGGCCGTGGCCAGCATCAGGCCGAGCAGGTGGCTGTAGCCGTTGAAGCGTTCGCCTTGGTACATGGGGTCACCTCAAAGGAATTGGGTCGAGTGGGCCGCGGCATTGCTGCGCCGTCATGACATCTGACAACGAACGTCGCGCTCGCGCATCACCCGTTGGGCTTAGACGTACCGCATTCGCGGGACCCCCAAAAGCACTGGCCAGCCTGCTTGGCGCAGGCGCGCGCCTCAGCGCAGCAGCAGCGCCGACAGCCCCTGGCCCGCCAGCAGCCCGCCCAGCAGCAGCATCACGGAGCCCACGAAGGCATCGAGCCAGCGCCAGGCGGCCGGCTGTGCGAAGAGCGGCGCCAGCAGGCGGGCGCCGATGCCCAGCGTCACGAACCAGCCCGCGCTGGCCAGCGCGCTGCCGGCGATGAAGGCGGCCTTGCCGGCGCCGGGCTGCTGCGCGCCGACGGCGCCGACCAGCAGCACGGTGTCGACATACACATGCGGGTTGAGCAGCGTGAAGGCTGCCGTCTGCGCCAGCACGCGCGGGAGCGGACTGGCGCCGCCGCCGGCCCGCGCCGCATGCAGCGCACCGGGGTTCAGCGCACGCCGCCAGGCCAGGGCCGCATAGGCGAGGAGGAACAGGGCGCCGCCGAGGGTCAGCAGGGGCGCCAGCGCCGGCAGGCTGTCGAGCACCCGGCCCATGCCGAGCACGCCGACCGCGACCAGGAGCGCGTCGGCCGCGGCGCAGAACAGAACCACCGGCAGCACGTGCTCGCGCCGCAGGCCCTGGCGCAGCACGAAGGCGTTCTGCGCGCCGATGGCGACGATCAGGCCCAGGCTCAGGGCGAATCCGGTGGTGAAGGAGGGGAGGAAGAAGCGATCCATGCGCCGATCATTGGCGCTGCTGCAGAATCAGTCCAGTTAACTTATCTGCGGCTGCATTAGGAATACTTCATTGCTCGACTACCTTTCCCTCTCGGCCGTTGCGCAGGTGGTGCGCGAGGGCAGCTTCGAGCGCGCGGCGCGCGCCCTGCATGTCACGCCCTCGGCGGTGTCGCAGCGCGTCAAGCAGCTGGAAGACCGGCTGGGCCTGGCGCTCATCGTGCGCGGCACGCCGTGCGTCGCGACCGAGGCGGGCGCCTGGCTGTGCCGCCACGTGGAGCAGGTCGGCATGCTCGAGCGAGAGCTTCACAGCGCCCTGCCGGCCCTCGGCGCGCTCGATGCGGGCGAGCAGCGCGTGACCCTGCGCGTCGCCGTCAACGCCGACAGCCTGGGCACCTGGCTCATGCCCGCGATCGCGGCCTTCGGCGCGCGCGAACCGGCCCTGGTGAACCTGAGCATCGACGACGAGACGCACACGGCCGAATGGCTGCGCACCGGCGCCGTGCTCGCCGCCGTGACCGCCAGCCCCAAGCCCGGCCAGGGCTGCCGGAGCGTGCCGCTGGGCCGCATGCGCTATCGCGCGACGGCGAGCCCTGCTTTCAAGAAGAAGTACTTTGCGCGCGGCGTGACGGCGAAAGCCCTGGCCGAGGCGCCGAGCCTGGCCTTCAGCCGCAAGGACAAGCTGCAGGCCCAGTGGCTGCAGGCCGTGTGCGGCCAGGCTGTCGAGGTGCCGCGGCACTGGCTCCCCTCGACCCAGGCCTTCGTGGCGGCCAGCGTGGCCGGCGTGGGCTGGGGCATGAACCCCGCGACGCTGGTGGAGCCGCACCTGCGCGACGGCAGCCTGGTCGAGCTGGTTCGCGGCGCTGACCTGCAGGTGCCCCTGTACTGGCACCACGTGCGGTTGAGGATCCCGATGCTGGAGCGGCTTACCCAGGACGTGGTGGCGGCGGCGCGCGAGGGGTTGGAGCCCTGGGACGACGTCAAGGCCACCAGTGCCGGACGGTGACCGCGATCACCCGCGCTGCCTGGGTGCGCAGATCGCGGGCCGGTGCGGGCAGCGGCGGCGCGCGCCGCGGCGGGAGAGGGGGAATCAGGAAAAGATGCCGGCCTTGCGCCGGTGCGCAGGCGGGGGGATGGAGGGTGTGCATGCCGGGGTGCCTTTGGTTTTTTCTTGGGACGGCAGGGCATCTTAGCTGTATAAAAATACAGTGTCATGACAGCCTCCTGCCAAACCCCCATCCGGCTCGGAAGAAGAGCGCCGGCCGTTCCTCAGCCGCCGCTGCGCCGCACCTGCACCGTCGCCTCCAGGCCCTCGTAGGCCTCGGGCTTGCCGAACCAGCTCCCGCTGATGGGCGCCGCCAGCGACGGATCGCGCGCGACGCCCACGCGGATGAGCAGGCCGCTGCCCATCAGCAGGTTGTTGGTGGGGTCGAAGGCCACCCAGCCGGCGCCGGGCAGGTAGGCGTGCAGCCAGGCGTGCGTGGCGCCCGCGCCGGTGATCGTCTCGCCGGGCGCGGCTGTATCGCCATCGAGCGCCGAGTCGTAGAGATAGCCCGAGACGAAGCGCGTCGCCACGCCGAGCCGGCGCGCCGCCTCCATCATGAGCAGCGCGTAGTCGCGGCAGCTGCCGCTGCCCAGCGTCAGCGTCTCCAGCGGCGTCTGCGTGCCTTCCTCGTCGCGCGACGTGTACTGCAGGCTCTGGCCGATGTGGGCGTTCATGCGGGTCAGAACCTCGAGCGTCCCATTGGGCTTGTCGACGTGCAGGAACTGGTGGGCCCAGCGGATCAGTGTGCCTTCCGGGTCGTCGTGGTGGGGGCGCAGGTAATGTTCCAGGTCCAGCCGCTCCTGCACCGAGTAGGCGAAGGGCAGGTACTCGGCGGCCGGCTCCAGCGTGAGCAGGTCCGGCGGCGCCGGCACGTGCTCGATGGTGAAAGAGCACACGATGCGCAGCTCGGTCGCCTCGCCCTTCGGCTGCACCAGCGCGATCGAGTTGGAGTAGGGGTCCTGGATCATGCGCACGTGCGCCTCGGGGCTGACCTGCAGGTCGGTGGCGAGCACGCGCAGGTCATGGCTGTCGCGCGGCCTGAACATCACGCGGTGCAGGCCGAAGCGCACCGGCTGCTTGTAGCGGTAGACGGTGGTGTGGGTGATGTCGTAGCGGATGGTCATGGCGGATTGTCTTGCTTCGATGTGACGGCATCCATCCCTTCGGTCGCCGCAGGCGCGCCGTGGCGCTGCGCGGCCGGCCCGCGCTGCGCGTCGAGCGCCCGGGCCTGCGCGGCCGGCAGCGGCAGGGGTTCGCCATGCCAGCGCGCCGCCAGCAGTTCGGCGCACAGCGCGGCAAAGCTGAGCCCGCGCGAGCCCATCGCCGTGCACAGCCAGATGCCGCCTGGCGCCTCCGCGTCCCGCGGCCCGACCAGCGGCCGCCGGTCGCTGGAGGCGCAGCGCACGCCGGCCCACGCCTCGAGCTCGCCACGCTCGAACAGCGGCGCGAGCTGCCGTGCCGCCTCCGGATGCAGGCGCGCGAGACGCTCGCGGTTGGATTCGGTGTCGTCGCTGCGAAGACTCGCCTCGCCGTTGTCGCGATCGAAGGTGGCGCCGGTGAGCCAGAGCGGGCCACCGGGGTCGGGCACGTGGGCGATGAGGTGGCCGTCGCCGTTGATGGGCATCGGGGGCAGGCGCATGTGCGCGGCCATGCGTCCCCAGGCGAGCTGGCCACGCACCGGCTGCAGCGGCATCGCCGGTGCCAGCGCCGAGCTCTCATGGCCGGCCGCGATCACCACGCGATCCGCCTCGGCCAGCAGTTCGCCTTCGGCATCGCGCAGCAGCCAGGGGCCGGAGCCTTCGATCCGCGCGACGCGGCATCCCATCCGCACGCGGATGCCGGGCTGATCCAGCCAGGCCTCGACCAGCCGCGCAGGCCGCACCCAGCCGCCGCGCGCGTGCCAGATCCCCACCGCATTTGCGGGCAGGCCGGCCTCGCGCAACTGCTCGGCCGAGGCGTGCCAGGACTCGTTCGGCCCCTCGGCGCTCCAGCCCAATGGCAGGCGGGCGGTGTCGGGGCTGCGACGCTCGAGCACGCCGCCGGCGCGCCAGTCCTTGCCTTCGGCCAGCAGCGTGCATGCCTGTTGCCAGGTGGCCCGCACGCCCGCGCGCGTGAGGCGCGAGAGCAGAGCGTCGTCGGGCGAGACATGCGGCGCGAGCACGCCTGCGGGCAGGCCCGAAGCGCCCGCTGCTGGACGGGCGCCGGCCTCCAGCACCAGCACCTGCCAGCCGCGCCGCGCCAGGCTCGCCGCGACGGCAGCGCCAGCCAGCCCCGCGCCGACCACGACGCAGCGACCGGGCGAGGAGACCACCGCCGGGTCCAGCCCGCGTTGCCGCAGCGGCCACGAAGGCTCGAACACGCCCTGCAGGCAGTCGCGCTTGGGCGGCAAGCCCGCTGCCTTGTGCAGCTGAAAGCCGCAGGGCGCCAGCGCATCGCGCACCCCCCGCGCCACGGTCCAGGTCGCCAGCCGCGTGCCGCGCCGCGCGAAGCGGGCGACGGCCTTGAGCGTCTCGGCCGACCACATCTGCGGATTGCGCTCCGGGCTGAAGCCGTCCAGGAAGATGCTGTCGGCCTCGAAGCGATGCAGGGCGCGCAGCATGGGCTGCACATCGCCGATGCACAGCGTCAGCAGCACCTGCCCGCCCTCGAACGCCAGGCGGTGGAAGCCGGGGAGCAGCCCCCACCACTGCGCGGCCAGTTCGGCGGCCAGGGGTGCGAGCCCGGGCTGCGCCGCCGCGGCTCGCAACAGGTCATCGCGCGCGACCGGGTAGGCCTCGATCGAGACGAAATGCAGCAGCCGTGGCCGCTGCGGATCGGCCCGCCAGGCCTGCCAGCTTGTCAGAAAGGAAAGGCCGAGCCCGAAGCCGGTTTCGAGAATCCGCCATTGCGGCTGGCCGGCCCAGGCCTCGGGCAGGCCGCAGCCGCCCAGGAACACATGCCGGGCCTGCGCCACGGCACCGCTTTCGGAGTGATAGATGTCGCCGAAGCGCGTGCTGTGCGGCACACCGTCGGCGCCCCAGGCGACCGGCTCGGCCATCGCGCGAGCCAGGGGATCAGTTGGGCGGCGGGGGAACGTAACCCTGCGCGACGTCGGCACCTTCGCCGAAGAAATGCTTTTCCATCTGGCGCGCCAGGTACTGGCGGGCGCGCGCATCGGCCAGGTTCAGCCGGTTCTCGTTGACCAGCATGGTCTGCTGCTTGAGCCAGGCGGCCCAGGCCTCCTTGCTGACGCTTTCCCAGATGCGCTTGCCGAGTTCACCCGGGTAGGGCGGGAAATCGAGCCCCTCGGCCTCTTTGCCGAGCTTGATGCACTGGATCATGCGTGCCATTTGGATTGCCTCTTGAAGCGGTGGGGGTGGCTTAGTTGATTTGGCTATTTAGAACTGAGAACTCGGTCGTTCCCCTTTCCTTATGCCGAATTCAGAATTCGAAGCTTCACTGTTATGCCTTCCTGAAGCACAAGACCATGAGCTACCGCCGCGACTTTATCAAGCTTTCCCTCGCCGCCGCCGCTGCGGCCGGCATCGCCCTCACGGCATTGCCGTCGTTCGCGCAGGGCGTGACGCTGCTCAATGTCTCCTACGACCCGACGCGCGAGCTCTACGTGGACTACAACAAGGCCTTCGCCGCCTACTGGAAGGGCAAGACCGGCCAGGCGGTGACGGTCAAGCAGTCGCATGGCGGCTCCGGCAAGCAGGCGCGCTCGATCATCGACGGCATCGACGCCGACGTCGCCACGCTGGCGCTGGCCGGCGACACCGATGCGCTGGTCAAGCATGGCGGCCTGGTCAATGCCGACTGGCAGAAGCGCCTGCCGCACAACTCGGCCCCCTACACCTCGACCATCGTGTTCCTGGTGAAGAAGGGCAACCCCAAGGGCCTCAAAGACTGGGACGACCTCGCCAAGCCCGGCGTGCAGGTGATCACCCCCAACCCCAAGACCTCGGGCGGCGCGCGCTGGAACTACCTGGCTGCCTGGGAATTCGGCAAGCGCAAGTTCGGTGGCGATGCCAAGGCCAAGGAATTCGTGTCGAAGGTCTACAAGAACGTGCCGGTGCTGGACACTGGTGCGCGCGGCTCCACCATCACCTTCGTCCAGCGCGGCGTGGGCGACGTGCTGCTGGCCTGGGAGAACGAGGCCTTTCTGGCGCTGAAGGAATTCGGCCCCGAGAAGTTCGAGATCGTGGTGCCCTCGGTCAGCATCCTGGCCGAGCCCACGGTGACGGTGGTCGACAAGGTGGTCGACAAGAAGGGCACGCGCGCCGTGGCCGAGGAATACCTCAAGTACCTGTACTCCGACGAAGGCCAGGACATCGCGGGCCGCAACTACTACCGCCCGACCTCCGACAAGGCCAAGGCCAAGTACGAGAAGCAGTTCCCCAAGCTCACGCTGTTCACCATCGACCAGGCCTTCGGCGGCTGGGCCAAGGCGGACAAGGAGCACTTCGCCGACGGCGGGTCCTTCGACCAGATCTACAGCGCAAAGTAAGAGCGCCCCGATCGTGACTGTTCTCCTGATTGCCGGCAGCCCGTCGGCCCCTTCGCGCTCGGCCGTGCTGCTCGATGCGGTGGCCGCGCGGCTGGCGCTGCGCGACGTGCCGGTCGAGCGGATCGCGATCCGCGAACTCGCGGCGCATGCGCTGCTGCTGGGCGAGGCCTCACATCCGGCGATCCAGCATGCCGCCGAGCAGGTGCGAAAGGCCGATGCGATCGTGATCGCGACGCCGGTCTACAAGGCCGCGTACAGCGGCGTGCTCAAGGTCTTCCTCGATCTGCTGCCGCAGTCCGCGCTGCGCGGCAAGACGGTGCTGCCGCTGGCCACCGGCGGCAGCCCGCACCACATGCTGGCGCTGGACTATGCGCTGCGGCCGGTGCTGCAGTCGCTGGCGGCGCGGCACATCCTGCCGGGCGTGTATGCGACCGACGGGCAGGTGACGCTGCAGCCCGAAGGGGCCTACCAGCTGCAGAGCGAGCTGGCCCAGCGCCTCGACGACGCGGTGGACGCCCTCGCGCACGAAGGCCTCAAGCTGCCGGCGACGAACGGCTTCGAACCGGTGCCCTTCTCGCGCGTGCGATGTAGCGTCTGAAGCCCGGGCCCGCGGGCCCGGCGCGTCTCTCTCCCTCCCAATTCTTCCTGCGTTCTTCGCCGCCGCGCGTGCGGCGTGGGACGGCTCACGCCTGAAAGACACTCACCATGAAGACCTTGCATTCATCGAAGCGCCGTGCCTTGATCCGCGGCGCCGCCGCGGCGATCGCCCTGCCATCCCTGGCCGCGTTCGCCCAGGCACCGGCGCGGCAGTTGCGCATCGGCCACCAGAAGGGCGTGCTGAGCCTGCTCAAGGGCCGCGGCACCCTGGAGAAGCAGCTGGCGCCGCTGAACGTCTCGCTCAAGTGGACCGAGTTCACGGCCGGGCCGGTGCAGCTCGAAGCGCTCAACGTCGGCTCGATCGACTTCGGCGATGTCGGCGAAGCGCCGCCGATCTTCGCGCAGGCCGCGGGTGCGCCGCTGGCCTACGTGGCGGCCACGGTGCCGCGCCCGCAGTCGGAAGCGGTGCTGGTGCCCAAAGGGTCGGCGATCCGTTCGGTGGCCGAGCTCAAGGGCAGGAAGGTCGCGCTCAACAAGGGCAGCAACGTGCACTACTTCCTGGTCAAGCTGCTGGACAAGCATGGCCTGGGCTATGGCGACGTCAACGTCGTCTTCCTGCCGCCCGCGGATGCGCGCGCCGCCTTCGAGAAAGGCTCCGTCGACGCCTGGGTGATCTGGGACCCCTTCCTCGCCGCGGCAGAAAAGGCGCTCGAGGCCCGGGTGCTGGCCGACGCCGCGGGCGTGGTCGGCAACCGCGGCTACTACTTCTCCTCGCTCGGCTATGCAGAGAAGAACGCCGATGTGATCCGGATCCTGACCGAGGAGATCAACAAGGTCGACCAATGGGGCCAAGCGAACAAGAGCGCCTACGCCGCCGAGCTGTCGCAGCTGTGGGGGATTCCGCAGCCGGTCGTCGACGTCGTGGTGGGCCGCTGGAAGTACGGCACCGGGCCGATCACCAAGGCCATCCTGGCGGAGCAGCAGAAGATCGCCGACACCTTTTTGTCCCTCGGGTTGATCCCCAAGAAGATCAACGTGCTCGATGCAGCGGCCGCCGGCATTGCCTGACAGCGCGCTGTGGCGCCTGCGCGCCGTGCGGGTGCTTCGCACCACGGCACGGGAGTGGGGCCTGCGGCGCTTTCTCTTCGCCATCTGATCGAGATCACACCATGCAAGTCTTCTGGTTTCTTCCCACCCACGGCGACAGCCGCTACCTCGGCACGACCGAAGGTGCACGTCCTGTCGACCTGGCCTATCTGCAGCAGGTCGCCGGCGCGGCCGACCAGCTCGGCTACGAGGGCGTCTTGATCCCCACCGGCCGTTCCTGCGAGGACCCGTGGGTGATCGCGGCCAGCCTGATCGGCGCGACGCGCCGGCTCAAGTTCCTGGTCGCGGTGCGGCCCGGCCTGCACCAGCCCAGCCTGGCCGCGCGCATGGCCGCGACCTTCGACCGGCTCTCGGGCGGGCGCGTGCTGGTCAACCTGGTGACCGGCGGCGACCAGGCAGAGCTCGAGGGCGACGGCGTCTTTCTCGACCATGCATCGCGCTACGAGCAATCGGCCGAGTTCATCCGCATCTGGCGCGAGATCATTGCGCGCAGCCATGAGGGCCAGGCCTTCGACTATGAGGGCAAGCACTTGAGCGTGAAGGGCGCGAAGCTCTTGTACCCGCCCACGCAGAAGCCGTATCCGCCGGTGTGGTTCGGCGGCTCCTCGGCGGCGGCGCACGAGCTTGCGGCGGAGCAGGTCGATACCTATCTGACTTGGGGCGAGCCACCCGCCGAAGTCGCGAAGAAGATTGCCGACGTTCGCGAGCGTGCCGCAGGCAAGGGCCGCACCGTGAAGTTCGGCATTCGCCTGCATGTGATCGTGCGCGAGACGGATGACGCGGCGTGGAAAGCTGCCGAGGACCTGATCAGCCGCGTCGATGACGCCACCGTGATCCGCGCCCAAGCGGCCTTCGCGCGCATGGACTCCGAAGGCCAGCGCCGCATGGCCGCGCTGCATGCCGGCGGTGCCAAACGCACACGCGCCGAGCTCGAGATCTCGCCCAACCTCTGGGCCGGCGTGGGCCTGGTGCGCGGCGGCGCCGGCACGGCGCTGGTGGGCGACGCGAAGACCGTGGCGGCGCGCATCGAGGAGTACGCGGCGCTGGGCCTCGACAACTTCATCCTCTCGGGCTACCCGCACCTCGAAGAGTCGTACCGCTTCGCCGAACTGGTGTTCCCGCTCCTGCCGCGCAAGCGCCGCCCGAGCCTGCCGGGCGGGTCGCTGACCGGCCCTTTCGGCGAAGTCGTCGCCAATCTCGATGCGCCTTCGCGCCTCGTTTCCCAAAGCTGATCGCGAGGATTTCTACTCATGACTGAACAAGTGCAGCCACTGCCGGTCGCGGCGCCTTTGCTGGGGCCAGCTCGAGCCTTCGGGCTCGGCGTCGCCAGGCGTCTCGTGCCCTGGCTCGTGCCCGTGGGGCTGATCGTCGCGTGGCAGATCGCCTCGTCGCTCGGCTGGCTCTCCACCCGCGTGCTGCCGGCGCCGGTCGACGTGGTCAAGGCCGCGTGGACGCTGGCCGTCTCCGGCGAGCTGTGGACCCATGTGAAGGTGAGCGCCGGCCGGGCCTTGTCGGGCCTGGCCATCGGCGGCGGGCTCGGGTTGGCGCTGGGGCTCCTGACCGGCTCGGTCAAGTTCTTCGAGACGTTGCTCGACTCCACCATCCAGATGGTGCGCAACATCCCGGCGCTGGCGCTGATTCCGCTGGTGATCCTCTGGTTCGGTATCGACGAGTCAGCCAAGCTGTTCCTCATTTCGGTGTCGGTGTTCTTCCCGATCTACCTCAACACCTTCCACGGCATCCGCAACGTGGACCCGCAATTGATCGAAATGGGCCGCACCTACGGGCTCTCGCGCTGGCAGCTCTACAAGGAAGTGATCCTGCCCGGCGCGCTGTCATCGATTTTGGTGGGTCTGCGCTTCTCGCTCGGACTCATGTGGGTGATCCTCATCGTGGCCGAGACGATCTCCGCGCAGGCCGGCATCGGCTACCTCACGATGAATGCGCGCGAGTTCCTGCAGACCGACATCGTGCTGGTGGGCATCCTGCTCTACGCACTGCTCGGCAAGCTGGCCGACGTGTTCGCCCGCGGGCTCGAGCACTGGTGGCTGCGCTGGCACCCGGGCTACCAGTCAAAGTGAAGGAGGAGGGCGACATGACTTCTTCCCTCACTCGCCGCGCCGCGCTGGGCGCACTGGCTTCGCTGGCGGGCGGCGTGGCCTTCGCGCAAGGCGCCGCATCGTCGACGATCCGCATTGGCTACCAGAAATCGTCGACGCTGACCGTGGTGCTGAAGGCCCAGGGCACGCTGGAGCGCCAGCTCGCACCGCTGGGCGTCAAGATCAGCTGGCACGAGTTCAGCAGCGGCCTGCCGCTGCTCGAGGCGCTCAACCTGGACAACCTCGACTTCAGCGCCGACGTGGCCGACACCGTGCCGGTGTTCGCCCAGGCCGCGGGCGCCAAGCTGACCTTCGTCGCGCAGGAGGCGCCGTCGCCGGCCGCGCAGGCGATCGTCGTGCGGGCCGATTCGCCCCTGCAGTCCGTGGCCGACCTCAAGGGCAGGAAAGTCGGCTTCGCCAAGGCCGCCGGCGTGCACTACCTGCTGATCGCGGCGCTCGACAAGGCCGGCCTGTCGTTCAAGGACATCGAGCCCGCCTACCTGACGCCGGCCGACGGCCGCGCCGCCTTCGAGCGCGGCGCGATCGATGCCTGGGTCGTGTGGGACCCCTTCCTCTCCGCGGCGCAGCGCCAGTCGAAGCTGCGCGTGCTGGCGGACGGCACCGGCATCGCGTCGTACCAGCGCTACTACCTGGCCGGAACGCCGTTCGCGAACGCGCGCCCCGACGTGCTGCGCGTGCTCTACGCCGAACTGCACAAGGCCGGCCTCTGGGTCAAGCACAAGCCCGCCGAAGCGGCCGCGCTGCTGGCCCCGGTGTGGGGGCTCGACACGGCCACGGTCGAGCAGGCCAACGCCAGGCGCAGCTACGCGGTGCGGCCCGTGGTGGCCGGCGGACTCGCCGAACAGCAGCGCATTGCCGATGCCTTCTTCGCCGAGAAGCTGCTGCCCCGAAAACTCAATGCGCTCGACGCGGCGCTCTTCAACCCCGGAGCCTGAGAAACAACATGAGCGCCATCCTCCAGCAAGGCCATCCCGGCGTGCGCCTCGAAGCGCGCGGCCTCCACAAGCGCTACGGCACGCGCGAGGTGCTGCGCAACACCCAGCTCACGATCGAGCCGGGCCAGTTCATCGCCATCGTCGGCCGCAGCGGCTGCGGCAAGAGCACGCTGCTGCGCCTCGTCGCGGGCCTCGAAGAAGCCTCCGAAGGCGGCCTCTACACCGACGGCCAGCCCGTCGACGGACTGCACGACGACACGCGGATCATGTTCCAGGAGGCGCGCCTCTTGCCCTGGCGCCGTGTGCTCGACAACGTCACGCTCGGCTTGCCGCCGGCGGCGCGGGCGCGCGGCGAGGAAGTTCTGGCGCAGGTCGGCCTGGCCGATCGCAAGGCAGAGTGGCCGGCGCGGCTGTCGGGAGGGCAGCGCCAGCGCGTCTCGCTGGCCCGTGCGCTGGTGCATCAGCCGCGGCTGCTGTTGCTCGACGAGCCGCTGGGCGCGCTCGATGCCTTGACGCGCATCGAGATGCACCGGCTGATCGAGAACCTGTGGCAGCGCCACCGCTTCACGGCCCTGCTCGTCACGCACGATGTGCAGGAGGCGGTGGCGCTGGCCGACCGCGTGATCCTGATCGAGGACGGCCGCATCGCGCTCGACGAGAACATCGCGCTCGCGCGGCCGCGCTCGCAGGGCGATCCGGCCTTTGCGGCGATCGAGAAGCGCATTCTCGACCGCGTGCTGCAGAAGCCCGATGGCGAGCCGGCCAAGGACACGCGCTGGGCCTACGGGCCGGCGCATGCCCTGCGCTGGGCCGTCTGATCCCTTTCTTCTCTTTTCTTTTTTTCAACAGGAGCTACCCATGTCCATCCAAGCCATCAACGTCCGCAACCAGTTCAAGGGCAAGGTCCGCGAGATCATCCGCGGCGATGTCGTCTCCGAAGTCGACGTCGAGACCGCCTGGGGCATCGTGACCTCGGTCATCACCACGCGCTCGGTCGACGAGCTTCAGCTCAAGCCCGGCTCCGACGTCGTTGCGCTGGTGAAGTCCACGGAGGTGTCGATCGCCAAGCTCTAGGGCCCTGCGGCGGGGCCCCGAGCCTCGCCCCTTTCAATCGGATTAACCCCTGCATATGCAGCACTGAGGTCGTGTAAAGCAGAAGCGTTAGCGACTTTGGTTGAAGACGGTAATCTTCACCTCGACATTGCCGCCCGTTCTTTGTTCAGCTATCTTCCGCCGTCCTAAAAGTCAGGGAGAAAGAGTTGAAAGAATGGGTACGACCCCTTGCCTGCGGCGAGGGCGCAGCCACGCCGGCCACGACAACAACGTCCGCACCAAAGCCCCATCCGGCACTCGTTGCACTTTGCACGCTGGCGCGCCTGCATCAGGTCGCCGCAGATCCGTCGACCTTGGCGCATCAGCTGAGTCTTGGTCCCTGCGATGTGGTCGACACCCCCATCGTGCTGCGCGCGGCCAGGCTGCTGGGGCTCAAGGCCAAGCTCTCGCGCACCACGCTCGATCGCCTGGGCATGACGCCGCTGCCGGTGCTGGCGCTGATGCACGGCGACGAAGGCAAGACGCGCTGCGTGATCCTCGGCCGGTGCGATGCGCACCGCGTGCTGTTCCAGGATGATCCTTCCCAGGGCTCTTCCTGCCCGGTGATCGAGCCCCTGGAAGTCTTTGCGCAGCACTGGACCGGCGAGATCATCCTCATCACCAGCCGCGCCAGCCTTGCGGGCGAGGTGGCCAAGTTCGACTTCTCCTGGTTCGTGCCCAGCCTCGTCAAGCACCGCCGCCTGCTGGTCGAGGTGCTGGCCATTTCCTTCATGCTTCAGCTCTTCGCGCTGGTGAGCCCGCTGTTCTTCCAGGTCGTGATGGACAAGGTGCTGGTGCATCGCGGCCTCACCACCCTCGATGTCCTCGTCGTCGGCCTGCTGGTGGTGGTCATTTTCGAGAGCCTGCTCAACGGGCTGCGCGGCTACATCTTCGGCCACACCACCACCCGCATCGACGTCGAGCTCGGCACGCGACTGTTCCGCCATCTGGTGCAGCTGCCCCTGGCCTACTTCCAGGCTCGCAGGATCGGCGACTCGGTGGCGCGCGTGCGCGAGCTCGAGAACATTCGCAGCTTTCTCACCGGCAATGCGCTCACCGTCGTGCTCGACGTGCTGTTCTCGGCGATGTTCATCGGCGTCATGCTGTTCTACAGCGTCTCCATGACGCTCATCGTGCTCGCGAGCCTGCCGCTGTACTTCGGCCTGAGCCTCGCCGTCGTGCCTGTGCTGCGCCGGCGCCTGGACCAGAAGTTCGCCCGCGGCGCCGAGAACCAGGCGCTGCTGGTGGAGACCGTCGGCGCCATCCAGACCGTCAAGGCCACCGCACTCGAACCCGTCTTCGGCCGCCGCTGGGACGAGCAGCTCGCCGCCTACGCCTCGGCCAGCTTCCGCACGCAGAGCCTCGCGAGTTGGGCCCATGAGGGCATCAACCTCATCGGCAAGCTGGTCAACGCCGCCACGCTCTGGTGGGGTGCGCACCTGGTGATGGACAACCAGCTCAGCGTCGGCCAGTTCGTCGCCTTCAACATGTTCGCCCAGCGGGTGGCGCAGCCCATCATGCGCATGGCTCAGCTGTGGACCGACTTCCAGCAGACCGGCATCTCGATGGCGCGGCTGGGCGACATCCTGAACAGCCGAACCGAGGTGCCGTCCCATGCGGCGGCGCAGCTGCCGGCGCTGGAAGGGAGAGTGACGCTGGAGAACCTGACGTTCCGCTACCGTCCGGAAGCCGCACCCGTGCTCGATGGCGTGAGGCTCGACGTGTGCCCCGGCGAAGTGATCGGCATCGTCGGGCGCTCCGGCTCCGGCAAGAGCACGCTGACCAAGCTGGTCCAGCGCCTCTACCTACCGGAGCAAGGCCCTGGTGGATGGGATCGACATCCGGCAGATCGACGCAGCCCAGCTGAGAAGACAGATCGGTGTGGTGCTGCAGGAGAACGTGCTGTTCAACCGCAGCGTGCGCGAGAACACCCTGAACAGCTGGTACGCGGGGAGTCAATACCACGTCGAGGAGTTCAGGACCAGCGACGGCCATGTGCTGATCGACACCCAGGTGCAGAACCTGGTGCAGGCGATGGCCAGCTTCTCGCCGCCGGCTCCTGGCTCGGTGACCGCGACGCCATTGAATGATCAGGCCAGGCTGGTGCCGACGCTTGCTTCTCCGCTCTGGGGGTAAAGAAGCAGGTGCAGGCGCTGGTCGCGTCCGCGGGGGCGCTCAAACCAGCGTCGCCCTCCGCACCGCCAGCTCCCACCGCGCCATCTTCTCCTGCGCCTTCTCACGGCTCAGCGTCGGCAGGAAGCGCCGCTCCACCCGCCATTGCTTCGACAGCTCCCCCGTATCGCGGTACACACCGGTCGACAGTCCGGCCAAGTACGCAGCGCCGAGCGCCGTGGTCTCGATGACCTCCGGCCGCACCACCGGAATGCCCAGCAGGTCCGCCTGGAACTGCATCAGCAGGTCGTTCACCGCGGCACCGCCATCCACCCGCAGCTCCGCCACCGGCGTGCCACCCGCGGCCACCGCGTCGCGGCTCATGGCCTGCAGCAACGCAGCGCTCTGGTAGGCGATGCTCTCCAGCGCCGCGCGCGCGATATGCGCGACGGTGGTGCCGCGCGTCAGCCCCGTGATCGTGCCGCGCGCATCCGCATTCCAGTAGGGCGCGCCGAGCCCGGTGAAGGCCGGCACCATCATCACCCCACCCGCATCGGGCACGCTCTCGGCCAGCGCCTGCACCTGCGCGCTGCCCTGGATGGCCTTCAGCCCATCCCGCAGCCACTGCACCACCGCGCCGCCGACGAACACGCTGCCCTCCATCGCGTACTGTGGCGGCATGCCGGGCGCCTGCGCGGCGCTGGTCACGAGCAGGCCGTTGTGCGAAGGCTGGAAGTCGCCGCCCGTGTGCATCAGCAGGAAGCAGCCGGTGCCATAGGTATTCTTGGCCATCCCGGCCTCGAAGCAGGCCTGGCCGAAGAGGGCGCTCTGCTGGTCGCCGGCCACGCCGCCGATGGGCAGCGGCCGGTCGAACAGGCCCACGTCGGTGTCGGCGAAATGCGCGCTCGAAGGTTTGACCTGCGGCATCAGCGAGGCGGGGATGTCCAGCGCCTTGAGCAGGTCGGCATCCCACTGATGCGTGTGCACATTGAACAGCATGGTGCGCGAGGCATTGCTCACGTCGCTCACATGCTGCTTGCCGCCTGTCAGCTGCCAGATGAGCCAGCTGTCGACCGTGCCGAAGGCCAGCTCGCCGCGCTCGGCCGCGGCGCGCGCGCCGGGCACGTTGTCGAGCAGCCAGCGCAGCTTGGTGCCGGAGAAGTAAGCGTCGATCACCAGGCCGGTCTTCTCCTGGATCGTGCCGGTCATGCCGTCCTCGCGCAGCTTCGCGCACATCGGCTCGGCGCGGCGGTCCTGCCAGACGATGGCGTGATGCACGGGCTGGCCCGTCTTGCGGTTCCACAGCACCGTTGTCTCGCGCTGGTTGGTGATGCCCACCGCGTGGATGTCGCTCGCCTTCAGCTTGGCCTTGGCCAGCACCTCGTGCGCGGTGGCGAGCTGGCTGCTCCAGATTTCCATCGGGTCGTGCTCGACCCAGCCGGGCTGCGGATAGATCTGCGTGAGCTCCCGCTGGGCGATGGCGACGATGCGGCCTTCGCGGTCGAAGACGATGCTGCGGGAACTGGAGGTGCCCTGGTCGAGGGCGAGCAGGTAGGTCATAAGGAAAGGTCCTTGATCAATGTTCGCGCGCGATCTCGCAGCGGACCTGCGCCTGCGCCAGCAGCTCGGGGAAGGGCGGTGGCGGCTCCGCGTCGGTGAACAGGCAGTCGATCTGCGACAGCTTGGCCAGCTCGATCATCGCCGGGCGGTTGAACTTGCTCGCGTCGGCCGCCAGCCAGACCTCGCGCGCCTGCGCAATGATGGTCTGCGCCACCTTCACCTCGCGCAGGTCGAAGTCGCGCAGCGTGCCGTCGGACTCGATGCTGGAGACGCCGATCAGCGCGATGTCGACCTTGAACTGGCGGATGAAATCGACCGTGGCCTCGCCCACGATCGCGCGGTCGCGCAGCCGCACCGAGCCGCCCGCCACGATCACCTCGCAGTTCGGGTTGTCGCTCAGGATGGTCGCCACGTTGAGGTTGTTGGTGATCACGCGCAGCCCGCTGTGCTGCAGCAGCGCCTTGGCGATGGCCTCGGTGGTGGTGCCGATGTTCAGGATCAGCGAGCAGTCGTTCGGCACCCGCGCGGCGACGGCGTGCGCGATGCGCGCCTTGCCCTCGGCATGCAGGGTCCCGCGCTGCTGGTAGCCGATGTTCTCGGTGGTCGAGCTCGGCACCCGCACGCCGCCGTGAAAGCGCGTCAGCAAGCCTTCGTCGGCCAGGCGCTGCACGTCGCGGCGCACCGTCTGCAGGGTCACGTCGAGCATGTCGGCCAGCTGTTCGACCGTGACCGAGCCGCGCGTGCGCACGGTGTTGAGGAGCTTGAGCTGGCGAGGATTCGAATTCACGCGAATGGAAGAGAGCGCAAGGCGGGTTACTTTAGAACGAAAGAAAACGAAGAGTCTTAAGGGTTAACGACTAGGAAAATCGCGCCTTAAGGAACCAAAATGAAAAAAAGCGAAGATTCTTCGAGCAAAATTCGAGACCCCGAGAGACCCATTCCAAGACCGTGAGTGCAACCCCTCCATCCTCCTCGGCCGCCGCCCTGGCTGCCTGCGACGTGCTGATCGTCGGCGGCGGCATCAACGGCTGCGGCATCGCGCGCGATCTGGCGGGCCGCGGCTGGCGCGTGTTGCTGTGCGAGAAGGATGACCTCGCGGCGCACACCTCTTCTTCTTCCACCAAGCTGATCCACGGCGGGCTGCGCTACCTCGAGTACTACGAGTTCTCGCTGGTGCGCAAGGCGCTGCAGGAGCGCGAGGTGCTGCTGCGCAGTGCGCCGCACATCATGTGGCCGCTGCGCTTCGTGATGCCGCACGACCCTTCCATGCGGCCCGCCTGGATGGTGCGCATGGGCCTCTTCCTCTACGACCACCTGGCCCGGCGCGAGGTGCTGCCGGCTTCGCGCGCGGTCGACCTGCGCGCGCACGCGGCCGGCGCGCCACTCAAGCCGCAGTTCAAGCGCGGCTTCGTGTATTCGGACGGCTGGGTCGACGATGCGCGGCTGGTGGTGCTCAATGCGCTGGATGCGCGCGCCAAGGGCGCCGAGGTGCTGACGCGCACGCGCTGCGTGAGCGCGCAGCGCGATGCCGACGGCTGGACCGCCGTGCTAGAAGGCCCGGCCGGCCGGCGCACGGTGCGCGCCCGCGCGGTGGTGAACGCCGCGGGCCCCTGGGCCGAGTCCTTCCTGCGCGGCGTGGCGCAGCCCGCCAAGGGCGAGGCCCTGGCGACCCGGCATCTGCGCCTGGTCAAGGGCAGCCACATCGTGGTGCCGCGCCTCTTCGCACACGACCATGCCTACATCTTCCAGAACCCCGACAAGCGGATCATCTTCGCGATCCCCTACCAGGACGCCTTCACGCTGATCGGCACCACCGACATCGAGCTGAGCGGCGACGACCCCGGCGCGGCGCGCATCGGCGCGGACGAGATCGACTACCTCTGCACCCAGGCCAGCCGCTATTTCGAGAAGCCGATCGTGCCGGCCGACGTGGTCTGGACCTACTCGGGCGTGCGCCCGCTGCTCGACGATGCCTCGGGCGATCCGTCGGCGGTGACGCGCGACTACATGCTCGAATCGAACACCACCGCGGCGCCGCTGCTGTCGGTGTGGGGCGGCAAGATCACGACCTTCCGCAAGCTCTCGGAGGACGCGGCCGAAGAGGTGGGCCGCATGCTCGGCGAAGCGCGCCCGGCCTGGACCGAGGGCTCCTTCCTGGCGGGCGGCGACCTCTCGGGCTGGATCGGCGCCGCCGCGCGCCCGGACGAAGACTTCGGCCGTTTCGTGGCCGCAGTCCGTTCGAGGCATCCGTGGCTCGATGCCGCGCTGGCACGCCGCCTGGCGCGCGCCTACGGCGCCCGCGTCTCGGCCGTGATCGGCGGGGCGCAATCCATGAACGACATGGGCCGTGCCGTGGCCCCCGGCCTGCACGAGCGCGAGCTGCACTACTTGCGGGACGAGGAGTGGGCCTGCAGCGGCGAGGACGTGCTGTGGCGCAGGTCCAAGCTGGGCCTTCATTTCACGGCGGAAGAACGCGAACGGGTCGGTGCCTGGATGCAGCAGCAGGCCCGGACCCAAGAGCAGCAAGAAGGAGTTGCATGCAGCTGACACTCGAGCGCATCACCAAGAAGGTGGGTGCGCAAACCTGGCTCTACGAGCAGAGCATCGCGCCGAGGCACGGCGCGGTGACGGTGCTGCTCGGCGCCACGCAAGCCGGCAAGACCAGTCTGATGCGGCTGATGGCCGGGCTGGACACGCCCACCTCGGGCCTGGTCCTGGTCGACGGCAAGAACGTGACCGGCGTACCGGTGCGCGAGCGCAACGTGGCGATGGTCTACCAGCAGTTCATCAACTACCCCTCGCTGAAGGTGGCCGACAACATCGGCTCGCCGCTCAAGCTGCGCGGCGAGAAGAACGTCGAGGCGCGCGTGCGCGAATTGGCCGAGAAGCTGAGCATCGGCATGTTCCTCGACCGCTACCCCGCCGAGCTCTCCGGCGGCCAGCAGCAGCGCGTGGCGCTGGCGCGCGCGCTGGCCAAGAACGCGCCGCTGGTGCTGCTCGACGAGCCGCTGGTCAACCTCGACTACAAGCTGCGCGAAGGCCTGCGCGAGGAGCTCACGCAGCTCTTCGCCACCGGCGACTCCACCGTGATCTACGCCACCACCGAGCCCGGCGAGGCCCTGCTGCTGGGCGGCTACACGGCGGTGATGGATGCCGGCGAGCTGCTGCAGTACGGCCCCACGGCCGAGGTCTTCCATGCGCCGCAGTCGCTGCGCGTGGCGCGCGCCTTCAGCGACCCGCCGATGAACCTGCTGGCCGGGCGCGTGGCGGCCGGTGGCGTGCAGCTGGCCGGCGGCCCGCTGGTGCCGCTCACGCTCTCGCCGGGCGTCGACGGCGCCGTCACCATCGGCCTGCGCTCCAGCGCATTGGACGTGCGGCCGGGCGAGGGCGACATCGCGATCCCCGGCAAGGTCGAGCTGGCCGAGATCTCGGGCTCCGACACCTTCGTGCACGTCGAGACTTTGGTGGGCGAACTGGTGGCCCAGCTGACCGGCGTGCACCGCTTCGAGCTGGGCGCCGCGATCACGCTCTATTTCCCGGCCTCGCAGGCCTATCTGTTCGACAGCGCCGAACGGCTGGCCGTGGCGCCCGCCTGGCGCAGACAAGGAGGCTGAGGTGGCACGCATCGACCTCGACCTGGCACACGCCTATCGCCCCAACCCCACGCAGGACAGCGACTATGCCTTGCTGCCGCTCACGATGAGCTTCCGCGACGGCGGCGCGTACGCCTTGCTCGGCCCCTCGGGCTGCGGCAAGACGACCATGCTCAACGTCATCTCGGGCCTCTTGGTGCCCTCGCGCGGCACCGTCAGCTTCGACGGGCGCGATGTCACGCACGCGTCGCCGCAGGAGCGCAACATCGCGCAGGTGTTCCAGTTCCCCGTGATCTACGACACCATGACCGTGGCCGAGAACCTGGCTTTCCCCCTGCGCAACCGCAAGCTGCCGGCCGAGCAGATCAGGAAGCGCGTGGGCGAGATCGCCGAGATGCTCGACATGAGCGGCCAGCTGAACCAGCGCGCCGCCGGCCTGGCGGCCGATGCCAAGCAGAAGATCTCGCTGGGGCGCGGGCTGGTGCGCAGCGACGTGTCGGCCGTGCTCTTCGACGAGCCGCTGACGGTGATCGACCCCAACCTCAAATGGCAGCTGCGGCGCAAGCTCAAGCAGATCCACCGCGAGCTCAAGCTCACGCTGATCTACGTCACGCACGACCAGGTGGAGGCGCTGACCTTCGCCGAGGAGGTGGTGGTGATGACGCGCGGCAAGGCGGTGCAGGTGGGCAGCGCCGATGCGCTCTTCGAGCGGCCGGCCCATACCTTCGTCGGCCATTTCATCGGCTCGCCGGGCATGAACTTCCTGCCGGTGCTAAGCAGCGGCTGGTCGCTCGAAGTGGCGGGCATGCGGCTCACGACGCAGCGCACGTTGCCCGAGGGCGCGCTCAAGCTGGGCATTCGTCCCGAGTACGTCACGCTGGCCGAGCCGAGCGCGGCCGGAGCGGTGGCGGCGACCGTCGTGCAGGTGCAGGACGTGGGCACGCACCAGATGCTGACGGCGCAGGCGGGGGAGAGCGTGATCAAGGCGCGGCTGCCTTCCGACGTGGAGGTGCCGGCGGCGGGTTCGCCGGTCTGGCTGAAGGTGGTGGACGCGCATACGTGCTTCTACCGAGACGAGGAGCTCGTGGCATGAACGGAACAACCAAGCCGATCAACCAGAAGGCCTGGTGGCTGGTGCTGCCGGTGCTGCTGTGCGTGGCCTTCTCGGCCATCGTGCCGCTGATGACGGTGGTCAACTACTCGGTGCAGGACATCATCTCGCCCGAGCGCCGCGTCTTCGTCGGCACCGAATGGTTCGCCGCGGTGATGCGCGACGACGAACTGCACGGAGCGCTGTGGCGCCAACTCGGCTTCTCGCTGGCGGTGCTGCTGGTCGAGATTCCGCTGGGCATCTGCCTGGCCCTGTCGATGCCCTCGACGGGTTGGAAGTCTTCCGCCGTGCTGGTGATCATTGCGCTGTCGCTGCTGATCCCCTGGAACGTGGTGGGCACCATCTGGCAGATCTACGGCCGTGCCGACATCGGCCTGCTCGGCTGGGCCCTGCAGAAGCTGGGCATCGACTACAACTACACGGGCAGCGCGACCGATGCCTGGCTCACGGTGCTGGTGATGGACGTCTGGCACTGGACGCCGCTGGTGGCGCTGCTGTGCTATGCCGGCCTGCGCTCCATCCCCGACGCCTATTACCAGGCCGCGCGCATCGATGGTGCCAGCCGCTTCGCCGTGTTCCGCTACATCCAGCTGCCCAAGATGCGCGGCGTGCTGATGATCGCGGTGCTGCTGCGCTTCATGGACAGCTTCATGATCTACACCGAGCCCTTCGTGCTGACGGGCGGCGGGCCGGGCAACGCCACCACCTTCCTGAGCCAGTACCTCACGCAGAAGGCCGTGGGCCAGTTCGACCTGGGTCCGGCGGCGGCCTTCTCGCTGATCTACTTCCTGATCATCCTGCTGTTCTGCTTCGTCCTCTACAACTGGATGCAGCGGGTGGGTACGCAGGCCGTGGAGGAGCCCCAATGAACGAGAAGAGATTCCGCAAGCGCAGCATCTTCCTGCTGCTCTACATCCTGTTCGCCCTGTTGCCCATCTACTGGATGGTCAACATGAGCTTCAAGACCAACGAGGAGATCCTTTCGAGCTTCTCCTTCTTCCCGCAGCACTTCACCTGGGCCAACTACGCGCGCATCTTCACGGACGAGTCCTGGTACTCGGGCTACATCAACAGCCTGATCTACGTGGGCATCAACACCGTGGTCTCGCTCACGGTGGCGCTGCCGGCGGCCTATGCCTTCTCGCGCTACTCGTTCCTCGGCGACAAGCATGTCTTCTTCTGGCTGCTGACCAACCGCATGACGCCGCCGGCGGTGTTCCTGCTGCCATTCTTCCAGCTCTACACGACGGTGGGGCTGATGGATACGCACCTGGGCGTGGCGCTGGCGCACCTGCTTTTCAACGTGCCGCTGGCGGTGTGGATTTTGGAAGGCTTCATGAGCGGCATCCCGCGCGAGATCGACGAGACGGCCTACATCGACGGCTACTCCTTCCCGCGCTTCTTCCTCACCATCTTCCTGCCGCTGATCAAGGCGGGCGTGGGCGTTGCGGCCTTCTTCTGCTTCATGTTCAGCTGGGTCGAGCTGCTGCTGGCGCGCACGCTGACCAGCGTGAATGCGAAGCCCATCGTGGCAACCATGACGCGCACCGTGAGCGCCTCGGGCATGGACTGGGCGACGCTGGCGGCGGCGGGCGTGTTGACGATCGTGCCGGGCGCGATCGTGATCTGGTTCGTGCGGCATTACATCGCGAAGGGCTTCGCGATGGGGCGGGTTTGACAAAAGAAGAAAGGAGCTCGAGATGTTCGAATGGATGGTCTGGACCACCCCCGTGGCGGTCTTCTTCAGCTGCATCGCACTGATGCTGGTCGGCATGACCGTATGGGAATTCAAGTCGCCGACGACCCTGCGCCGCGGCTGGCTGCCGATGGAGACCACGCGCGGCGACCGGCTCTTCATCGGCCTGCTGATCGCGGCCTACATCAATTTGATCTTCATCGGCCTGGCCGGCAAGTTCCAGGAATGGCTGGCGCTGGAGGCCGAGCCCTCGATCTGGATCAGCTTCGTGCTGTCGATGCTCGTGCTCGCCCTGGTCATGCGCAAGGGCTGAATTCTTTTCACGCTGTCCGGCTCTTCGCTTTCCCGGGGCCGGGATCTGCACAACACCGGGAAGCACCTAGAGGAGACATCCATGAAGATTCGCTACACAGCGCTGGCACTGGCAGCGGCGGCGCTCGCCATGCAGAGCGCCTCGGCGGGCGAAGCCGAGGCCAAGAAATGGATCGACAGCGAATTCCAGCCGTCGACCCTGAACAAGGACCAGCAGACCGCGGAGATGAAATGGTTCATCGACGCCGCGAAGAAGTTGCAGGCCAAGGGCGTGCGCGAGATCTCGGTGGTGTCGGAAACGATCACCACGCACGAGTACGAATCCAAGACATTGGCCAAGGCCTTCGAGGAGATCACCGGCATCAAGGTCAAGCACGACCTGATCCAGGAAGGCGACGTGGTCGAGAAGCTGCAGACCTCGATGCAGTCGGGCAAGTCGATCTACGACGGCTGGATCTCCGACTCCGACCTGATCGGCACGCACTACCGCTACGGCAAGGTCATGAACCTGACCGACTACATGGCCGGCAAGGGCAAGGAATACACCAACCCCGGGCTGGACCTGAAGGACTTCATCGGCACCAAGTTCACCACCGCGCCCGACGGCAAGCTCTACCAGCTGCCCGACCAGCAGTTCGCCAACCTCTACTGGTTCCGCGCCGACCTGTTCGCGCGCCCGGACCTGAAGGAGAAGTTCAAGGCCAAGTACGGCTACGACCTGGGCGTGCCGCTCAACTGGAGCGCCTACGAGGACATCGCCGAATTCTTCAGCGTGGACGTGAAGACCATCGACGGCAAGCCGATCTACGGCCACATGGACTACGGCAAGAAGGACCCGTCGCTGGGCTGGCGCTTTACCGATGCGTGGCTCTCGATGGCCGGCACCGCCGACATCGGCACGCCCAACGGGCTGCCGATCGACGAGTGGGGCATCCGCGTGGGCGACGACAAGTGCACGCCGGTGGGCGCCAGCGTGTCGCGCGGCGGTGCGACCAACTCGCCGGCGGCGGTCTATGCGCTCACCAAGTACGTCGACTGGATGAAGAAGTACGCGCCGCGCGAAGCCACCGGCATGACCTTCGGCGAAGCCGGCCCGGTGCCCGCGCAGGGCCAGATCGCGCAGCAGATCTTCTGGTACACCGCCTTCACTGCCGACATGACCAAGCCGGGCCTGCCGGTGGTCAATGCCGACGGCACGCCCAAGTGGCGCATGGCGCCCGGCCCGAACGGCCCGTACTGGAAGCAGGGCATGCAGAACGGCTACCAGGACGTCGGCTCGTGGACCTTCTTCGCCGCCCACGACGAGAACCGCACCGCGGCCGCCTGGCTCTATGCGCAGTTCATCACTGCCAAGACCACTTCGCTGAAGAAGACCATCGTCGGCCTGACGCCGATCCGCGAGTCCGACATCCAGTCGAAGGCGATGACCGACATGGCGCCCAAGCTGGGCGGCCTGGTCGAGTTCTACCGCAGCCCGGCGCGCGTCGCCTGGTCGCCCACCGGCACCAACGTGCCCGACTACCCCAAGCTGGCGCAGCTGTGGTGGAAGAACGTGGCCGAGGCGGTGACGGGCGAGAAGACCCCGCAGAAGGCGATGGACAACCTGGCCGACGAGATGGACAACGTGATGGGCCGCCTGCAGCGCGCCGGCATGGCCAAGTGCGCGCCCAAGCTCAACGCCAAGGGCGACGCGGGCAAGTGGCTGAGCGACCAGCATGCGCCGTGGAAGAAGCTGGCCAACGAGAAGCCCAAGGGCGAGACCATCGACTACGACAAGCTGCTGACGGCCTGGAAGGAAGGCAAGGCGCGCTGAGCATCCGAGCGTCCTGCAAGGGCTGCTGTGCGACGGGCACAGCAGCCCTTTTTGCTTTGGGTCGGCGGCTTTGCTAGCCTCGCGCGATGCTCGGGCGACGCGAATTCATCCTGCTGGCCGCGGCCCTGGCCGGCCGTGCCCATGCGCAGCAGGGCGACGACGCGATGGCCGAACGCTTGCGCGCCGGCCGCTGCGCGGTGTTGTGGCGCCATGCGCTGACCACTTCGGGCGTGGGCGATCCGCCCGGGTTCAGGCTGGACCAGTGCGACACCCAGCGCAACTTGAGCGATGCGGGCCGGGCCCAGGCCCGCGCGGCCGGCGAATGGTTCCGCAGCCGCAGCCTGCGGCCGCGCGCCGTGCGCTCCAGTGCGTGGTGCCGCTGCAAGGACACGGCGGAGCTGGCTTTCGGTGCGCACGAACTGTGGACGCCGCTCAACTCCAGCTTCGGCAATGCGCAAGTCGCGCCCGAGAACCGGAAGCTGCTGCTGGAAGGCCTGGCGCGCATTCCGGCCGGCGCCTTCGAGGTCTGGGTCACGCACCAGGTCAACATCACGGCGTTCACCGGCGAGGCCGTGGCGATGGGCGCGGCCGTGGTGGTGGACCGCGCCGGCCAGGTCGTGGCGCGCGGGCTGTTCGGCGCCTGATCAGGCGATCGCGCCCTGCAGGTTGAGGCGGGCCTGGGCCTCCAGGCGCGCGCGGATCGACGGCGTGAGGTAGAGCGGATCGCGCGCCAGGAAGCCGCCGAGGATCTGGCGCCGCCGCGGCTCGAAGACCTCGGGCGGCACATGGGCGTATTCGATGCGGATCTGCTGCTCGTACTCGGCGAAGCGCGGCGCCGGCGCGCCGAGGATCGAGAGGTCGATGTCGACCAGCAGTTGCGCATCCGCCTCCTCGGGCTGTGCCTGGTGGCGGGTGGCCATCACCAGCGCATGCACGCGCTGCGCGGCCCCGGCGTCCACGCCGGCATCGCGCAGGGCCTGCCGAGCCCAGTCGGCACTGCGTTCCTCGTTGTCGTGGCGGTGCACGTCGTAGATCGCGTCGTGGAACCAGAGGGCCAGCGCGATCTCGGCAGGGCGCATGGCATGGCGGCGCTCGAGCGCCAGGCCATCGAGGCATTCGTCCAGATGCTGCAGCGTGTGGTAGGCGCGATGTGCCTCGCCGTAGCGCGCGAGCAGCGTATTGAAGAGTGCATCGTCAGGCGCCTGCACACCCAGCGCGCACCAGGCCTCGGCCCATGCGGCATGGCGCGCATCGGCCTGCATCAGTTCTCCATCGCGGCGCGCACCTCGCGCCCCAGCTCGATCACCGACATCGCGTAGTAGCTGCTCCAGTTGTAGCGCGTGATCACGTAGAAGTTCTGCGTGCCCGCCACGTAGCTGGGCGCGTCGGCGCCGTTCTGCAGCTCGACCAGCGCCAGCAGGCCCTTGTGCCGCAGCGCCTCGCCCTCGAGCACCGCGCCGCCGGCCACGAAGCTGTCGGCGCTGAAGCTGGGCAGGATGTCGGGCGCCAGCAGCACCTCTTTCTTGAGGCGCGCCTCGTCGAAGCCCACGGGGTAGATGGGCTGCATGCCCGGCTGCCAGCCGAAGGCCTTGAAGTAGCTGGCCACCGAGCCGATCACGTCGGTCGGGTTGTTGACCAGGTCGATGCGGCCGTCGCCGTCGAAGTCGATCGCGTACTTGGCGATGCTGCTGGGCATGAACTGCGGCATGCCCATCGCGCCGGCATAGCTGCCCACCGGCACCATCGGGTTCTCGGCGGTGCGGCTCTCGGTGCTGAGGAAGCTCTCGAGCTCGCCGCGAAAGAAGGCCTGGCGCTCGGCCGCGCGCGGATGACCCTGCGGGAAGTCGAAGGACAGGGTGGCCAGCGCGTCGATCACGCGGAAGTTGCCCATGTCGCGGCCGTAGATGGTCTCGACCCCGACGATGCCGACGATGATCTCCGCCGGCACGCCGTACTCGGCCTCGGCGCGCGCCAGCGTGGCGGCATTGGCGCGCCAGAAGCGCACGCCGGCGGCGATGCGTACCGGGTCGATGAAGCGGCTGCGGTAGACGCGCCAGTTCTTCGCCGTGCCGCGGGGCGCCGGCAGCATCAGCCGCGGCACGCTGGGCAGCAGGCGTGCGTTGCCGATGGTGGCGCGCACCCAGGCGCGGTCGAGGTTGCGCCGCGCGGCCACGTCGTCGGCGAACTGCATCGCGTCATCGCGCGTGGCGTAGGGCGTTTCGCCGCGCACCACTTTCTGGGCCGAGGCGGGAAGGGCGGGGAGGGCGGCGCCCAGCAGGACGAGGGCCAGGGAGAAGGCGGTCGGGAGGAGGCGTCGCATGGGTGCCGATTGTGCCGTCCGCGTGCAAGTCCCCGGCGCGCGACACAAGTGGTTTCAGCGCGGCCAGGGCAGGTGACGGAACTCGGCGCGCAGGGCCGCCAGCGTCGGGCCGGGCGTGGCGGCATAGCGCTGCGCCTCGAGGCGCAGCAGCCAGTCCTGCGCGGCCTGTGCGCCGTTGCCGAAGCGTTCGGCGAGGCGCCCGGCCATCTGGCGCGGCGGCGTGCCCTCGGGCAGCTCGATGCCGGCTTGCCCGAGCCGCGTGCGCGCCTGGCCCAGCAGCCGGAGCCAGGGGTCGTGCCGGCTGCGCTCCCACAGCGTCCAGCCGGCGCCCGCCAGACTCGCCAGCACCACCAGCGCCAGCAGGACGGTCGCCAGGTCCTGCAGGCTGGGTGCCTCGAAGCCGAGGTTCTTCAGCAGGTCGAGCTGGCGGCTCTGGGTGTAGCTGAGCACCCACTGGTTCCAGCCGTTGTTCACCGCCTCCCAGGCGGCGCGCAGGTTCTGCGCCAGCGTGGGGCTCATGGCGACCATCGCGCCTGCGAACAGGCCCGGCTGCGGCACCAGGCGCTGAAACTGGCCGACGCGGTCGGGCGAGACGGCGCCGGTCGGATCGACGCGCACCCAGCCCGTGCCTTCCTGCCACACCTCGGCCCAGGCATGGGCGTCGCTGTGCCGTAGCGTCCAGTAGTTGTCGACGCCGTTGAGCTCGCCGCCCTGGTAGCCGGTCACGATGCGCGCCGGGACGTCGAGCGCGCGCATCAGTACCACGAAGGCCGAGGCGATGTGCTCGCAGAAGCCGGCCTTCTTGTCGAACCAGAACTCGTCGGCGGTTTCCTGGCCGTAAAGGCCGGGCTCCAGCGTGTAGCTGTAGCCGCCGGTGCGCAGGCGCTGCAACGCAGCCTGCACGAAGGCGCGGGTGTCGGCGCCGGCGAGGCTGGGGTCGCGCTTCATTTGCGCGGCCAGTGCTGCGGTGCGCGGATTGGAGCCCGGCGGCAGCGCAACGTAGGGCCGCAGCCCGGCGCCGCGGCGCTGCGGCCCGCTCTGGAACTGCGTGTAGCTCTCGGCGCGGTAGCGCACCAGGTCGTTGATCGGCCGGTTCGCCAGCCATTGCAGGTCGGCCGTGCCGAAGAGCTCGTAGCCCGCCAGCTCCGGCTTCTCGGGCGTGGCATCGAGCGTCAGAAGCCAGGGGCGGTTGCTGGGCTCCAGCGTGACCTGGTAGCCGATGGGCTGGCCCTGCACGCGCAGGTTCTGCGCGGTGCCGCGCGACAGGAGCGGGGAGGCGGTCCATTCGCGGCCGTCGAATTGCGACAGCACCGGGCCGCGGAAATACAGGTCGCGCTGCGCCGGCACGCGGTCGTCGTCGAACTTGATGCGCGCGGCGATGCCGTCGTCGAGCGCCAGCTGCGCGATGCTGCCCACGCGCATCGTGTTCGACAGACCGCTGCGCCCGGCCATGGCGTCGCCGGGCGTGCCCCACAGCGGCGCCATGCGCGGGAAGAGCAGGAACAGCACCAGCATGATCGGCGCGCCGAGCAGCGCCATCCAGCCGGCGGTGCGCGCCGCAAGCATCAGCGGCGGCCGGCCGACCGGCATGTGGGCATTGACCAGCGCGGTCAGCAGGCCCAGCAGTGCCAGCAGCATGGCGAACGCCGTCAGGAGCGACTGCGAGTAGAAGAAGTTCGTGAGCATCGTGAAGAAGCCCAGGAAGAAGACCACGAAGGCATCGCGGCGCGCGCGCAGCTCCAGCGTCTTGAGGGCCAGCAGGATCACGATCAGCGTCACGCCGGCGTCGCGGCCCAGCAGCGTGCGGTGGGTGGCGTAGGTCACGAGCAGCGTGACCGTGAGCAGCCCGATGCGCCACCACTTGCTGGGCAGCGGGCGGGCCTGCACCGCGAGGCTGCCGCGCCAGAGCAGGACGACGGCGGCGAGGGTGCTGCACCACCAGGGGATGTTGGGGAGCTGGGGCAGGAGGATGAGGGCGATCACGCCCAGCAGGAAGAGCGTGTCGCGGGCTTCGCGGGGGAGGGCCTGGAGCTTGAGGGCGGGCTTCGCGGGGATCAACATAGCGCCAGCACCTCCAGGCAACGCCGCCTGTGTGCCTCGCCTTGCGACGGCGTCACGGTCCGGCCGGCAACGCGCAACCCGTAGTCCACGCCCAGCCGATCCGCCATCAGCACCCACGCGCAAAGCCGCGACAGGCGCCCCTCCGCATCGGCCAGCCCCGTCGCCTGCGCATCCAGCCACAGCTCCTGCCGATGCGCCTGCTGGGTATCGCGGCTCACGAGGTCCTCGGAGCCCACGGCCTGCGCTTGCGCCGCGCGCTTCCAGACCACCAGCTTCAGCGGATCGCCGCGCCGGTACGCCCGCACCCCGTCGTACTCGCCCGCCACGCTGGCGCGCAGTGCCGAGGAGGCGGCCTGCCCGGCCAGCGGCTCGCCCGGCGGCAGCGGCGGCGGGTGCGACTCGGGCGCGGGATAGACCAGCACCTGCGAGGCCGGCCGCCACACGGTCCAGACGCGGAAGGTGCCGAGCGGGAAGCGGGTCTCGGCCGTGAGCGTGGGCGCCGGATGCAGCCCGCGGCGGTCCGGCCTGAAAGCGACCTCGACCGTGGCGCTGCCCTGCGCCGGCACGTCGCTCCACGACCATTGCCCGCTGTGGCGCACCGCCAGCCCGATGCCGTAGCGCGTGCTGCGCCGCGCGTTGTTCAGCACCACGCGCAGCACGGCCGCCGCCCCCGCGTACTGCGGGTCGGGCGCCATCAGCCGCAGGCCCAGGCCGCGCAGCGTGCCGTGGCCCACGTGCATCCCGACGGCCACGCTGCCGGCCAGCAGGAAGGTCAGCAGGTAGCCCAGGTTGAGCTGGTAATTGATCGACCCGATCAGCAGCAAGAGCAGCGTGGCACCCAGCATCCAGCCCGCTGTCGAGGGCACGATGTAGACGTTGCGCTGGGTGAGCTCCAGCGTGTCGGAGGGCGGCCGGCGCGACAGGAACCAGCCGTCGATGCGCGAACGCAGGGCCGCCGTCATGCTTTACGGGAGCGGGACGGCGGCGACCATGGCACGCACCTGCTCGACCGCGCCGCGCCCGGCATCGCCGACCGGCGTGAGCCGGTGCGCGATCGTCTGCGGCAGCACGGCCTGCACGTCGTCGGGCGCCACGTAGTCGCGGTTGGCCAAGAGCGCCTGCGCCTTGGCGGCGCGCAGCACCGCGATGCCCGCGCGCGGCGACAGGCCCTGCAGGAACCAGCGGCCCGAGCGCGTCGCGGCGATCAGGTCCTGCACGTAGTTCAGCAGCGGCTCGGCCGCATGCACCTGCAGGACGCGCTGCTGCAGCGCGGTGAGCTCGCCGGCGGTCAGCAGGGCCGGCAGGCGGGCCAGCATCTCGCGGCGGTCGGCGCCGGCGAGCAGCTCGCGCTCGGCCGCGCGGTCGGGGTAGCCCAGCGAGATGCGCATCAGGAAGCGGTCCAGCTGCGATTCGGGCAGCGCGAAGGTGCCGAGCTGGTCGTGCGGGTTCTGCGTCGCGATCACGAAGAAGGGCGAGGGCAGGGGGCGGGTCTCGCCCTCGACCGTGACCTGCTTCTCCTCCATCGCCTCGAGCAGCGCGCTCTGGGTCTTGGGGCTGGCGCGGTTGATCTCGTCGGCCAGCAGCACCTGGGCGAAGATCGGCCCCGGGTGGAAGACGAAGGCCTGCTCGATTCGGTCATAGATGGCCACCCCCGACAGGTCGCCGGGCATCAGGTCCGCCGTGAACTGCACGCGCGAGAACTGCAGCCCGAAGGTGTGCGACAGGGCGTGGGCCAGGGTGGTCTTGCCGACCCCCGGCACGTCCTCGATCAGCAGGTGGCCGCCGGCCAGCAGACAGGCCACGCAATCGCGCACCTGCGCCTCTTTGCCCACGATCACCGTGTTAAGCTGGCCGAGCAAACTGGCGAGCTTCGCGGCGACGTCCATTTTTGTATCCATATGCAAACAATACCGTAAGCCTTGCGGCCCCATGCCGCGTGAGGCTACGACGCGATTCGATCATGGGCAAAACCGGCTATTTCACACACCGCGACTGCTGGAAGCACGAGATGGGCCCCGGCCATCCCGAATGCCCCCAGCGGCTCGATGCCATCGAAGACAGGCTGCTGCTGACCGGCGTGACCGATGCGCTCGAACGCGGCGAGGTGCCGCTGGCCACGCTGTCCCAGATCACGCGGGCCCACAGCGTCGCACACATGGAGCACCTGGAAGCCCTGAACGATCGCCTGGTCGCCGACGAGCCGTCCGGCGGCCCGTGCTATGCGGCCATCGATCCCGACACCACCCTCTGCCGTTCCACCGTTCTCGCGGCCCGGCGCGCCGCCGGCGCAGCCATCGCCGCGACCGACGCGGTGATCGCGGGCGAGCTCGACAACGCCTTTTGCGCCGTGCGCCCGCCCGGCCACCATGCCTGCCACGACCGGGCGATGGGCTTCTGCTTCATCAACAACGTCGCCGTGGGCGTGCGCCATGCGATCGAGGTGCATGGCCTGGAGCGGGTGGCGATCGTCGACTTCGACGTGCACCACGGCAATGGCACCGAGGACATCTTCAGCAACGACCCGCGGGTGCTGATGGTGAGCTTCTTCCAACACCCTTTCTATCCGTACAGCGGCACGGATCATCCGGCGCCCAACATGCTCAACATCCCGGTGCCGGCCTACACCAAGGGCATGGACGTGCGCGAGTTGATCGAGGCCTGCTGGATTCCACGGCTCGACGAATTCCAGCCGCAGATGATCTTCGTCAGCGCCGGCTTCGACGCGCACCGCGACGACGACCTGGGCCAGATGCGGCTCAACGAGAACGACTTCGCCTGGATCACCGAGCGCATCCGCGACGTCGCGCGGCGCCACGCCAAGGGCCGCATCGTCTCGATGCTGGAGGGCGGCTACAACCTCGATGCGTTGGCTACGAGCGTCGAGGCGCACGTGCGGGTGCTGGCAGACCTCTAGGCCGATGAATTTCGACGATTTCCGCCAGCGGCTCAGCCAGATCCACGCCGAGACCCTCTGGGTCGAGATCGCCGCGCTGGTCGCCTGCGTGGCGCTGGCATGGGGCCTCTGCCGCTGGTTCGGCCGCGACCAGCCCAAGGATTCGATCTGGTTCGGTGAGCGCACCTTCGACGGCCTGCTGTTCCCGGTGCTGGCGCTGCTGCTGACCGACCTGGCGCGCCGCTTCGTGCTGGATTTCCAGCCGGTGCTGGTGCTGCGCATCGCCGTGTCGGTGTTCCTCTCGCTCGCGGCAATCCGCTTCTTCGCGCGCGTGCTGCGCGCCGTGTTTCCGGCCTCCGCGCTGGCGCGGCTGGTGGAGCGCACCATCTCGTGGGTCGCCTGGGTCGCGGCCGTGCTGTGGATCGTCGGGCTGCTGCCGGCGGTGCTGACCGAGCTCGACAACATCAAGCTCGCCTTCGGCAAGAACCAGGTCAGCCTGCGCACCATGCTGGAGGGCACGCTGTCGGCCGCGCTGGTGCTGATGGTCGCCCTGTGGGTCGCGTCGACAGTGGAAAAGCGCATCCTGCGCACCGCGGTGACCGACCTGTCGATGCGCAAGGTGGCCTCCAACGCGGTGCGCGCCTTCCTGCTGCTGATCGGCCTGCTGTTCGCGCTGTCGGCCGTGGGCGTGGACCTGACCGCGCTCTCGGTGCTGGGCGGCGCCCTGGGCGTCGGCCTGGGCTTCGGCCTGCAGAAGCTCGCGGCCAACTACGTGAGCGGCTTCGTGATCCTGCTGGAGCGCTCGATCCGCATCGGCGACAACGTCAAGGTCGACGGCTTCGAGGGCCGCATCACCGACATCAAGACCCGCTACACGCTGGTGCGGCAGGGCAACGGGCGCGAGTCGATCGTGCCCAACGAGTCGCTGATCACGAGCCGGGTGGAAAACCTCTCGGTGTCCGACCTCAAGTTCAACCTCACGACCAGCATCGTCGTCGGCTACGACAGCGACGTGGCGCAGGTGCAGGCCATCCTGTGCGAGGCCGCCGCCGCGCAGCCGCGCGTGCTCGACGACCCTGCGCCGGTCGCCTTCCTGACGAACTTCGCGCCCGACGGGCTGGAGTTCACGCTCAACTTCTGGATCGCCGACCCGGACAAGGGCAAGGACAACGTGCGCTCGCCCATCAACGTCGCGATCCTCGAAGCGCTGCGCAAGGCGAAGATCGACATTCCCTATCCGCAGCGCGTGCTTCGCGTCGAATCGTTACCAACTGGCGTGCCTTCCCTCGACGAAGCTCGCCTATAATCGCAAAAAAGCACGACCGTTCTTTTCTTGCGCCCCGGCGCCCCATGATTGAAATGAACAGCTCGCGCGGAGGCCGGCGCCTAAAATCTTCGGTTCCTCTGCACCCCGGTTTCGCAATTCAATGGAGTCAAGCCAATGAAGGTCCTGGTCCCCGTCAAGCGGGTCGTTGATTACAACGTGAAGGTGCGCGTCAAGTCCGACGGCACCGGTGTCGATATCGCCAACGTCAAGATGAGCATGAACCCCTTCGACGAGATCGCCGTCGAAGAAGCGGTGAGGCTCAAGGAGAAGGGCGTCGTCACCGAGATCATCGCCGTGTCCTGCGGCGATGCGAAGTGCCAGGAGACCCTGCGCACTGCCATGGCCATTGGCGCCGACCGCGGCATCCTGGTCGAGACCACCGAAGAGCTGCAGCCGCTCGCCGTCGCCAAGCTGCTCAAGGCGCTGGTGGACAAGGAACAGCCCGGCCTGGTGATCCTGGGCAAGCAGGCCATCGACGACGACGCCAACCAGACCGGCCAGATGCTCGCGGCGCTGGCTGATCTGCCGCAAGCCACCTTCGCCAGCAAGGTCGAAGTGTCGGGCGACAAGGTCAACGTCACCCGCGAAGTCGACGGCGGCCTGGAGACCATCTCGCTGAGCCTGCCGGCGGTCATCACGACCGACCTGCGCCTGAACGAGCCGCGCTACGTCACGCTGCCCAACATCATGAAGGCCAAGAAGAAGCAGCTCGACACCGTCAAGCCCGAGGACCTGGGCGTGGACGTCAAGCCGCGCCTGAAGACCCTGAAGGTCAGCGAGCCGCCCAAGCGCGGCGCCGGCATCAAAGTGCCCGATGTCGCCACGCTGGTGGACAAGCTGAAGAACGAAGCGAAGGTGATCTGACCATGACCGTCCTTGTTATTGCCGAACACGACCACGCCACCGTCAAGCCGGCGACCCTCAACACCGTGACCGCGGGCCTGGCCTGCCAGAGCGGCGATGTGCATGTGCTGGTGGCCGGTGCCAATGCGGCGGAAGCCGCGGCTGCCGCCGCCAAGATCGCCGGCGTGGCCAAGGTGATCGCCGCCGACAGCCCGAGCCTCGCCGAGAACCTGGCCGAGAACGTTGCTGCTCAAGTTCTTGCCATTGCCAAGAACTACAGCCACATCCTGTTCCCGGCGACCGCCAACGGCAAGAACGTCGCGCCTCGCGTCGCCGCCAAGCTGGACGTGGCCCAGATCAGCGACATCACCAAGGTCGACAGCCCCGACACCTTCGAGCGCCCGATCTACGCCGGCAATGCCATCGCCATCGTGCAGAGCAGCGACGCGATCAAGGTGGTCACCGTGCGCACCACCGGCTTCGACGCGGCGGCGGCCACCGGCGGCAGCGCCACGGTGGAGAACGCCGAAGGCGTGGCCGACAGCGGCAAGTCGAGCTTCGTGGGCCGCGAGGTCACCAAGAGCGAGCGTCCCGAGCTGACGGCGGCCAAGATCATCGTCTCGGGCGGCCGAGCGCTCGGCAGCGCGGAGAAGTTCCAGGAGGTGATGGCACCGCTGGCCGACAAGCTCAACGCCGGCCTGGGTGCCAGCCGCGCCGCGGTCGACGCGGGCTACGCCCCCAACGACTGGCAGGTCGGCCAGACGGGCAAGATCGTCGCACCGCAGCTGTACATCGCCTGCGGCATCTCGGGCGCGATCCAGCATCTGGCGGGCATGAAGGACTCCAAGGTGATCGTGGCGATCAACAAGGACCCGGAAGCGCCGATCTTCTCGGTGGCCGACTACGGCCTGGAAGCCGATCTGTTCACGGCCGTGCCGGAACTCGTCAAGGCGCTCTGATCGCCTGCTTCAACACCGTCCATCGAAGAAACCAGGGCATCGTTCGCGATGCCCTTTTCGTATCCGCCTAGCCAACGTCGCATTGGAGACAGCCATGAGCTACATCGCCCCCGTCAAGGACATGCTCTTCGACATCGAGCATCTCGCCGACATCGCGCAAGTCGCGCGCATGCCCGGCCTGGAGGACGCCGGCCTCGAGACCGCGCAGGCCGTGCTCGAGGAATGCGCGCGCTTCAACCAGGACGTGGTCGCGCCACTCAACGAGGCGGGCGACAAGCATCCCTCGACGTTCAAGGACGGCAAGGTCGCGACCACGCCTGGCTTCAAGGAAGCCTTCGCGCAGTACGTGGCGGGCGGCTGGCAGGGCCTGCAGCATCCGGCCGAGTTCGGCGGCCAGGGCCTGCCCAAGACCATCGGCGCGGCCTGCGGCGAGATGCTCAACTCGGCCAACATGAGCTTTGCGCTGTGCCCGCTCCTGACCGACGGCGCGACCGAGGCCTTGCTCACAGCCGGCTCCGACGAACTCAAGGCGATCTACCTTGAGAAACTCGTGAGCGGGCAGTGGACCGGCACCATGAACCTGACCGAGCCCCAGGCCGGCAGCGATCTCGCGATGGTGCGCAGCCGTGCCGAGTCGCAAGGAGACGGCAGCTACAAGGTCTACGGCACCAAGATATTCATCACCTACGGCGAGCACGACCTGGCGGAGAACATCGTGCACCTCGTGCTCGCGCGCGTGACCGGCGCGCCCGAGGGCGTGAAAGGCATCAGCCTGTTCGTGGTGCCGAAGTTCCTCGTCAACAAGGACGGCTCGCTGGGCGAGCGCAACGACGTGCACTGCGTGAGCATCGAGCACAAGCTGGGCATCAAGGCCAGCCCGACTGCGGTGCTGCAGTACGGCGACCACGGCGGCGCCGTCGGGTATCTGGTGGGCCAGGAAAACCGCGGCCTCGAGTACATGTTCATCATGATGAACTCGGCGCGCTACGCCGTGGGCATGCAGGGCATCGCGATCGCCGAGCGCGCCTACCAGCACGCAGTGGCCTATGCCAAGGAGCGGGTGCAGAGCCGCCCGGTCGACGGCTCGCTCAACGCCAGCGCGCCTATCATCCACCACCCCGACGTCAAGCGCATGCTGATGACGATGCGCGCCTACACCGAGGGCTGCCGCGCCATGGCGAGCGTGGCCGCCGCCGCCTACGACGCGGCCCATCACCATCCCGAGGCAGAGACGCGCAAGCAGAACCAGGCCTTCTATGAATACATGGTGCCGCTGGTCAAGGGCTACAGCACCGAGATGAGCCTGGAGGTCGCCTCGCTGGGCGTGCAGGTGCACGGCGGCATGGGGTTCATCGAGGAGACGGGCGCGGCGCAGTACCTGCGCGATGCCAAGATCCTCACCATCTACGAAGGCACGACCGCGATCCAGGCCAACGACCTGGTGGGCCGCAAGACGGCGCGCGACGGCGGCCAGGTCGCCAAGGCCATTGCGGGCCAGATCGAGAAGACCGAGGCCGAGCTCGCCAAGCGCGACAGCGCCGAGGCGCAGGCCGTCGCCAAGCGACTGAAGGCGGCGCGCGAGGCCTTTGTCGACGTGGTCGCGTTCGTCGCCGGCGGCACCAAGAGCTCGCCCAACGCGGTGTTCGCGGGCAGCGTGCCTTACCTGATGCTGGCGGGCAACTTGGTCGCCGGCTGGCAGCTCGCCCGCTCGCTGCTGGTGGCCGAGGAGCAGCTCAAGGCCGGCCACGACGTCGCCTTCATGCAGGCCAAGATCGCCACGGCCCGCTTCTATGCCGAGCACATCCTCAACAAGGCGCCGGGCCTGCGCGACAGCATCGTCGACGGGGCCGAGAGCGTGACGGCGTTGGCGATCGACGCTTTTTAAGACAAGGACATCCGTATTTGGTTTTCTTTCGCGCCTCGCGTACGGATGTCCACTTTCAAACCTCAATATCGACCCGGAGAACCCATGTCCAAGCTCCCCCCAGTCCTCGCCAAGCTCCCGCTGCCCATCATCGGCTCGCCGCTGTTCATCATCAGCAACCCCAAGCTCGTGATCGAGCAATGCAAGGCCGGCGTGGTGGGCGCGATGCCTGCGCTCAATGCGCGCCCGGCCTCGCAGCTGGAAGACTGGCTGGCCGAGATCACCGAGGCGCTCGCTGCCCACGACAAGGCAAATCCGGACCGGCCCGCCGCGCCCTTCGCGATCAACCAGATCGTGCACAAGAGCAACGACCGCCTGGAGCACGACATGGAGATGGTCGTGAAGTACAAGGTGCCGATCGTCATCACCTCGCTGGGCGCACGCACCGACGTCAACGATGCGGTCCACAGCTACGGCGGCGTGACGCTGCACGACGTCATCAACAACGCCTTCGCCCGCAAGGCGATCGAGAAAGGCGCGGACGGCATCATCGCAGTGGCGGCCGGCGCCGGCGGGCATGCGGGCATCAAGAGCCCTTTCGCGCTGGTGCAGGAAATCCGCCAGTGGTTCGACGGCCCGATCGCGCTGTCGGGCTCGATCGCCACCGGCGGCGCGGTGCTGGCGGCGCAGGCCATGGGGGCGGACTTCGCCTACATCGGCACCGCCTTCATCGCCACCCGGGAGGCGCGTGCGAGCGAGGATTACAAGCAAGCCATCGTCGCCGGCAACTCCGACGACATCGTCTACTCGAACCTCTTCACCGGGGTGCACGGCAACTACCTCGCGCCCAGCATCGTGGCCGCGGGCATGGACCCGGCCAACCTGCCGCAGGGCGACCTCAAGACCATGGACTTCGGCGGCGGCGAGGGCAGCAAGGCCAAGGCCTGGAAGGACATCTGGGGCTCGGGCCAGGGCATCGGGGCGGTGACCGAGGTCGGTTCCGCCGCTGCCTTCATCGAGAAGCTCAAGCGTGAGTACCAGGAAGCGCGCCAGCGCCTTGCCCTCTGAAGCCGGTGTGAGCGAATCCGCAGTGCGCACGACTGCGGTGCCCGCGGCCGCGGCGCGCATGCCGCTGCTCGATGCGGCGAAGGGCCTGGCCTGCGCGCTGATCGTCGGGCATCACCTCGCGCGCTACGGCCCGCTGCCGGCCGGTGCCTCGACGCTCGCGCCGGGGCTCTTCGAATGGCTGGCCCAGGACGGCCGGCTCGCCGTGCAGGTGTTCCTGGTGATTGCGGGTTTCCTGGCGGCGGGCAGCCTCGCGCCCGATGGCGTGCTGCGCATCGACCGCCCGGTGCTGCGCGTGTTCCAGCGCTACGGCCGTCTCGCCATGCCCTACCTGGCGGCGCTCTGCGTCAGCGTGCTGGCCGCCGCGCTGGTGCGGCCCTGGCTCATCGACGAGGCCGTGCCGCCGCCGCCCGGCATGGCGCAGCTGCTGGCGCATGGGCTGTTGCTGCAGGACCTGCTCGGCTATGAAGCGCTGTCTACCGGCGTGTGGTACGTGGCGATCGACTTCCAGCTCTTCGTGCTGGCGCTGCTGGCAATCGGCCTCTCGGAGGCGCTGCAGCGCCGCTGGGTCCTGGGGCCGGAGCGCGCGCGCTGGCTGGCGGTGGCCCTGGTGCTGGCGCTGGCTGTTGCTTCGCTCGCGGTGTTCAACCGCAATGCGGACCTGGACGACACGGCGCTCTATTTTTTCGGCGCCTACGGCCTGGGCATGCTGGTCTTCTGGATCGGCCGCGCGACGCGGCGCAGCACCTGGCAGTTCGCGGTGGCGTTGCTGATGCTGGTGGGTGCTGCGGCTCTGGCGCTCGACTGGCGCAGCCGCATTGCGACCGCGCTGGTTACGGCGCTGCTGCTGGCCGCGGCGCAGCGGCGCGGCGGTTTGGCACTGGCGGCCTGGCCACCGTTGGTGCGGCTGGGGCGCATCTCTTACTCGCTGTTCCTGATCCACTTTCCCGTACTGCTGCTGGTCAGCGCAGTGGTGGCGCGGCTCACGCCCACCGGGCCTTGGGTCGATCTCTTCGGACTGTTGGCCACCTTCGCGCTGTCGATCGCTGCGGCGGTGTTGCTGTACCGCTGGGTCGAATCGCGGCCTGCGACCTGGCGCGGGGTGCTGGTCCTGTTCGCCGGGCTGCTGGTCTGTGGGGCCATGACCTGAGGCTGCGGCCTTGGCCCTGAGGCCGCTCAGCCGCGGAGGGCAAGCGCCTGCGCGTAATGCGCCGAGAACTTCCGCGCCACCGAGTCCCAGTCGTAGCCCTTGGCCTTGCGCTGCGCGGCCTCCGACATCGCGGCGCAGCGCGCGGCGTCGAGGCCGGTGAGTTCGCGGATCGTGGCCAGGTCCGCGGCGCCTCGTTCGAAGTCGAGGAAGAAGCCGTTGCTGCCCCGCTCGACGAAGCCATTGATCGGCGCGATGTCACGACACAGCACGATCTTGCCGGCCGCCATCGCCTCCAGGATGCCGACCCCGAAGCCCTCGTACTCGCTGCCGGTGACGAACACGGTGCGCTGCTGCAGCTCGTGCATCAGCGCGGCGTCTTCGATATAGGGATGCAGCCGGACCGAAGCATCGAGCTTCAGCGTGCTGATCTGGTTCTGCAGCGACTCGCGCAACTGGTCGAAGTCCGGCCCGGCGATCAGCAGGTCGATCGCGATGCCCTGATCGCGCGCCATCGCGACCGTGTCGATCACCGCGTCGATGCGCTTGTTGCGCGACCAGCGGCCCCAGTAGATCCACTTGGCCGGATCGGGCGTGCCGGTCAGCCGGCCTTGCTGGAACTTGGCGTAGGCGATGCCGTTCTCGCACTTCTCGACACGGTCCGAGAACTGGCTGAAATACGCAGTGTCCGACTCGCTCGTCGCGAGGATCTTGCGGTAGTGCCGCAGCAGGGTGCGCATCAGCAGGCGCTCGTGCAGCCACTTGATCGACTGGTGCCGCGTCGTGTGGCGAAAGCCGCCGTGCGTGCTGAGCACGGCGGGGATGTGCCGGCACTGCAGCAGCACGTTGCCGGTCAGCATCATCAGCTGCGGATCGTGCACATGCAGCAGGTCATAGCCGGCGGCGAGGCGGCCGAAGTCGCGCGCATAGCCGGCGAGCCGGTTGCCGACCACGGGCACGCGGTAGACCTTCAGCCCGTCCACCTCGCTCACGGAGGCCTCCGACAGCTTGGCCGAGACATGGGCCACGTCCACCTGCACGCCGTGGCCGGAGGTGCACCTGGCCAGTTCGCGGACCACGGACTCGATGCCGCCCACTTCGGGAAAGTAGGTCGGCGTGATGGAAAGAACTTTCAATTTGGGGGGCTCCAGCTGGGCGGTCACATTGGCGCAGTAGCTTAGCGGGTGCCGGGGGCGGGGCGGCCAAGCGTCGTGGCGGGTCTTTGGCGCGAAGATAGCGAAGGCGGCGTCACATCTTTTATGATTCAGGAAATTTCAGGAAATTCTGAAATTACACGAAATCCAAGCATGACTTCCCCCGCATCGACCGCAAGCCTCGAGCGCCTGGCCCCGCCGCCGCGCGTGGCCAGCCTGGTCCAGGGCGCCGCTGCCTTGCTGTGGTTGCCGCAGGCCGCCTTGCTGGCCTGGGCGGTCGATGGCCTGGCGAGGGGAGAGGGCCTGCAAGCGGTGCTGTGGCCTGCGCTCGGCATCGTGTTGCTGGGCTTGCTGCGTGCTATTTGCGAAGCCTGGGGCACGCGCCGCGTGTTCGCTGCCGCGCGCGCGGCGCTATCGGCGATGCGGGCGCAGGCCGCCGCGGTGCTTGCTGCGCATTCGCCGCTGGACCGTGCCCGTCCGGCCTCCGGCCTGGCCGCGAGCACGATCGCGCAGCAGGCCGAGGCCGTGGTGCCCTACTTGGTGCGCTATGCCCCGGCGCGCTGGCGCGCGATGGTCGTCCCGCTCTTGATCCTGCCGTTGGTCGCGGCCTATTCGTGGGTCGCGGCGGCGATCCTGCTCGTGGCTGCACCGCTGATTCCGCTCTTCATGGCCATCGTCGGCTGGCGCGCCCGGGCCGCGAGCGAGGCGCACATGGTCGAGGCCGGCGGCATGCACGCCTTCCTGCTCGACCGCCTGCGCGGCCTGGCCAGCCTGCGCGCGCTCGGCGCAGTCGATGCCACCGCGCTGCGGCTGGGCGAGGCGGCGCAGGGGCTGCGCCGGCGCACGATGGCGGTGCTACGCATTGCCTTCCTGTCCTCGGCCGTGCTGGAGCTGTTCTCGGCGCTGGGCGTCGCGATGGTCGCGGCCTACGTGGGCTTCCATCTGCTCGGCACCTTCGAGTTCGGCACCTGGGGCCGGCGCCTGAGCCTGGGGGAGGGCCTGTTCGTGCTGCTGCTGGCGCCGGCCTTCTTCGAGCCCCTGCGCGAGCTGTCGGCGGTCTGGCACGACCGCGCCGCCGGCGAGGCGGCCCTCGCGGCGCTGGATCGGCTGGGGCAGGGCGGGACGATGCTGCCGGGCGCGAATGCCGCGTTTCCATCCGAGGAGCGCCGCTCCGCCGGTGGCCCGCCGTCCGTGCGTCTGCGCGCAGTGCACCTCGCCCATGCCGGCGGCGGCGCGGTCTTCGAGGGCCGCGACCTGCGCATCGCCGCCGGCGAGCATGTGGCACTGATGGGCGCCAGCGGCTCGGGCAAGACGGCCTTGCTGAGCCTGATCGCGGGCCTCATGCCGTCGCAGCAAGGACAGGTCATGGTGGGCGACGTACTGCTCTCCGACCGGACGGCAGCCGCGCTGCGCCAGCGCATGGCCTGGATGGGCCAGAAGCCCCATGTGTTCGCCGGCTCGGTCGAGGCCAACGTCGCGCTGGGCCGTGCCGGCGTGCAGGCGGCGCAGGTCGAGGCCGCGATGCGCTTCGCCGCGCTCGATGCGGTGGCGCAGGCCCATCCGCGCGCCAGCCTGGGGGAGGGCGGCCGCGGCCTTTCGGGCGGCGAGGCGGCGCGGCTGGCGCTGGCCCGGCTCGCGGTGCATCCCGACGCCGACCTGCTGCTGGTGGACGAGCCCACGGCCCACCTCGACACCGCGACCGCGGCGCATGTGGCCGAATCGCTGATCGCGCTGGCCCAGGGCAAGACCTTGATCGTTGCCACCCACGACCCCGTGCTGGCCGCGCGCCTGGACCGCGTGATCAGCCTCGATGCCATGCCCGTGCAGGAGGCCGCATGACGAAGCGCTGGGGCGACCTGCACACGGTCTGGGGGCAGTTGCTGGCGGCCGAGCCGCGCCGGCTGGCGCTGGGCGCGGGGCTGGCGGCGCTCACCGTGCTGATGGGCATGGGCCTGCTGGGCCTCTCGGGCTGGTTCATCACCGCGACCGCGCTGGCCGGCCTGCATGCGGCCAGCGCCATGCTCTTCGATGTGTTCATGCCCTCGGCGGGCATCCGCCTGCTGGCGCTGGGGCGCACCGGCGCGCGCTACGGCGAACGCCTGCTGACGCACGATGCCACCTTCGCCGCGCTCGCCGCGCTGCGCGTGCGCCTGTTCCGCGGCTGGGCCCGGCCCGATGCCGCGCGCCAGCTGCTCGCACGGCCGGCGCGGCTGCTGTTCCGGTTGAGCGCCGACATCGACGCGCTGGAGTCCTTCTACCTGCGCCTGCTGGTGCCTGCCGCCGCGGCGCTCGGGGCGGCGCTGCTCGCCGGGCTGGTGCTTGGTGTCATGAACCTGTGGATGGGTCTGCTGCTGGCGCTGTGGCTGCTCGGCGCGGGTTGGGGCATCGCGCTCGTGCTCGCGCGGCGCGCGCGGCCGGCTGCCGTGCGCCGGGCGCAGGCGATGGAAAGCCTGCGCGCCCGCACGGCGGACCTGGTTGCTGGCCAGACCGAGCTGATCATGGCGGGCCGCATCGAGGCCCAGCGCGAGGCGCTGGCCGCGGCAGACCGCCACCTGGCCGCGGCCGATCTCGTGCTCAACCGCCTCGAGGCGGGCGCCGGCATGGCCTATGGCCTGGCCGGCACGCTGACGCTGGCTGCGGTGCTGCTGGCGGTGGGCCTGCTGGCAGGCGAAGGCGCCATCGGCGCGCCCGCCGCCGCGCTGGCGCTGCTCGTGGCGCTGGGCGCCATCGAGCCCTTCGCCGCCCTGCGCCGCGGCGCCCTCGAGGCCGGCCGCAGCTGGCTCGCGGCGCGGCGCCTGGCACCGCACATGGCGGCCGGCCCCGAGCCGATGCTCGTCCCGCACGCGCCCGGCGAAGGCCTGGCGCTGCAGGCGCACGCGCTGACCTTGGCCCACCCCGGCAGCCGCCGGCCCGCGCTGCACCGCAGTGCCTTCACCGTCGCCACGGGCGAGCGCGTGGCCGTGATCGGCCCCAGCGGCGCGGGCAAGTCGACCCTGCTCGCCGCGGCCGCGGGCGAGCTGGCCCCCGCGGAAGGCGAGTTGCGGGCCCTCCCGTCCTGCCTGCTGACGCAGCGCACCGACCTGTTCCAGGACACCCTGCGCGACAACCTGCGCCTGGCCGACCCTTCGGCCGACGACGCCCGGCTGTGGTCCGTGCTCCAAGCAGCAGGCCTCGCCGACGAAGTGCGCGCCATGCCCTCGGCCCTCGACAGCCTGCTCGGCGAAGGCGGCCTGGGCCTCTCGGGCGGCCAGGCGCGCCGCCTCGCACTCGCCCGGCTGCTCCTGCGCAACGTACCCTTTTGGCTGATCGACGAACCCACCGAAGCGTTGGACACTGCCACCGCACACGATGTGCTGCTGCGGCTGCGGGCCCAGGCTGCGGGCCGGACGCTGTTGATCGCCACCCATCTGCGGCGCGAGGCCGCGCTGGCGGACCGGCTGCTCGTCCTGCGGTCCGGCCGCATCGTGGCCGATCTGCGGCGCGGCACGGCCGCCTTCGAAGCGGCCCTGAGCGCCCTGCGCCCCGACTAGCGGCCACGAGCCACGAAGCACAAGAACCCGGAAGGAAAGCCCCCATGGACCTCGACATCGTTGCACTCTCCCGCCTGCAGTTCGCGCTGACGGCGCTCTACCACTTCCTCTTCGTGCCGCTGACCATCGGCCTGGCGGTGCTCGTCGCCATCATGGAGACGGTCTACGTCATGACCGGCCGCACCATCTGGCGCGACATGACGAAGTTCTGGGGCCTGCTCTTCGGCATCAACTTCGCGATGGGCGTGGCCACCGGCGTGGTCATGGAGTTCCAGTTCGGCATGAACTGGAGCTACTACAGCCACTACGTGGGCGACGTGTTCGGCGCGCCGCTGGCCATCGAGGGGCTGATGGCCTTCTTCCTCGAGGCCACCTTCGTCGGCCTGTTCTTCTTCGGCTGGGACAAGCTCTCCAAGGTGGGCCACCTGATCGCCACCTGGGCGGTGGCCATCGGCTCCAACTTCTCCGCGCTGTGGATCCTGATCGCCAACGGCTGGATGCAGAACCCCGTGGGCGCCGCCTTCAACCCGCAGACCATGCGCATGGAAGTGACCGACTTCTACGCCGTGCTGACCAACCCGGTGGCGCAGGCCAAGTTCGTGCACACGGTGTCGGCCGGCTACACGGTGGCGTCCATCTTCGTGCTCGGCGTGTCGGCCTGGTATGTGCTGCGCGGCCGGCACCTGCAGCTGGCCAAGCGCTCGATGACGGTGGCGGCCTCCTTCGGCCTGGCGGCATCGCTGTCGGTCGTGGTGCTGGGCGACGAGAGCGGCTACCTCTCGACCGAGCACCAGAAGATGAAGCTGGCCGCCGTCGAGGCGATGTGGAAGACCGAGCCCGCGCCGGCCGCCTTCACCGCCTTCGGCTTCCCCGACGAGGCGTCCCGCGAGACGCACTACGCCATCCACATCCCGGCCGTGATGGGGCTGATCGGCACCCGCTCGCTCACCACCGAGATCCCCGGCATCGACGACCTGGTGCACCGCGCCGAGCTCAACATCCGCGTCGGTATCTCGGCCTACGACGCGCTGCAGAAGATCCGCGAGGCCGGCAGCGATGCGGCCGTGCCCGAATCGGCGCGCAAGATCTTCGAGGACAACGGCCATGCGCTGGGCTATGCGCTCTTGCTCAAGCGCTACGTCGACGACCCGCGCAAGGCCACGGCCGAGCAGGTCGCCCAAGCCGCGCGCGACACCGTCCCGCCGGTGGCGCCGCTGTACTGGGCCTTCCGCACCATGGTCGGGCTGGGCATGTTCTTCATCCTGCTGACGGGCACCTTCTTCGTGCTCTCGGCGCGGCGCAGGCTGGATGCGCATCCGTGGCTGCTCAAGGTGGCGGTGTTCGCGATCCCGCTGCCCTGGCTCGCGGCCGAGTGCGGCTGGATCGTGGCCGAGCTGGGCCGCCAGCCCTGGGTCATCGAGGGCGTGCTGCCCACCGCGGTGGCAGTGTCGAACCTGGGCGCCGGCACGGTGCTGTTCACCATCGCCGCCTTCACGCTGCTCTACACCGTGCTCTTCGTGATCGAGATGAAGCTGATGCTGAAGACGATCCGCAAGGGCCCCGAGGAACACCCGGTGCCGCCGCCGGCCGCCTACCGCGCCGAGGCCGATCCGGAGCTGGCCGCGCTGCCGCGCACGCCGCTCGCCGCCGCCGACTGAACGGAGAAGCACCATGATCCTGCACGAACTCATCACCTACGAAACCCTGCGCTTCATCTGGTGGCTGCTGATCGGCGTGCTGCTGGTCGGCTTCGCCGTGACCGACGGCTTCGACCTGGGCGCCAACATGCTGCTGCCCTTCGCCGGCCGCACCGACCTCGAGCGCCGCGTGATCATCAACAGCGTCGGCCCGGTGTGGGAGGGCAACCAGGTCTGGCTGATCGTCGGCGGCGCCGCGCTCTTCGCGGCCTGGCCGCAGCTCTACGCCGTGTCCTTCTCGGGCTTCTACCTCGCGATGTTCGCGGTGCTGGTGCCGCTCATCCTGCGGCCCGTGGCCATCAAGTTCCGCAGCAAGCACGAGGATGCGGCGTGGCGCGCGCGCTGGGACTGGACGCTCTTCGTCACCGGCCTGGTGCCCGCGCTGATCTTCGGCGTGGCCGTGGGCAACGTGCTGCAGGGCGTGCCCTTCCGGCTGGCGCCCGACATGCGGATCTTCTACGAGGGCTCCTTCTTCGGGCTGCTCAATCCTTTTGCGCTGCTGTGCGGGCTGGTTTCGCTCGCGATGCTGGCGATGCACGGCAGCGCCTGGCTGCAGCTGAAGGCGGCAGGGCCGGTGGCGGAGCGCGCGCGCAGCTACGGCAGCGTGGCGGCACTGCTCACGCTGGTGCTCTACGCGCTGGCGGGCCTGGTGCTGTGGTCCTGGATCGACGGTTACCGCGTGACCAGCGCGCTGCCCACGGGCGGGCCGTCGAATCCGCTGCTGAAGACCGTGGCTCATCAACCGGGCGCCTGGTTCGCCAACTACGCAGCCCACCCGTGGCTGTGGATTGCGCCGGGCCTCGGCCTCGCGGGTGCGTTGCTGGCCTTCGTGGGGATGCGCATGCGGCGCGAAGGGATGGCGCTGCTGGCCAGCGCACTCGGCATCGCCGGCATCGTCTTGAGCGTCGGCGCCTCGATGTTCCCCTTCATCCTGCCTTCGTCGCTGGACCCGCGCGCCAGCCTCACGGTGTGGGACTCCTCGTCGAGTCACCTGACGCTGTTCATCATGCTGGTGGTCAGCGCCATCTTCATCCCGATCATCGTGGCCTACACCAGCTGGGTCTACAAGGTGATGTGGGGCAAGGTCGACGCCGATGCCATCCGCGACGAGCGCGGCCACGCCTACTGATCGATCAAGCAATCAAGAAAGGAACCGAACCATGTGGTACTTCGCCTGGCTGCTGGGACTCCCCCTCGCCGCGACCTTCGCGGTGCTCAATGCGATGTGGTACGAGCTGATGGACGATGAGGCGATCCGACGGGACAAGCTGGGGAAGCCCCTTTAGACCGCCTTCTTGCCCTTGGCCCCGGTGATGCGGTCCTTGAGCCCCAGCACCTTCGTCACCGTCGCCCCCATCCCCATCAGCTGCATCGCCGTCTCCGGCGCGAGCCGCTGCACGTCGTCGAACCACTTCATCAGCCGGTCGATCAGGTCGTGCATCTCGCGCATGCGCTGCTGGGCGTGGCGTTCCTCGTCGTTCGTGGGCTTTTCCAGCAGCGCCATGCGCAGCATCGACAGCGTGGGCTCGATCTCTCGTCTGCGCCGCTCCTCGGCCAGCACGCGGAAGATCTCCCACACGTCGGATGGCGCTTCGAAGTACTCGCGCCGGTCGCCGGCCTGGTGGCGCAGCCGCACCAGACGCCAGGACTGCAGTTCCTTGAGCCCCATGCTCACGTTCGAGCGCGAAAAGGCCAGCGCCTCCGCAATCTCGTCTGCGTTGAGCGCGCGCTGGGAAATGAAGATCAGCGCGTAGATCTGTCCGACGGTGCGGTTGATGCCCCACTTGCTGCCCATCTCCCCGAAGTGGGCGATGAACTGGCGGCTGAGCGGGGGCAGGGTGTCGGTGGGCATCGGCCGATTCTCGGGCCGAATTGCTGTAGCTTCAAGAAAGACTGAAAAGTCTGCAGGCCGGCGCCGCCGGCGCAGCCCCGTTCAGGCCCAGGGCGTCGGCGGCGGCACCTCGCACACCGGCTCGACATCGATGCTCTTGAAGTCGGCCGGCGAGACGATCTCCAGGTACTCCATGTCGGGCGAGTAGTCGAACAGGTAGTGCCGGATGCCCGGGCGCTGGTGCACCACGTCGCCGGCTTGCACCAGCGTCACCTGGTCCTCGTACATGAAGCGGGCCCAGCCGTTGACCATGATCACGATCTGGAATTCCGCCTCGTGGCGGTGCCAGCCGGTGCCCGCTTCCGGTGCCATGTTGGCCTTGACCAGATGCGCGATGACCTTGCCGTTCGTGGCCTCGGCGACGCCCAGGTCGCGGTACAGGAAGAAGTCGCGCAGCCCGCCCGACACATAGTCGGTGTCGCCGGGCTTGACGTGGGAGAACTTCGTGTCGGTGCGGTCCAGCATGAATGCTCCTTGCAGGGTGGGGATGCCGTGACGCGATGCATAAAGCGTTCCCGCCGCGCTTGACAAGCTGCCGCCGCGCTTCGAAATTCAACCCATGGTTCGCCCTGACGCCGGCACCCTCGATGCCGCCAAGCTCGTGTCTGCGGCAGGCGATGCCGGCCGGCTCGCGGCGCGCGAGGCGGCGCAGGCGCTCTACCGCAGCGAGTCGCGCCGCATCTTCGCGACCCTGGTGCGGCTCCTGGGCGACTTCGACCTGGCGGAGGAGGCGCTGCACGACGGCTTCCGCGCCGCGCTGGAGCAATGGCCGGTGCAGGGCGTGCCGGCCAACCCGCGCGCCTGGCTGGTCTCGGCCGGGCGCTTCAAGGCCATCGACGGCATCCGCCGCCGCGCGCGTTTCGAGCCATGGGACGATGCCGCCGACGCGGTCGAGACCAGCGCCGACCCCGCCCTGGCCTGGGACGAGCGCGACCCCGATGCCGAGGCGCTGGAGGACGACCGCTTGCGCCTCATCTTCACCTGCTGCCATCCGGCACTGGCCCCCGATGCGCAGGTGGCGCTGACGCTGCGCGAGGTCTGCGGCCTTGCCACCGAGCAGATCGCCGCCGCCTTCCTGGTGCCGGCGCCCACCATCGCGCAGCGCATCGTGCGGGCCAAGAACAAGATCCGCGAGGCGCGCATTCCCTACCAGGTGCCGCCCGTGAGGGAGCTGCCCGAGCGGCTCGACGTGGTGCTGCGCGTGGTCTACCTGGTGTTCAACGAGGGCTATGCCGCTTCGTCCGGCGAGGCGCTCACGCGGCCGGACCTCTCGGCCGAGGCCATCCGGCTGGGCCGGCTGCTGGTCGAGCTGCTGCCGGAGCCCGAGGCCATCGGCCTGCTGGCGCTGATGCTGCTGCACGAGTCGCGCCGCGCGGCGCGCAGCTCGGCCGCGGGCGAGATGGTGCTGCTGCAGGCGCAGGACCGCACGCGATGGAACCCCGCGCTCATTGCCGAGGGCAGCGCGCTCGTGACGCGGGCCCTGTCCTCGCGCCGCTTCGGCCCCTACACCCTGCAGGCCGCGATCGCGGCGGTGCATGCGGAGGCGGCCGATGCCGCCGCCACCGACTGGGCGCAGATCGCCGGCCTCTACGACGTGCTGCTGCGTGCCGAGCCCTCGCCGGTGGTGGCGCTCAACCGGGCCGTTGCCATCGCGATGCGCGACGGGCCGGCCGCCGGCCTGGCGCTGATCGACGCGCTGCTGGCGCGCGGCGAGCTTGCGGACTACCACCTGGCCCATGCCGCGCGGGCCGACCTGTGCCGGCGTCTCGGCCGCGTTGCCGACGCTCGCGCGTCCTACGAGCGCGCGCTGGCGCTCGCGCGGCAGGCGCCCGAGCGGCAGTTCCTCGAACGGCGGCTGGCCGCGCTGCCCGCGACGGGCGATGCATCTTGAAACAACTGGGCCGGCGCAAAGCCGCCCGGCCTGTCGAAATCCGGCCCGGCCATTCGACCAGGGGCATCCCCTCAACCCTTCTTCCAGGAGATGCGCATGAAATACCTTTGCCTGGTCTACTTCGATCCCGCGCTGCTGACCACGATGTCCGCCGGCGAACGGGCGAAGCTGGACAACGACTCGATGGACTACGACGATGCGCTCGCGGCGCGCGGCCAGTTGATCGTCGCCGAGGCCCTGCAGCCCCCGAAGTCTGCCAAGGTGGTGCAGACGCGCGGTGGCAAGCTGTCGCAGACCGACGGTCCCTTCGTCGAGACCAAGGAGCAGCTCGGCGGCTTCATCCTGGTCGACGTGCCCGACCTCAACGCCGCGATCCAGGTGGCGGCCCGCATTCCGCTGGCGAAGTACGGCGCCATCGAAGTGCGGCCCATCGCCAAGGTCGAGAGGATCGCATCATGAGATACCTCTGCATGATCTTCGCCACCGAAGCGCAGATGGGCACGATCCCGCCCGCCGAGATGGCGGCCTTCGTCAACGAGCACCTCGACTACGACGACCGCCTGCGCGCCAGCGGCCATCTCGTCGAGTCCGAAGGCCTGGAGGCCGCGAGCACCGCCGCCGTGGTGCGCGTGCGCGACGGGCGGCTGTCGGTCACCGACGGCCCCTTCATCGAGACCAACGAGCAGCTCGGCGGCTTCTACCTGGTCGAGGCCGCGAGCGGGGAGGAGGCGGTGCGCCTGGCCGCCGGCATTCCGTCCGCGCGCGTCGGCAGCATCGAGCTCTGGCCGGTCTTCGAGCTCGCACGCCCGGCGGAAGGAGCGCAGCCATGACCGCCGCGCACGCCACCCCGCACAAGGCGGGCGCTCGCGAATGGACCGGCCTGGCCGTGATCGCGCTGCCCTGCATGCTCTACGCGATGGACCTCACGGTGCTCAACCTCGCGGTGCCGCACCTGAGCGCCGCGCTGCGCCCGAGCAGCGCGCAGATGCTGTGGATCGTCGACATCTACGGCTTCATGCTGGCCGGCTCGCTCATCACCATGGGCACGCTGGGCGACCGCATCGGACGGCGCCGCCTGCTGCTGATCGGCGCCGCCTTCTTCGGCCTGGCCTCGGTGCTCGCCGCTTTCTCGACCACGGCCCCCATGCTGATCGCGACCCGCGCGCTGCTCGGCGTGGCCGGCGCCACGCTGGCGCCGTCGACGCTCTCGCTGATCCGCAACATGTTCCTCGACGCGCAGGAGCGCACCGTGGCCATCGGCGTCTGGATCGCGAGCTTCTCGATCGGCGGCACCATCGGGCCCTTGATCGGCGGCGCGCTGCTCGAGCACTTCTGGTGGGGCTCGGTGTTCCTGGTCAGCGTGCCGGTGATGGCATTGCTGCTGCTGATCGGGCCCTGGCTGCTGCCCGAGTACCGCGACCCCGGGGCAGGGCGGCTCGACCTGCTCAGCGCGGCGCAGTCGCTGCTGGCGGTGCTGGCCGTGATCTACGGGCTCAAGCGCTTTGCCGAGCACGGCCCCGGCTGGCTGCCGCTGGCGGCGGTCGTGCTGGGCGTGGCGATCGGCTGGGCCTTCTTCCGCCGCCAGGGCCGGCTCGCCGATCCGCTGATCGACCTGGCGCTGTTCCGCGCGCCCGCCTTCAGTGCGGCGCTCACCATCAACACGCTGGCCTTCTTCATCGCCTTCGGCAGCTTTCTTTTCGTCGTGCAGTACATGCAACTGGTGCTCGGCCTGTCGCCGCTGCAGGCGGGGCTGTGGAGCGTGCCGTCGGGGGCGGCCTTCGCGGTGGGCTCGACGCTGGTGCCGCGGATCGTGCGCCGGGTGCGGCCGGGCTTCGTGATGGCCGGCGGGCTGCTCACCGCGGCGGTGGGCTTCGCGCTGCTGGCGCAGGTCGATCGCACGGAGGGGCTGGCGCTGTTGGTGGCCGCCTACGCGATCCTCTCGCTGGGCCTGTCCTTCGCCTTCACGCTGGCGGTCGACATGATGGTGGGCACGGCCCCGCCCGAGCGGGCCGGCGCGGCCTCGGCGATCCAGGAGACCAGCTCGGAGTTCGGCGGCGCCCTGGGCATCGCGATGCTGGGCAGCCTGATCGTGGCCGTGTACCGGAACGCGATGGCAGGCAACGCGCTGGAGGGCGTGCCGCCCGCGGTGGCCGAGGCGGCCCGCAGCGGGCTGGGCGTTGCGGCGGATGCGGCGGCGGCGCTGCCCGGGCCGGCCGGCGCGGCCTTGCTCGAGGCCTCGCGCGAGGCCTTTGCGCAGGCCTTCGGGCTCACGGCCTCGATCAGCGCCGCCGTGGCGCTGGCGGCCGCGCTGCTGGCTGCCTTCATGCTGCGCGGCGTGGGCGGCCCGCCGCGGGCGGCGCCCGCAGCGCCTGCGCCGTGCCCCTCCGCCAGCGAGGCCTGAAGCCTTGCGGGGATAATCCCCGCCCATGAGCGGCAACACCTTCGGCACCCTTTTCGCGGTCACCAACTTCGGCGAATCCCACGGCCCCGCGATCGGATGCGTCATCGACGGCTGTCCGCCCGGCCTGGCGCTCAGCGAGGCCGACATCCAGGGCGACCTCGACCGCCGCCGCCCCGGCACCAGCCGCCACGTGACCCAGCGCAACGAGCCGGACGCCGTGCAGATCCTCTCCGGCGTGTACGAGGGCAAAACCACCGGCACGCCGATCGCGCTCCTGATCCAGAACACCGACCAGCGCAGCAAGGACTACGGCCAGATCGCGCAGCAGTTCCGCCCCGGCCATGCCGACTTCACCTACTGGAAGAAGTACGGCATTCGCGATCCGCGCGGCGGCGGCCGTTCCTCGGCGCGGCTGACGGCGCCGATGGTGGCTGCCGGCGCCGTGGCCAAGAAGTGGCTGTTCGAGAAGTACGGCACCGTGTTCCGCGGCTGCATGGCCCAGATCGGCGAGATCGAGATCCCCTTCGAGAGCTGGGAGCATGTGCCGAACAACCCCTTTTTCGCGCCTGTGGCCGACGTTTCGAAACTCGAGGCCTACATGGACGCCCTGCGCAAGGCCGGCGATTCCTGCGGCGCGCGCATTCGCGTGACGGCCTCGAAGGTGCCGGTGGGCCTGGGCGAGCCGCTCTTCGACAAGATGGACGCCGACATCGCCTGGGCCATGATGGGCATCAACGCCGTCAAGGGCGTGGAGATCGGCGCCGGCTTCGGCAGCGTCACGCAGCGCGGCACCACGCACGGCGACTCGATCCGGCCCGATGGCTTCGACAGCAACAACGCCGGCGGCACGCTGGGCGGCATCACCACCGGGCAGGACCTGGAGGTGAGCATCGCGATCAAGCCCACCAGCTCGATCATCAGCCCGCGCCAGTCGGTGGACGTCCACAACCAACCGGTCGAGGTGGTCACCAAGGGCCGCCACGACCCCTGCGTCGGCATCCGCGCCACGCCGATCGCCGAGGCCATGCTGGCGCTGGTCGTGATGGAACACGCGCTGCGCAACCGGGCCCAGTGCGGCGATGTGATCGGAGCGCCGGATCCGGGGCAGTCCAACGCTGAAGGCACGTCACCCCAGGCGTCCTTCCTCTAGTGGCCGCGGGCCGGGGCCACCTGCTCGCCTTCGCCGGCCTGTCGGCGAGCTACTTCGCCCACATCGGCTTCTTCAATCCCTACCTGCCGCTCTGGCTCCAGAGCCTGGGGCTGCCGATCTTCACCATCAGCCTGCTGACCTCGGTGCAGTCGATCACGCGCGTCTTCGCGCCCTATGCCTGGGGCGCGCTGAGCGACCACACGGGCCAGCGCGTGCTGCTGCTGCGCATCAGCGCGGCGGTGGCGCTGTTCGCCTCGCTGGGCTTGTGGTGGAACGGCGGCGCCTGGTGGCTGGGGCTGGTGCTGCTGGTGATGTTCACCCACACCAGCTCGATGATGTCGCTCACCGAGGCGGCCATGGCCCACCTGGTGGCCGGCGACTGGGGGCGTTACGGGCGCATCCGGCTGTGGGGCTCGGCCGGCTTCCTGCTCACGGTGTTCGTCGCAGGCGAGTGGTTCGAGCGTTTCGGCATGGGCCATTTCCCGGCCTGGGCGGGCGGCACGCTGGCCATCGTGCTGATCGCGACCCTGCGCCTGCCGGACACGCGCGACGCGCCGCTGGCCCACGCGGCGCAGCAGGAGCCGGTCGGGCCGGTGCTGCGCATCCCGGCGGTGCGCTGGTTTTTCGCCTCGCTGTTCTTCCACGTGATGGCGCATTTCGCGGTCTACGGATTCCTTTCGCTGTACCTGGACTCGCTGGGCTACGGCAAGGGCGTGATCGGCCTGTTGTGGGCGCTGTCGGTGGGCGCCGAGGTCGGCTGGTTCTTCCTCCAGGGCCGGCTGCTCGAACTCTTCGCGATGCCGCGCTGGCTGCTGATCTGCGGAGTCGCGGCCGTGCTGCGCATGGGGCTCACCGCCGGCGGCGGGCAGTGGCTCTGGGCATTGGCGGCGGCGCAGCTGCTGCATGCGCTGTCCTTCGCGGCGCACCACACGACCTGCATCGCCATGGTGTCGCGCCATTTCCCGGGCCGGCTGCGCGGGCGCGGGCAGGCGCTCTTCACCGTGATCGGCTATGGCTTCGGCGGCGTGCTGGGCGTGCTGGCCGGCGGCGCCATCGCCCAGCATTTCGGCTATGTGGCGATGTTCGGCGTGGCGACCCTGCTGGCGGTGGTGGGGAGCGTGTGCGCGTGGCGCACGCAGCGGCTGGAAGCGGGGCGTTGACCGTTGACCCTCGAAGTGGCTAAAGTAAGGATTCCTTACTTCAGGAATTTCGCCATGCTTGCCAAGATGACCTCCAAGAACCAACTCACGCTGCCGCGCAGCGTGACCGAGCAGGTGGGCGCGGCGGAGTATTTCGAGGTCGAGGTGCGCGAAGGCCAGATCGTGCTGACGCCGGTGCGCATCCAGCGCGGAGACGCCGTGCGCGCCAAGCTGGCGGCGCTGGGGCTGGGTGAGGCCGATATCCGCGATGCCATCGACTGGGCGCGGCAGACGACCGAGCCCGAGCAACTGATGGCCGCCGAGCCGCGGCCGGTTTATCGCGTCACGAGCACCGCCGCCACCAAGACGAAGCGCAAGGCCTGATCGCGTGGCCGCCCCGCGCGTAGTCTTCGACACCAACGTGGTGCTCTCGGCGCTGGTGTTCGGCGGACCGGCCACGCGCCGGCTGCGCGGACTGTGGCAGCAGGGCGCCTGTACACCCCTGGTCAGCACGGGCACGGCGGGTGAACTGCTGCGGGTGCTGGCCTATCCGAAGTTCCGGCTTTCCCCCGCGGAGCGCGAAGAATTGCTGGCGGACTATCTGCCCTACGCGAAGGTCATGACGCTGCCGGATCCGCCGCCCGCCGTGCCGGATTGCCGCGATCGCTTCGACCTGCCTTTTCTGCAACTCGCGGCGGCCGGCAAGGCCACACTGGTGACGGGCGACCGCGATCTGCTGGTGCTCTCAGGCAAGGCTGCGTTTCCCATTCTCGGGATCGATGCATTCATCGAGGGCTTCGAGATTCGGTAAAGCGGTCGGAGTGGCTGAGCTAGGCCGAGGATGGGTGACCATTGCCCTTCAGCCCAAGCCGCCCCAGCTTCTTGATCAGGCCGACGCGCGAGATCCCGAGTTGTCGCGCGGCTTCGGACTGGCTGCCGCCGCTCGCGGCCAGGGCTTCCGAGATCAGGCGGGTTTCGAGTTCGGCGATCGCCGCATCGAGGAAGCCCATCCCCTCGATGCCGGCCGCCGGCCTGGCGTCGAGCTCCCCGACGCTTTGCGTGTCGCCGCTCGCAAGGCGCAGAAGGTCCGCGCCCACCTGCGTATGGCCGGGCAGGATCAGTGCGCCCCCGGCCTCGACCACCGCGCGCAACTGCCGAACGTTGCCGGGCCAGGCCTGGGTGCGCAGCCAGGCGAGCGCGTCGGGGCCGAGCGCAGCCTTGGGCGCGACGCGCTGCAGGAAGCGGGTGGCGAGCAGCGGTATGTCGGCTGCGCGCTCGGTGAGTGCGGGCGTGCGCAGCACCACGCCCTTGAGGCGGTAGTACAGGTCTTCGCGGAAGCTGCCCTCGCGCACCATCTGCTCGAGGTCGCGATGCGTGGCCGCGACCACGCGCACGTCCGCGTGCTTCGGCATGCGGCCGCCCACCGGGACGAAGCTGCCCTCCTGCAGGAAGCGCAGCAGCTTCACCTGCATGGGTGCCGGCATCTCGCCCACTTCGTCGAGGAAAAGCGTGCCGCCGTGCGCGGTCTCGACCAGGCCCGGCTGGTCGCGGTAGGCGCCCGTGAAGCTGCCCTTGAGATGGCCGAAGAGCTCGCTCTCGAGCAGCTCGGTGGAGAGCGCGCCGCAGTTGATCGCCGCGAAGGGGCCGTCGCCGCGCGTGCTGCACTGATGGATCGCGCGTGCCGCGAGCTCCTTGCCGGTGCCGGTCGGGCCCAGCACGATCACGCTCACGTGCGTGGGCGCCACGCGGCGGATCATGGCGCGCAGGTTCTGCATCACCGGCGCCTGGCCGGCCAGGCCGAGGTCCTGGTCGGCATCGCGTGCGCGCAGGGCCTTGAGCTCGGCATCGAGTCGCGCCTTGTGCAGCGCCCGCGCCACCACGAAGCCGAGCATGTCGGGGTCGATGGGTTTGGTCAGGAAGTCCCAGGCACCGAGCTCCACCGCTTTCAGATTGAGCTCGCGGTCGCCGTGGCCCGAGAGCACGACCACGACCGCGGGCGCGAAGCGTGGGATCAGCGCCAGCCCCGCCTGCGGGTCCATGCTGGGCGGCATCGCGAGGTCGAGCAGCACGACGTGCGGGCGGTCGGCCTCGAAGGCGGCGAGCGCCTCATCCGCATCGCCGGCCACGCTCACGCGATGGCCGAGGTTCATCAGGAAGGAGCTGCCCAGCCGCTGGTAGGCCGATTCGTCGTCCACCAGGAGCACGTGGCCGCGGGTCGATGGGCGGGTCATGGCGCCGCCGGAAATGTGAGGGTGAAGCATGTGTTCCATGGCGGTCGGTCGTCCAGCCGCACCGAACCGCCGTGCGCGGCCATGATGCGGGCCACGATGGCCAGGCCCAGGCCGGTGCCTGCCGGACTGCGCGAGGCGAAGGGCTCGAAGAGCCGTTCGCGCAGGTCCGCAGGCACGCCGGCGCCGTCGTCGCAGACGTGCAGGTGGACCTGCGTGCCCCTGCGCTCGGCGTCCACCAGCACGCGGCGTACGCCGGGCGCGGCACGCGCGTTGGAGAGCAGGTTGCCGATGGCTTGCGCGAAGCGCATCGGATCGGCCAGCAATGGCAAGCTGTCCTCGAGGCCGCGGCCGATCTCGACTTCGGGCACATGGCGGGCCGCCTCGCGAACCTGCAAGGCAGCGTCGACCGGCACCGGCCGCACCTGCCAGGGCTTGGCGTAGTCCAGCAGATCTTCGGCCAGATGCGAGATCCGGCCGACCTGGCCGGCGACCTCGCGCCGCACCTCGGGCGGTGTGGTGGCCACGGCCATCGCGATGATGTTCAGCGGATTGCGCAGGTCATGCGCCACGCTGGCTGCCAGCGCACCCAGTTCGGCCAGCCGGGCCTGCAACTGCCGCTCGCGCTCGCGCTGCTCGGCCAGCGCCGCGTGCCGCAGCCGGCCGGCGGCCTCGGTCAGCACCTCGGCGAAGAGCTCGGCGAGCCGGCGCGATCCGGGCGGTGCCGAATCCCAACCCTGCAGCTCGGTCGTCCAGCCCGATGGCGATTCGCGGCAGGCCAGCATCGGCGCGGCGGAGACGGCATCGGCCGCCGTGCCTACCCGCACTTCGACGCGCAGGCCGACGCGTTTCGAGAGCAACTCGGCGGCCGAGGACGCCAGCGCGTCCCATGTTGCGGCAGGGGCCAGCGCATCCCTCCAGGCCTGGAGGTCCGCGACGCTCGCGGTGCCACCCGGATAGACGATGCGTTCCGCGAAACGCCGCACCGGCCCGTTGAGCGCGAGGCACACCACGGCCACGGCGGCACCGCTGAGCCAGCGCGAATCGAGCGGCAGCAGCAAGGTCAGCGGCACGGCCAAGAGGCCCAGCCCCACGAGGAGCGTCCAGGCCAGCGCGCGCCGGGCCCAGGCATTGGCGACGAAGACCTGGTAGCGCAGGATGCCGTAGACCAGGATGACCGGATAGGCCGGCATCGCGAGCACCTGCCACGGGTACTGCGCAATGCCCAGCGCGGCGAAGCCGTAGCCCGAGGCGCAGACCAGGCCCCAGCCGCAGGACACCGCCACCGCGGCGAGCTGCCGGCGCTCGCGGGGGTCGTTGGTGCGCCAGAGCCGGTGAAGAAGGATCGAGACGCCGGCCGCGGCCAGCAGCGCCCAGACCATCGAGGCGGTCCAGCCGGCCCAGTTCGGCACCACGACCCATTCCACGCCGGTGAAGGCCGGGAAGTGGATGAATTCGCCCGGCAAGACGATCCAGGTCAACAACATCACGGCGACGGCGATGACATAGGCCAGCCGCACCCCGTGCACGAAGCGCTTCTCGAGCCCGCAGAAGCGCACGCAGAAATGCAGGAAGGCAGCCGAGGTCAGCGGAATGGTGGCGCCCAGGCGCAGGGCCCATGGAATGGCGGCGGGGCCGATCCAGTTCGGCAGCTCGTTGCTGACGATCCACGTGGCCACGCCCAACAGGAAGACCGTGAGCAGCCGCGCGCCCGGCACGGCCTTGGCCCAATGCAGCAGCACGCCGGCCAGAACCAGCGTTTCCACGAGCGACAGGGCCAGGACGATGTGCAGTGTCATTTGCTGGGGTCGGACTGTAAACGAGGTTGACACCCGGCCTGCGCGAGCTGTCAACCACGGCAACAGTTCCGTGAAAAAGTCCTTTGGTATCAAGCACTTGCCGCGTGGCACGGCGACTGCAACAGGGAAGGCATGAAGCTCCATTCCCTTCCCTGGATCGCCGGCGCCGCAGATGAGACGCGGCCCGCCCTGGACCTGCAGTCATTGCTTGGCGAAGAAGGCTGGCGCCGTCTGCCGGCCGCCGTGCAGCGCCGCTTCGCGCGGGCGCATCGCGACGTCGTCTACGCCGGCGAACTCGCGATGCATTGCTCGCCGATCGGCCGGGTTTTCGCGTGGGCCAGTGCCTTGCTCGGCGGTCCGTTGAGCGCCGCGCGCGGCGATGCGGCCGCGCGGGTGCGGGTCTACGGCGACGGCCGGGGCGGCGTGGTCTGGGAGCGCCACCTCGCGCTCGCGGGTCAGGAGAAGGTCGTGCGCTCGACCAAGCTGGCCGATGCGCGCGGGCGGCTGGTCGAGCGCACCGACGGCGGCCTGTCGATGGCGCTCGAAGTCTTCGAGGAAGACGGTGCGCTGGTCTTCCAGAGCCGCCGCTACTTCTTCGCCCTGGCGGGCCGGCGGCTCTCCATTCCGCATGTGCTGACGCCGGGCACCTGCCGCGTCGAGCACCACGACCTGGGCGCGGGTCGTTTTCGCTTCGTCCTCTCCATGGTCCATCCGTGGTGGGGCATCACCTTCCGCCAGTCCGGCGTGTTCCACGACCCCGAGGAGATCCGCGCATGAACGCCTTCTATTCCCTTCTGCTTGCGCAGGCGTTGCTGGGCGCCTTCGACAACCTGTGGCACCACGAGCTCGGCGCGCGGCTGCCGCAGCGGGCCTCCGCGCGGCTCGAGCTCGCGCTGCATGCGGCGCGGGAGGCGGTCTACGGCCTGCTCTTCATCGGCCTTGCCTGGCTCGAGTGGCGGGGCCTGTGGGCATTGCTGCCCGCCGGTCTGCTGATGGCCGAGCTGGTCATCACCTGCGCCGACTTCCTCGAGGAGGACCGCACGCGCACCCTGCCTCCGCTGGAGCGGGTGCTCCACACGGTGCTCGCGGTGAACTTCGGCGTCCTGCTGGGGCTACTGGCGCCGGTGTTCCTGCATGGGTTGCGCAGCCCGACTGCGCTGGTGCCCGTGCATCACGGCCTGTGGAGCTGGTTCTTCACGCTCGGCGGAGTCGTGGTGCTGTTCTGGAGCGTGCGCAACGCGCGGGCTGCGATGCACTGGCATGCACGGAGGGCCCACGCGGGCGCGGCCCTGCCGCGGGCCGATCGACCCGCCGCAGGCGCGAACACCGTGCTCGTCACCGGCGGCACCGGCTTCGTGGGCACTGCGCTCGTGCGCCGGCTGCTCGATGAGGGCCAGCGCGTCATCGTCTTGACCCGAGACGTGCGTCAGGCGCGTCGCCTGTTCGACCACCGCGTCTGGGCGGTCGACCGGCTCGACGACATCCCGTGCGAGACGCGCATCCAGTCCATCGTTCATCTTGCAGGCGCGCCGGTGCTGGGCTTTCCATGGACCGCCGCGCGCCGCCGGCTGCTCGTCGAGAGCCGCACGCAGACCATGGAACGGCTGCTGCAGCTCATGCGCCGCCTCGACGAAGCGCCATGCGTGCTGGTCAGCGCATCGGCCGTGGGCTACTACGGACTGCCCGGCGCACAGCTCCAGCTCAACGAGGCGGCGCCGCCGCAGCCGGGCCGCTTCCAGTCGGCGCTGTGCGTGGCCGCGGAGCACGAAGCTCAGCGCGCCGAAGCCCTGGGCGTGCGCGTGGTCCGCGTCCGCCTGGGCATCGTGCTGGGCCATGGCGGCGGCGCCTTCCCGGGGCTGGACTTCGCGGCGCGCCTCGGTCTCGGCGCCTGCATCGGCAACGGCCGGCAGCCGGTGCCCTGGGTGCATCTGGACGATGCGATCGCACTGATGCGCTTCGCGATGGCGCACGAAGGCCTGCATGGGCCGGTGAACGGCGTCGCGCCCGAGGTGGTCGCGCAGGCGAAGTTCGCGCGGGAAATGGCCGCGGTCCACGGGCGCAGAACGCGACTGCGCGTGCCTGCATGGATCCTGGAGCGCACGCTCGGCGAGATGGCGGAGTTGCTCACGCAAGGCCAGCATGCGGCGCCGATCGTGGCGCTGCGCGCCGGCTTCCGATTCGCCTATCCCTCACTGTCGGCGGCGCTGCGGCAACTGGCGGACGCAGCGAGGCCCCTCAACGCAGCTCCGAGCGCCTCGGCAGGTCGGCACCGCGGCGCGAGCAGGTGAGGGCGGCGGCGCGCGCCGCGAAGCCGAGCGCGCTCTGCAGCGCCGCGGCGTCGAGCCCGGCCAGCGCCTGCGGCGTCAAGGCATCCTGCTCGTCGAGCCAGGCCAGCAGCGCGGCCTGGAAGGTGTCGCCGGCGCCCACGGTGTCGACCACCGTGATGGGCGGCGAGGGCGCATCGGCGCGTGCCTCCCGGGTCCAGGCGGTGGCGCCGTCGCGGCCGCGCGTGACCACCACCAGGGACGCGCCCAGGCCCAGCCAGCGCTCGGCAATCTGCTCGGGACTTTCGTCCGGATAGAGCAGGGCCAGGTCCTCGTCGCTGGTCTTCATCAGATGCGCCAGCGGCGCCATGAAGCCGACCACATCGCGCCAGTGCGCGAGGTCGGGCTCGACATTGAGCCGCACGTTCAGGTCGTAGGCGATCAGCCGCCGCGCGCGCTCGCGCGCCGCCAGCGCGCGCAGGGCGCTGCCGACCGGCTCCACCGCGAGCGCGTAGGAGCCGAACTGCAGCACGCGCGTGGCGTCCGGCAGGGCCGGCATCGTCTCGTGCGTGATCTGTCGGTCGGCCGCGTCCTTGCCGTGGAAGGCGTAGCGCGGCACGCCGGCAGCGTCCAGGCTCACCACGCTGAGCGTGCTGGGCGCGTCGCCGCGCAGCACCAGCGAGGTGTCGACGCCCTCGGCGCGCAAGGACGCCAGCAGGCGCTCGCCGGAGGCGTCGGTGGACAGGCCCGTCAGGAACGCCACCGGCCGTTCCAGCCGGGCCAGCCCCTGCGCCACATTGAGCGGCGAGCCGCCGACGCGGGCATCGAGCGTCAATCCGGTGGAGGTCCACTCGCCCATGTAGACATCCATCAGCGCTTCGCCGCAGACCACGAACATGGCCGTCTCCCTGTCCTTGTGTGTGAATCGAGTGCGATCAGCGGGGCGACTGCCAGCCCTTGTAGTCCTTGACGTTGGTGCGCGTGATCAGCGTCGAGGGCAGCAGCGTCATCGGCTCGGCCGGCTTCTTGCCGTTCATGATGTCGTGGCCGATCTCCACCGCCTTCTGCGCGATCATGTACGGGTCCTGGCTGGCGGAGGCCTGCACCTGGGTGTCGCTCTTCAGCGCGGTCTCGATGTCGGGCGCGCCGTCGACCGAGGTGATCACGATGTTCTTGCGGTTGAGCTGCCTGGCCGCCAGGTCGGCACCGATGGCCTGCGGGTCGTTGATGGCGAACACCGCGTCGACCTTCGGGAAGCGCGTGAGGTGGTTCTGCATCACGTTGAGGCCGCCCTCGCGCGAGCCCTTGGCGTCCTGGTCGTCCGACAGCACCTTGATGTCGGGGTTCTTCTTGAACACCGTCTTGCAGCCGTTCACGCGGTCGATCACCGCCGACACCTGCGGCCCGTTCTGGATGATCACGTTGCCCTTGCCGCCGAGCTTCTCGACGATGAACTGGCAGGCGATCTCGCCGGCCTGCACGTTGTTGGTCTGCACCGTCGCATCGGCGCCGTTGGCCGCCACGTCCACGCCCACCACCACGATGCCGGCCTTCTTGGCCTTCTGCAGCGCGGGCTCGATGGCCTTGGCGTCGACCGCGTTGACCAGGATCATGTCGGCGCCCGAGGCGATGAAGCCGTCGATCTGCGAGAACTGCTTGTTCAGGTCGTAGTCGGCCGACAGCGCGTTGACCTTGGCGTTCGGGCTGTACTGCTTGACCTTGGCCTCGGCGCCTTTGGCGAGCGCGACGAAGAAGGGGTTGCCCATCGAGCCGAGCGTGATGCCGACGCTCTTGATCTGCTTGTTCTGGGCCTGCACGGCGGGGGCGGCGAGCGCCGCGGCGATCACGGCGAGGGCGAACAGGGATTTGCGCATAGGAACAGTCTCCGTTGGTGGTTGAGTGAGTGAAGGGAAGAGGGGCTCAGGTCCGAGCAGAGTCTTTGCGGCGATAGCGATCCAGCGCGACCGCGCCGATGATCACCAGGCCCTTGACGATGTACTGCCAGATGTCCGAGACACCCATCAGGATCAGTCCGTTGGTCAGCACCGCGATGATCAGCGCGCCGATCAGCGTGCCGAGGATGGAGCCGGTGCCGCCGACAAAGCTGGTGCCGCCGAGGATCACCGCCGCGATCGCGTCCAGCTCGTAGGACGCGCCCAGCTGCAGCCCGTTGGCCGCGTAGAGCCGGGCCGAGGCCATCACCCCGCCCAGCCCCGAGAGCAGCCCCGAGGTGCAGTACACGAAGAGCAGCACCGCCCAGACCTTGATGCCCGCCAGGCGCGCCGCCTCGGGGTTGCCGCCGACCGAATAGATGTTCAGCCCCAGCACCGTGCGGCGCAGGATGAACCACGACAGCGCCACCACCGCGAAGGCGATGATCACCAGCCAGGGAATGCCCAGCACCTCGCCGTTGCCGATGAAGGCGAAGGGCAGCTGCGGGTTGAACACGGTGGTGTCGTTGCCCAAGAGGCGCGCGATGCCGCGCACGGCGGTCAGCGAGCCCAGCGTGACGATGAAGGGCGGCAACTTGAGGAAGGCGATCAGCACGCCGTTGATCAGCCCGAACACCAGCCCGCAGCCCAGTCCCGCTGCGATGCCCAGCATGCCCAGGCCCGGGATGTTGGACACCAGCATCGCCGCCACCGCCGAGACGGCGAGGATCGAGCCCACCGACAGGTCGATGCCGGCGGTAAGGATCACGAAGGTCATGCCGGCGGCCAGCACGATGTTGATCGAGGCCTGCTGCGTCATGATCGACAGGTTCTGCAGGCTGAAGAAGTTCTCGCTCGCCAAGCTGAAGCCGATGCACAGCAGCACCAGCACCGGCAGCATGCCGAGGGCGCGCATGATCTCCTTGCCGCTGGCGCCGCGCAGGGCGCCCGGCAGGGCGGGGTTGTGGGGCGTCGCGAGGGCGGCGGTGTGCTTGTTCATGTCGATGTCTCCTGGATGCGCCGCGGGCTTCAATGCAGCACGAGCGTGTGGGTGGCGGCCGCGCCGGTGGCGAGCGCGACGATGTTTTCCTGCGTGATGGCCAGCGCGCTCGCGCCGCCGACCTCGCCGACCAGGTGGCCTTCGCGCATCACGATCACGCGGTCGCAGATGCCCACCACCTCGGCCAGCTCGCTCGAGATCACCAGCACGGCGACGCCGCGCCGAGCCAGCTCGTCGATCAAGCGATAGATCTCGCTCTTGGCGCCGATGTCGACGCCGCGGGTGGGCTCGTCGAGGATCAGCACCTTCGGCGCCAGCTCCAGCAGGCGCGCGAGCAGCACCTTCTGCTGGTTGCCGCCCGAGAGCGAGCCGACGTTGATGCGCGCCGAGGGGACGCGGATGGAGAGCTGCGAGATCGCGTCGCGGGCACGCTGCGCGGCGCGCTTGCCGTCCATCACGCCGCCCGGCCTGGCGTCGCGCGGGCTCACCATCACGTTGATGTTGTCGCGCACCGAAAGGTCGAGGAACAGGCCCTGGCCCTTGCGGTCCTCGGTGAGGTAGAGGATGCCCGAGCGGATCGCGTCGATCGGCCGCGCGATGTCGAGCACCGCGCCGCTGCCGTTCAGCGACACATCGCCGCCGGTGCGCGGATCGGCCCCGAAGATCAGCCGCGCCAGCTCGGTGCGGCCGGCGCCGACCAGCCCGGCCAGGCCCAGCACCTCGCCCGCATGCATCTCGAAGCTGCAGCCGTGCACGCGCCGGCCGTCGCGCAGGTCGCGCACCGTCAGCGCCTTCTCGCCGGTGTGCTGGCCGTGGTGTTCCTTGCGGTAGAAGCCCGAGAGGTCGCGGCCCACCATCATCTTCACCAGCCGGTCGCGCGAGAGCTCGGCGCGGCTGAGCGTGCCCACGTAGCTGCCGTCGCGCAGCACCGTGACCTCGTCGGCCAGCTCGTCGATCTCGTCCATGCGGTGGCTGATGTACAGAATGGCCATGCCCTCGTCGCGCAGCCGGCGGATCAGCGCGAAGAGGCGGTCGGTCTCGTGCGTGGACAGCGGCGTGGTCGGCTCGTCCATCACCAGGATGCGGCAGTCGAAATGCACCGCGCGCGCAATCTCCACCAGCTGGCGCTGCGCGATCGACAGCTCGGCCACGCGCACGGCCGGCCCGAAGTCGGCGCCCAGCCGCTGCAGCGTCGCCTCGCAGGCGGCGTGCATGCCGGCGCGGTCGACCAGGCCGGCGCGGCGCAGCGCCCGGCCCATGTAGATGTTCTCGGCGGCCGTGAGGTTGGGCGCCAGGCTCAGCTCCTGGTAGATCACCGACACGCCCAGGTGCTTGGCTGCCAGCGGCCCGTCGATGTGGACCGGCTTGCCGTCGATGAGGATCTCGGCGCCGGGGTCGGGCATGTAGGCGCCAGAGAGCACCTTCATCAGCGTCGACTTGCCGGCGCCGTTCTCGCCCATCAGCGCGTGGACGCGGCCGGCGCTGGCGCGCAGCTGCACGTCCTGCAGCGCCTTGACGCCGGGGAAGGTCTTGGAGATCTTGCGCAGCTCGAGCAGCGCAGGCGGGGAGTCATGCATTCGCAGTCTCCTGGTGGCGGGGGTGGGAATGGCCGCGCAGCACGTCCGCGCGCGGCGAGAAGTTGAAGAACATCGGCAGGCTGGCCGCGCCGATGGCGCCGGCGTCGGCGCGGAAGCTGCCGCGCAGGATGCGTGGGGTCTGGCGCGCCTCGGGGGCGATGGCGCGCAGGCCCTGGTCGAGGCCCTGCATCAGCTGGTCGATCAGGCCGCTGTCGATGTCGCAGTCGATCACCACCACCGGCAGGTCCAGCACCGCCAGCGAGGCGCGGGTGGAGGGCACCAGCGCGTCGATGCAGTCCTCCAGCCATTCGCTCACCTCGGGCCGGCCCGCTTGGACGCAGGCGTCGAGGCCGGCGTGGTCATGCACCGCGATGCCCTGGTGGCGCAGGTGGCGCGTGAGCGCGTTGAGCGAGGCGCGCGACAGCAGGATGTCCCAGCGGCGCGCCGGCACCGGCGCCGAGGCCAGGCGGCTGGGCGGCACCGGCATCAGGCCCAGGTCGGCCGCGTTGCCGCTGGCGCCGCGCAGGCTTTCGCCGCCGATCACCGCGCCGGCGCCCAGCGCCGCGCCGATGAAGATGTAGAGGAAGTCGTTTTCCTCGCGCCCGACGCCGAAGAACAGCTCGGCAATGGCGGCCGCGTTGCCGTCGTTTTCCTTGAAGACCGGCTGGTCGACCGCCTGCGCCAGCATCTCGCCGAAGTCCACCTCGTCCCAGATGCGGAAGTCGGCTTCCAGGTCGAGCTCGCGCAGCCAGGCGCCGAGGTTGTAGGGCTGGGCCAGGCCAATGCCCATGAGGCGGCCGCGCTGGGCGCGGTCGAGCGTGTCGATCATGCGCAGCACGTCCTCGCGCACCAGCGCGAGCGCCTTGTCGGGGTGGGGCAGCAGCAGGTCGTGCGCGGCGCGCGCCAGGATGCGGCCGCCCAGGTCGATCATCACCGTCTCGATGCTGGTGCGGTCCAGCCGCACGCCGATGCCGTAGGCGCCCTCGGGATTCACGCGGTACAACCCGGCGGGCTGGCCGCGCTGGCCTTCCTGGCGGCGGCCGGCGGGCTCGATCAGGCGCGATTCCTCCAGCGACTGCACGATGCTGCCCACCGCCGTGTTGGTGAGCTGGGCCCAGCGCGCGAGGTCCGCCTTCGAAGCCTCGCCGGCGCGGCGCAGGCGCTGCAGCAGGCTGCGCTCGTTGTAGAGGCGCAGGTTGACCGAGTTCGTGCCCCGACCGGGACCGGCTGTCGTCACTGGCTGTCTCCTTGTTCTGCGGAAGCGCTGATTAATTAATTCAAGTTGAATAAATAGTAGAAGCGGGCCGTGGCAAGGCCATCCCGGGTTAACCCGGAAAAATGCAAAAAAGTATGTGTTCAGGCGGGTGGCGGGCCTCTGTGGAGGGGTAGGGCGGCATCACGGTATCGATCCGCACCCCTTGCAATCCGCGGACTCGGACAAACCCCTATTCCGCGCGAAAGTCGCACAGCAGCGATCGATGATCGAACGCGGCGCTCGGCCGTCACATTGCCGGCGATCCCAGGGCAGACCTACAGTCGCCTCGCCCCCAATCCAACGGAGACATTCCATGAGCAAACCCCAGGAGCACGAGCCCAGCGGCCGGCACCAGTCGAAGAAGGCCGCCGCCAGCGGCTGGATCGGCTCGGCGCTCGAGTACTACGACTTCTTCATTTACGCCACCGCGGCGTCGCTGATCTTTCCGCAGATCTTCTTCCCCAAGGGCGATCCGAAGATCGCCATCGTCGCCTCGCTGGCGACCTACGGCGTCGGCTACGTGGCGCGGCCCATCGGCGCCTTCTTCCTCGGCCACTGGGGCGACACCCATGGCCGCAAGCAGGTGCTGGTCCTGTGCATGTTCCTGATGGGCTTCTCGACCATCGCGGTCGGCCTGCTGCCCACCTACGACCAGGTCGGCCTGCTGGCCCCGCTGCTGCTCGTGATCTGCCGCCTGGTGCAGGGCTTCGCGGTGGCCGGCGAGATCTCGGGCGCCAGTTCGATGATCCTGGAGCACGCGCCTTTCGGAAGGCGCGGCTTCTTCGCCAGCTTCACGCTGCAGGGCGTGCAGGCCGGCCAGATCCTGGCGGCGGCGGTGTTCCTGCCGCTCGCGCACTACATGCCCACCGAGCAGTTCAACAGCTGGGGCTGGCGCATTCCCTTCCTGCTGAGCTTCATCGTGATCGTCGCGGGCTACATCATCCGCCGCGAGGTCGACGAGACGCCTGCCTTCGCCGAGGAAGGCCAGCAGCACCAGCGCCCGCGCTCGCCCATCGTCGACGCCTTCAAGTACAGCTGGAAGGACATGCTGCGCGTGGTGTGCATGGCGCTGATGAACGTGATCCCGGTCGTCGCCACCATCTTCGGCGCCGCCTACGCGGTGCAGGCCGCCTACGGCATCGGCTTCGCGAAGGACATCTACCTGTGGATTCCTGTGCTGGGCAACATCCTCGCGGTGGCGGTCATTCCCTATGTGGGCAACCTGTCCGACAAGATCGGCCGCAGGCCGCCCATCATCTTCGGCGCGCTGGCGTCGGGCCTGCTGGCCTTCGGCTACCTCTATGCGATCAGCATCAAGAACGTGCCGCTGGCGATCTGCATGTCGCTGCTGATGTGGGGCGTGGTCTACCAGGGCTACAACGCCGTGTTCCCGAGCTTCTACCCCGAGCTGTTCCCGACCCGCACCCGCGTCTCGGCGATGGCGATCTCGCAGAACATCGGCACCGCCATCACGGCCATGCTGCCGGCGCTGTTCGCCACCGTGGCGCCTCCCGGCGCACCCAACATCCCGCTGATCGTCGGCTCGCTGGCCTTCGGCATCACGGTGATTGCGGCGATTGCCGCGCTGAGTGCGCGGGAGACGTATCGCATTCACATGAACGATCTGGGCAATCCGGATGCAGTGCCGGTGCCTAAGCCGGACTATGAGCGGATGCGGGAGCAGACGATTGAGGATGGGAGGTTGGCGAAGGCGGCGGGCTGAGGGCCGGAGAGCTGGCATCAAGCGGAGGCCGCAAGAGGGGGAATTTCGTTCCTGGCCTCTTGCGGCCTTTTGCTTTCTCAGGCGACCCTGTAAAGATGCTTGTTCAACTCTTTGCCTCCCAACACCCGGGGGAGGCCAAGCCAGCGCGTCAGCGCTGCGGCCCCACTCCCGTCGAGGGGCCGGATTCTGGGGCCGATCAGGCCAGAGTAAATCTGGTCTTTTGTCGCTGAAATGTGTCCTGGCTCACCGTTTCCGGCCTGCCGGCGTCCCCGCTCCCAGCGCTACCAGAGGGACAGGACGTCAGTCACGCGCTTTTTCGCAAAGACCAAATGTTTCCCCGGCCAGCGGCGAATGAGCTGTCCCAGCTTCGGCCGCCAGCTCCTGCGTCGGCGCAGTCTCGATCGGCGTGAGTTCGAAGCGCTGCAGGAAGCCGTCGATGCGTTGCACTTCGATGGACCAGGCGAAGGGTTCGCTGCGCCGCTCTTTCAGATCAGATTGCGCATCGCCTGCGCCGTCTCGCGCAGCAGGGGCAGTACGCGGGCGACCGCATCGTCGCTGCTTTCGTGGCCCATCGGCATGGTGATGTTGAGCGCGCCCACCAGCTCGCCGTGCCGGTCGCGCAGCGGCACCGCGATGCCGCGCGAGTTGAGGTCCAACTGCTGCTCCGACAGCGCCCAGCCCTGCGCGCGGATGCGCGCCAGCTCCAGCTTCATGCGCTCCTTGCTCGAGATGGTGTGCGAGGTGAAGACGGTGAGCTCGTGCGTGGCCAGCCAGTGGCCGCGTTCCTCGTCGCTGCGCATCGCCAGCATCAGCATGCCCGAGGCCGTGACCTGCGCCGGCACGCGCGCGCCCAGCACGTAGCCGGTGCTCATGCTGCGGTTGGGGCCGTTGCGTGCGATGTAGACCACCTCGTCGCCGTCCATCACGCTGAGGTAGGCGATCTCGTGCGTGCCCGCCGCCACGCGCTGCAGGAAGGGCTGCACGATGCGCGGCAGCCGCGCCGACTCCAGGTACGACTGCCCCAGGCGCAGCACCCGCGGCGTCAGCCAGAAGAGCTTGCCGTCGCCCGCCACGTAGCCCATGTGCTGCAGCGTCAGCAGGTAGCGCCGGGCGGCGGTGCGGGTCATGCCGGTGCGCTGGCCCGCCTCGCTGGCGGTCATGCGCGGGTGGGCGTCGTCGAAGGCCTCGATGACCGACACGCCGCGCTCCAGGCCGGCGATCCAGTCGCGCTTGTCGAGTCCGGGCGGGGCAGGGGAGGCATCGATGGTCATTGGGGACAAACCCTGGATTCGTTCGATTATCGATCGCGTTCGAGCGATGAGCGCGCTATTCTGCTGCCTTCCTCTTGGGTCGTGCAAGCCGGCGTCCTACATTAGCGGCGCTCCCCGGCAATTTGCGCGATAGCCGAACAACACCGAGCGAGACAAAAGCCATGTTCCCCTTCATCGCAGGCAGCACCGACCTCTACCTGATCCCCGGCGATCCGGTGACGAACGTTCGCCTGCCGCGCATGTTCAACGCCGTCTTCGAGCGCTTCGGCATCGACGCGGTGATGGCGCCGGCACGCGTGGCGACGCGCGACTTCGCAGTCTTCGTCAAGGCCTCTTTCCTCGCCAAGAACGTGCGCGGCATGGTGATCGCGCCGCCGCACAAGCCGCTGGCGGTGGACCTGCTCGACGGCGCCGGCCTGTTCGGCCGGGTGGCCGGCTCGGTCAACGTGGTCAAGCGCATCGCCAACGGCGAGCTCGAGGGCGACCTGTTCGACGGCGAAGGCCTGCTGGGCGCGCTGGACCACTACAACATCCCCTTCCGCGGCAAGCGCGTGCTGATCCTGGGCGCCGGCGTCAGCGCGGCGGCGGCCGGCGTGGCGCTGGCCGAGGGCGGCACGGTCAATGGCGCGGAGCACATCGCCTTTCATGACATCTCGGCCGGCAAGGCCGCCGGCGTCGCGGCCAAGCTCGACGCCTTCTTCGACGCCACCACCGTCGCGGTCGACAGCAGCGACCCGGCCGGCTACGACCTGGTCGTCAACGCCACGCCGCTGGGCCTGAAGGAGGGCGATGCCCTGCCGGTCGACGTGGCGCGCATGGAGCCGCACGCGGCGCTGTTCGACATCCTGCTGCGCAACCAGCCCACGCCGCTGGTGCAGGCAGCCCGCGCGCGCGGCCTCAACGCCCAGGCCGGCTTCGAGATGCTGATCCAGCAGATGCCGTACTACCTCGACTTCTTCGGCCACACGGCCGCGGCGCATGGCGTGCGCGAGGACGCGCGCTTCCTGCGCGAGCTGATCTATCCCCAGGCGATGGCGGCGGAGATCGACGCGCCGCTGCGCTACCACTCCGACAGCGTCGCCTGACCCGGCACGCACCACACACACCATGGCCATCTCGCTCGACCGCTTCGGCTTCAACACCGTCACCATGGGGGGCGACCTCGGCCACAAGCTCGAATGCATGAAGGCCGCGGGCTTCGCCGGCGTCGAGCTGTGGGCGCGCGACCTGATCGCCCATCCGGCCGGGGTCGAGAAAGCGGCCGAGCTTGTGAAGTCCAGCGGCCTGAAGGTGACCGACTTCCAGCCGCTGCGCGACTTCGAATGCGCGCCCGACGCCATGCGTCCGCACCGGCTCGAGATGGCGCGCGAGCAACTGCGCCAGATGGCGCTGGTCGGCACCGACCTGCTGCTGGTGTGCTCCACCACCTCGCCGCTGGCCATCGACGACCCCGAGCGCGCGGCCGAGGACCTGCGCACCCTGGCCACGCTGGCCACGCCGCTGGGCATTCGCATCTGCTACGAGGCGCTGTCCTGGGGCCGGCACGTGAACCGCTGGCACCAGGCCTGGGACATCGTGCGCCGCTGCAACCGGCAGAACGTGGGCCTCAACCTCGACAGCTTCCACATGTCGGTGCACGGCGACGACACGCCCGAGACGCTGGCGCAGCTGGCCGAGGTGCCGGTGGAGAAGATCTTCCTGGTGCAGCTGGCCGACTACTTCTTCGAGTACAGCGACCGGCAGGCCGACATGATCGAGCTGGCGCGCCACCAGCGCCTGTTCCCCGGCGAGGGCCTGCACGACGTGCGCGACCTGGTGCAGCTGCTGGAGCAGAAGGGCTACCGCGGCCACTACACCTTCGAGGTCTTCAACGACGACTACGTGAACTCCGACCCGATGGTAGTCGGTCAGCGCGGCATGAAGAGCGCGCGCTGGATCAGCGAGTCGGTCATCGGCGCATAGAAAACAAGACGGCAACAGGAGACAAGCAATGACAAAAATCTTTTCGTGGTACTGCCGGGGGCTCGAGGGCTTGATGGCACTGATGCTCGCCATCATGGTCGTGATGGTGTTCGGCAACGTGGTGCTGCGCTACGGCTTCAACTCGGGCATCACGGTGTCGGAGGAGGTGTCGCGCTGGCTCTTCGTCTGGATGACCTTCCTGGGCGCTATCGTCGCTGTGCGCGAGCACGGCCACCTGGGCACCGACATGCTGATCGCCAAGCTGCCGACCTGGGGCAAAAAGCTGTGCCTGGTGGTGGCGCACGTGCTGATGCTCTTCGCCTCCTATCTTCTGCTCACCGGCAGCTGGCAGCAGACGCTGATCAACTGGGACGTGAGCGCGCCCACCACGGGGGCCTCGGTCGCCATCTTCTACGTCGTCGGCGTGGTGTTCGGCGTCTCGGCGATCGTGTTCCTGCTATACGACCTGTGGCGCGCGCTGAGCGGCCAGCTGAGCGACGCCGAGCTCGTGATGGTTCACGAGTCGGAAGAGCAGGGCGACATCGACAAGATCAACGCCGAGCTGGCCCGCCGCGATGCCGAAGAAGCCGCGCAGCGCCGCACCAACAACCCGACGAACGGACGCTGACATGACGATCGCCATCTTCCTCGGTGCCCTGCTGGGCGCCATGGCCATCGGCGTGCCGATCGCCTACTCGCTGCTCTTGTGCGGCGTCGCGCTGATGTGGCACCTGGACCTGTTCGATGCGCAGATCCTGGCGCAGAACGTGATCAACGGCGCCGACAGCTTCCCGCTGCTGGCCGTGCCCTTCTTCATGCTGGCCGGCGAGGCCATGAACCAGGGCGGGCTGTCGCGGCGCATCGTGAACCTCGCGCTGGCGGTGGTGGGCCATGTGCGCGGTGGGCTCGGCTACGTCGCGATCGTGGCGGCCTGCATCCTGTCGGCGCTGTCGGGCTCCGCGGTGGCCGATGCGGCCGCGCTGTCGGCGCTGCTGATCCCGATGATGGTGGCCGCCGGCCACGACAAGGCGCGCTCGGGCGGCCTGATCGCGGCTTCCGGCGTGATCGGCCCGATCATCCCGCCCTCGATCGGCTTCGTGATCTTCGGCGTGGCGGCCAACGTGTCGATCTCCAAGCTGTTCCTGGCGGGCATCTTCCCCGGCATCCTGATCGGCGCGTCGCTCTGGTTCACCTGGTGGTGGCTGGTGCGCAGGGAAACGATCCAGCCGCCGCCGCGCAAGTCCAGGGGCGAGGTGCTCAAGGCGCTGCGCGACTCCTTCTGGGCGCTGCTGCTGCCCTTCATCATCCTGATCGGGCTGCGCTTCGGCATCTTCACGCCGACCGAGGCGGCCGTGGTCGCGGCGGTTTATGCGATCTTCGTCGCCACGGTGATCTACCGCGAGCTCAAGCCCTCGCAGTTCTATGGCATGTTCGTCTCCGCCGCCAAGACCAGCGCGATCGTGATGTTCCTGGTGGCCGCCGCCATGGTTTCGGCCTGGCTCATCACCGTGGCCGACCTGCCGAGCAAGCTGGTGGCGCTGCTGCAGCCGCTGATCGCCAGCCCGATGCTGCTGATGTTCGTCATCATGCTGCTGGTGATCGCGGTCGGGACGGCCATGGACATGACACCCACCATCCTGATCCTCACGCCGGTGCTGATGCCGGTGATCAAGGCCGCGGGCATCGACCCGATCTACTTCGGCGTGCTGTTCATCATCAACAACTCGATCGGCCTCATCACGCCGCCGGTGGGCACGGTGCTCAACGTGGTGGCCGGGGTGGGGCGCATGAAGATGGACGAAGTCACCCGCGGCGTGCTGCCCTTCGCCATTGCCGAGTTCGCCATGATGTTCCTCATGGTGCTGTTCCCCCAGCTCGTCATCTGGCCGGCGCGCCTGCTCAGCGGCTGAGAATTTTTTTGCTTTCCCGATTTAACCCAAGGAGACTCACGTCATGAAAAACATCTTTCGCAACACCTTGATCGCCGTGGCCGCCGCCGTCGCCATGGGCGGTGCCGCCGCCCAGGTGAAGGAGCGCACGCTCAAGTTCGCCTTCCAGAACCAGACCGGCCACCCGCAGGCGCAGGGCGCGCAGAAGTTCGCCGACCTGGTGGCGGAGAAGTCGGGCAAGAAGATCACGGTCAAGCTGTTCCCCGGCGGCACGCTGGGCGGCGACCTGCAGACCGTGTCTGCACTGCAGGGCGGCACCATCGAGGTCACGGTGCTCAATGCCGGCATCCTCACGGCGCAGGTGAAGGAGTTCGCGGCCTATGACTTCCCCTTCCTCTTCAACAGCGCGCAAGAGGCCGATGCGGTGACCGACGGCCCCTTCGGCAAGAAGCTGCTCGCCAAGCTCGACGAGAAGAGCCTGCACGGCCTGGGCTACTGGGACCTGGGCTTCCGCAACCTGACCAACAGCAAGCGCCCGATCGCCAAGGCCGAGGACATCGCCGGCCTCAAGATCCGCGTGATCCAGTCGCCGATCTACATCGACCTCTTCAACACGCTGGGCGCCAACGCCACGCCGATGCCCTTCCCGGAGCTGTACTCGGCGCTGGACCAGAAGGCGGTCGACGGCCAGGAGAACCCCAACACCGTGATCGCCTCCTCGAAGTTCGCCGAGGTGCAAAAGCACATCACGCAGACCCGCCACATCTACAACCCGCAGGCGCTGATCATCAGCAAGAAGGCCTGGGACGGCATGAGCGCCGAGGAAAAGAAGATCATCGAGGACTCGGCGGCCGAAGCCACGAAGTTCCAGCGCGAGACCTCGCGCGCGGCGGCCGACACCGCGCTCGACTCGCTCAAGAAGGCCGGCATGATCGTCACCGAGCTGCCGCCGGCCGAGATGGCCAAGCTGCGCGACAAGGTCAAGCCCGTGATCGACAAGTATTCGGCCTCGGTCGGCGAGGCGACGGTGAAGGAACTGATGGCCGAGGTGGCTAAAGTCCGCAAGTAGGCCCGGGCGTCGGGCCTGAAGGAGAGCACCATGGGGAAGCTGCGTCTCGCGATCGCCGGGGCCGGCCTGATCGGCCGGGCCCACTGGAAGCGCATGCTCGCGAGCAGCGCCTGCGAGCTGGCGGCCTTCGCCGATCCTTTCCCCAGCACGGCCGCGCTGGCTGCCGAGGCCGGCGTGCCCCTGTACCCGACGCTCGAGGCGATGCTGGCCGCCGAACGGCCCGACGGCGTGATCCTGGCCACGCCGAACGCGTTGCACGTATCGGGCGCGCTGGCCTGCGTCGAGGCCGGCGTGCCGGCGCTGGTCGAAAAGCCCGTGGGTGGCTCGCTGGACGAATCCAGGCAGCTGGCCGATGCGGCCGAAGCAGCCGGCGTGCCGATCCTCGTCGGCCACCACCGGCGCCACAGCGGCATCCTGGAAGCCGCCTGCGACACCATCGCCAGCGGCCGCCTGGGCCGGCTGGTGGCGGTGACTGCCAGCGCCACCTTCCACAAGCCCGACGACTACTTCGACGCCGACTGGCGCCGGCGGAAGGGCGGCGGCCCGATCCTGATCAACCTGGTCCACGAGATCGACAACCTGCGTGCGCTGGTGGGCGAGATCGTCGAGGTGCAGGCCTTCGGCTCCCACGCCGTGCGCGGCTTCGAGGTCGAGGACACGGTCGCCGTCAACCTGCGCTTCGCCAACGGCGCGCTCGGCACCTTCATGCTCTCGGACGCGGCGGCGAGCCCCCGCAGCTGGGAGCAGAACTCGGGCGAGAACGCCGCTTTCGAGCAGCACCCCGACCAGGACTGCTACGTGATCGCCGGCACGCGCGGTTCGCTGCAGGTGCCCACGATGTGCCTCTACGAGTACCTGGGCCCGGCCTCCTGGCAGAACCCGCTGGTGAAGAGCCGGGTCGAGATCCGCGAGATCGATCCGCTGACACACCAGCTCGAACATTTTTGTGCCGTCGTGCGGCGCGAGGCGCCGCCGCGCGTCACGGTGCGCGACGCCATCCGCACGCTGGCCGTCACGCTGGCCGTCGAAGAGGCGGCGCGAACAGGCCTTCGGGTCCCCATCACATCATGATCAACATTTCAGGCAAGACCACCCTCATCGCGCACGTCGGCTATCCGACCGAGAGTTTCAAGGCGCCGATGATCTACAACCCCTGGTTCGAGGCCCGCGGCATCGACGCGGTCGTCGTGCCCATGGGCGTCAAGCCCGAGGACTACGAGGCCTTCTTTCCCTTGCTGTTCCGCATGAGCAACATCCGCGGCGCGCTCGTGACCATGCCCCACAAGGTCACCACCATGGCGCTGGTCGACGAGCTCACGCCCGCCGCAAAGATCGCCGGCGCCTGCAACGCCGTGCGCAAGGAGGCCGACGGCCGGCTGGTCGGCGACCAGTTCGACGGCGCCGGCTTCGTGCGCGGCGTGCAGCGCAAGGGCTGCAAGCTGGAAGGCGCGCGCGTGCTGGTCTCGGGCAGCGGCGGCGTGGGCTCGGCCATCGCGGCCTCGCTGGCCGCGGCCGGCGTGGCCGAGCTCTCGCTCTTCGACACGCGGGCCCAATCGGCCGAGGCGCTCGGCGAGCGGCTGAAGGCGCATTACCCCGCGCTGCGCGTGGCCAGCGGCTCCAAGGACCCGGCCGGCCACGACCTGGTGGTCAATGCCACGCCGCTGGGCATGAAGAAGGACGATCCGCTACCCTTCGACGTGGACCGCATCGCGCCTTCGACCTTCGTCGGCGAGGTCGTGATGAAGTCCGAATACACGCCGCTGCTGCGTGCCGCCAAAGACAAGGGCTGCGCGGTGCAGGTCGGCACCGACATGCTGTTCGAAATGATCCCCGCCTACCTCGAGTTCTTCGGCTACGGCACCGCCACGCCGGACGAGCTGCGGGCGACGGCGCGCGTCGCTTACTGAAGCTTCCCATGAGCATCTTCGAGGGCTTCCTCTCCACCTCCGAAACCCTGGCCGCCTTCAGCGACCACGCCTTCGTCGCCGCCATGCTGCGCTTCGAGTCCGCGCTGGCGAATGCGCAGGCGGCCGAGGGCCTGATCCCCGAATCGGCCGCGCGCTCCATCGTCGGCAGCTGCAAGGTCGAGCTCTTCGACGTCGCCAAGATCGTGCGCGACAGCGGGCGCGCCGGCAGCGTCGCGATCCCGCTGGTCAAGAGCCTCAAGGAGTCGGTCGGCCTCTTCAACGCCGAGGCCGTGCCCTTCGTGCATTTCGGCAGCACCAGCCAGGACGTGATCGATAGCGCGATGGCCCTGGTCACGCGCGAGGCCGTGGCGCTGGTCGAGGCCGACCTGCACAAGGCTGCGCAGGCGCTGCTCGCGCATGCGAAGCAGCACGCTGCCACGCCCATCCTCGCGCGCACGCTGATGCAGCCGGCCTCGGTGACCAGCTTCGGCCTCAAGTGCGCCGGCTGGGCCGCGCCGCTGGTGCGCAGCCGCGCGCGGCTGGCCGAGGCGGCGCGCCGCGCGCTGCAGGTGCAGCTCGGCGGCGCCGTCGGCACGCTGGCGCAGATGAAAGGGCAGGGGCCCGCGGTGCGCCGCCGCATGGCGCAGGAACTGGGCCTGGGCGACCCTGGCCAGACCTGGCACACGCAGCGCGACGAATGGGTGGCGCTCGGCTGCGAGCTGGGCCTGATGGTCGGCAGCCTCGGCAAGATCGCCAGGGACATCGCGCTCATGGGCCAGTACGAAGTCGGCGAAGTCGCCGAGCCCAGCGAGCCCGGCCGCGGCGGTTCGTCCGCCATGCCGCACAAGCGCAATCCCGTGGCCTCGATGGTGGCGCTGGCCGCCGCGCAACGTGCCCCGCAGCGCGTGGCCGCGCTGCTGGCCGCCATGCCGCAAGAGCACGAGCGCGCCCTGGGCGCCTGGCAGGCCGAGCTGGCCGAATGGCCCCAGTTGCTGATGAGCGCGCACGGCAGCGTGCGCGCCCTGGCCGCGGCCTTGCCCGGCCTGCAGATCGACGCCGCGCGCATGCGTGGCAACATCGAGCGCCTGCGCGCCGAGCTGCCGGCCGAGGCCGCCGACGAGTGGTTCGACCCGGCCATGGCCGGCGCGGCCTCCACCATCGCGCTGGCGCAGGTTCATGCCCTGCAGGACCAGTTGAACCAAGGGAACCACGCACGATGACCGCATCCTCCTCACCGCCCGCCGGCGACTACGAAGCCGGCCTCCTCAACCGCCGCCGCATCCTCGGCGATGCCTGGGTCGACAAATCCCTGGCCAACCGCAACGCCTTCAACAGCGAGTTCCAGGAACTGATCACGCGCCACGCGTGGAACGACATCTGGGGCCGCCCGGCCCTGGGCGACAAGACGCGCCGCTTCATGGTGCTGTCGATGATGCTGGGCATCCATGCCTACGAGGAATTCGCAATGCACGTGCGCGCCGCGCTCGATGGCCCGCCCGAGTCGCGCCTGTCGCCCGAGGAGATCAAGGAAGTGATCATGATGGCCGCCATCTATTGCGGCGTGCCGGTGGCCAACCATGCCTTCGGCATCGCCACCGCGATCCTGCGCGAGAAGGGCCTGCTCGAGGAGCGCAGCAAGGAGGACAAGGCATGACGCGTCTCAACGTGCTGCGCGAGGGCGAGGGCCCCATCGTCGTGCTGAGCCATGCGCTGGGCTGCGACCTGCACATGTGGGACGGCGTGGCCGAGGTGCTGGCGCGGGCCCATACGGTGCTGCGCTACGACCACCGCAACCACGGCGCTTCGGAGGTGGTGCCCGGCCCGCTGAGCCTGCAGGCGCTGGCCGACGATGCCGCCGCGCTCATCGCGCGCGAGACCGAGGGCGAGCCGGTGCATTTCGTCGGGCTCTCGATGGGCGGCATGACGGCGCAGGCGCTGGCGCCGAAGCATCCCGAGCTGCTGCGCAGCGTGGTGATTGCAAATTCCTCCGCCTGGTACACCGACCGCGCACCGTGGCGCACACGCGTCGAGACGGTGCAGGCGCAGGGCGTGGCGGCCATCGCGCCCGGCGCCGTCGCGCGCTGGCTCACCCCCGCCTACGTGAGCACGCCCGAGGGTGCCGAGACCGCGCGCCGCCTGCACGACACCCTGGTCGCCACCGACGCGGCCGGCTACATCGCCAGCTGCGAGGCGGTGGCTGCCATCGACTTCCGCGAGAGCAACCGCGCCATCCGCACGCCCACGCTGGTGATTGCCGGCAACCAGGACGAGGCCACCCCGCCCGCCATGTCCGAGGCCATGGCGCAGGCCATTCCCGGCGCGAAGCTGGCCCGCATCGATGCCGCGCACCTCAGCGCGGTGGAGCGGCCGGTGGAATTTGCCCAGCTGCTGATCGACTTCTGGCGCGGCCTCTGAAGCGCTGAAGGGGCCATGGAACCCTAGAGCTTCCCGCGTTACTCAGGCAGGAGTACCTCCATGCGAGGGGGTACGAACCGTTTCACTGCCGGAGTCACGCCTGTGAGCTTTCATTTCGATCCCCAGTACGTCAGCCAGCGCCTCGGCGAGGTCGGGCCCGACGCCGAGAACCTTTCGGTCATCGTCCAGGACGACGATTCCACCTGGACACTCGCCTTCGAGAGCGAAGTCACCGTTCTCATCCTCGCCGAATGGGCCGAGGAGCCTGCCCGCCTGGTCCTGAGTGCCGACATCGGCACGCCGCCGGAAGGCCGCGCCGCCCAGGTTCACAAGACTGCACTTTCCTACAACACGCTGTGGCGCGACACCGGTGGCGCCCGTATCGGCATGGGCGGCGAGGCAGGGGATCTGCTCCTTGTGCGCGAGCTGGACCCGGAGAGCGTGCAGGGCGGCGAATTCGCGCGCGTTCTCGAGCAGTTTGCGGCGGTTGCGCAGTGGTGGGAAGGCTATGTGACCAGCGAAGAAATTGCCATTCCTGCATCTGCGCCGGCGATGGCGCAAATGGCGGCTCGGATTTAAGGAGAAGAACGATGGGTAACAAGGTAAACAATTACAAGCCTCAGCAGAGCTTCGACAGCTTGGTGGTCGCTTTCGACGGCGCTTTGACAACCAATAAAGGGAAATATCTCATCGCTGAAAAAGAGAAAGGCGAACACGAGATAGATGGAATCATGCGGGATGACGTCTGGTGTCTTGATCGGAAGGGCGCAGATAACGGTGTGCGGGCTGCGGCGTACCGCCTGAGTGGGCGCAGGGCGGAGGATTACAAGGAAGCCAGAGTACTTTTGGACGCCTTGGTTACCCGCGCCGTTGAAGAAGGAGTTATAGACAGTGGCCATAAATCGGTAGTAGGCATCAACAAGATCCTCCAGACAAGCAGTTCCAAGCGTCGCATCAAAATAAATGAGATCAGCGCGCACGTCAATAGCATCATCGAGGCCAGCAAGACCAAAGTACAAAAAACCGCGGAAGCAGTACAAAAAGACATTTTCGTTGAGAACAATGAGATATTTCATTTTATCGATGACGTCGCGACACTAAAACTGCAGAGTGATCCTGGGCCGCGCGAAAGTGCATTTAAACGCGCCGATGAGCGCGGTAGCGGCACCCTGTTAAGAGAAATTGACGCTATCAATTGGCAGGCTGCCACGCTTCTTTCGAAACTGGGTGCCAAGACTGCCGATCGCCTGAAGTTGGCCAAGCCATCCTTCACTACGTCTAAAAAGGCCGAAAGAGCAACGCCCAATCCTGGGAATTTGCTTAAAAAAATTTCCGATTGGCCAGAGATTAATTTCCAAATTGAGGTGAGCTCATTTTTTGAGGCCACCAGCACACCTGACGCCTTCAAAGAAGCAAGCAAGAAATTGCTTGTGGCCTTGGCCGAGCAGGAGTCTGTTCTGCGATTGACAGGAAATTTATTGGCTGAGGAGTTTCTGGAAACAATCGACAAAGAAGATCAGGACAAACTTAAAAAATTGGTTCAGGAAGCGAAAGCACTTCTTGAGAAGGTTGAGGGTAAACATTCGCCTTTTGCTAATCTGAAGGAACTGGCCTTTTCGGGATACAACCGGCCGGTCGAGACCGCTCCGGAAGTGGTAACTATGCGGACAGATCTTCTGCTCTCGTCAAGCCAGACGGTCCCGCCGCATCTCAAGGGAAGTTCGGTCGTCAACCCGCCTCCGATCGTCAACCCGGCGCAGGGCGCCAACCCGCCTCCGATCGTCAACTCGGCGCAGGGCGCCAACCCGCCTCCGATCGTCAACCCGGCGCAGGGCGCCAACCCGCCTCCGATCGTCAATCAGGCGCAGGTCGTCAATCCGGGTTCGAGCGGCCTCGCTCAGACTCTCTACGCAAAAGCCCAGACGAGTTCTACCGCGCTTCGCACGCGACTGGATGAATTTGGCGAGCGCATGGGAACCAAGTACGAGGAAGCCATGGTGTTCTTCGGAGGGCAGGCCAAGAAGGCCGAGAACGGGCTGCGTGCGATTATCTTCGCCGAAGCGCGTGCGAAGCGTCAGGCTGAGAATGCCAAACGGCAAGCACACAACAATTCGCTTCTTGCTGGATTTAAACTGGCACTACTTCGGTTCCCACGGTGCTCGCCGACGCGTTCTTGGAGATCTGCGAAGTAAAGGGCCCGAAACAGCATATTTTTTCCACCGTCACAAGGTGGGTGGAAAACCACTTCGAGTCCCTCAAAAAGGATGAACAAGCGGCTGCTCCCAATGAACTGGCAAAAAAGACGCTTGCTGTACTGAATTTGGCCGTGAAGTGCAAGAGTGGCTTGAACGAGTCTGAGGACAGAAGCGACTTCTACCGAGATGTCGAGCCATTCCTGGCAGACCTGCCAGTGCACAATAACAACTCCTGGGTCACAAGTGCGGCAATTGATAATCTCTTTACGTACGGCATCCGGGGACTAGCGTCAACAATGTTGGAGGCGCAAATTGGAGGCCTGTTCAAGGCGGCAGATCACATGGCAAAAACCACGGAGGCATTCAATCAGCAGCCGCAGTCCACGGAAGCGTCTGAAAAGCTCGGAAAAGCAATGAAGCAGTTCAAGGCGCAGGCAGAGTCGGTGCGGTTGACGATTTCTCAGGCTATCGACTACAACCATTTTGCGGCGAAGTTGTTCACTGACGAGGAGTTTGTGGTGAACGCTCCAATTGCGGTCCGGCCGCTTATGCGGCGTCTAGGAAAAGCGCTACAGGACTTGATTGAAACCGCCCTTGAGCCGAACGGACCCGTTGCTGCCGCATATCGCATGGCCGACGCAGCGGCGATTGCGCCAGACGACGTCTTCTCGCATCTGAACGCAGGCGTGTCGGCTCCGCCTGTCACCGAGGTTTCATCGCCGGAGGTTGTGCCGCTGTCGCCGTCGGCTGCCGTTCGGCCGCGTCCGAAACACCCCCTGGTTGCCAAACAGTAGGGCCATGACGACCGCGGCGCCCCGCACGTCTGCGGCCACCTTCATGATTGCGGTTTTTCACGAGCCGCCATCAGCCCATGCCCTCCCACCTCCGCATCGACTTCGTCTCCGACATCTCCTGCCCCTGGTGCGCCGTCGGCCTCGGCGCCCTCGAAGCCGCACTGAAGCGCGTGGCCCCCGAGATCACCGCCGACCTCCACTTCCAACCCTTCGAGCTCAACCCCCACATGCCGCCCGAAGGCCAGGACGCCTACGAGCACCTGCACGAGAAATACGGCAGCACGCGCGAGCAGCAGGCCCAGAACCGCGAGGCGATCCGTGCCCGTGGCGCTGCAGTGGGCTTCGAGTTCCGCAGGGAAGGGCGTTCGCGCATCTACAACACCTTCGACGCGCACCGCCTGCTGCACTGGGCCGCGCTCGAGGATGCAGCCAAGCAGGTCGCGCTCAAGAAGGCGCTGCTCAAGGCCTGCCACACCGATGGCGAGAACCCCTCCGATCCCGAGGTGCTGGTGCGCCTGGCCGCCGAAGCCGGCCTCGATCCACAGCGCGCACGCGCCATCCTCGACAGCGACGAATACGCCGCAGAGACGCGTGAGCGCGCGCGCCTCTACACCGATGCCGGCATCCACTCGGTGCCGGCCATCATCATCGACAACCAACACCTGATCTCGGGTGGCCAGCCGGTGGAAGTGTTCGAGCGCGCCCTGCGCCAGATCGCTGGCGCCGCGCCGGCCACCACCGCCATGGCCTGAGCGCAAGTTGTCTCGCGTTGCTGGGGGAAAATCCCGCATCCAAATTGAGCGGCGCCTTGGTCCTGCGGCCGCATCCATTGCATGAACCAGCACCTCAAGACCGGCCAACGTCCGCCACGCACCGAGCGCCAGGTCCGCATCGACCTCGCCGCCGCCTACCGCATGGCCGCGCAGAACGGCTGGGACGACACCATCTACACCCACCTGTCGGCCAGCGTGCCCGGCGAGCCCGGCCACTACCTGCTCAACCCCTTCGGCGCGACTTTCGACGAGATCACGGCATCGAGCCTGGTCAAGGTGAACGTGCGCGGGGAGGTCGTCGACGGCTCGGGCGCGCCCGTCAACCCCAGCGGCTTCGCGATCCATGGCGCGGTGCATGCGGCGCGGCCTGATGTCGAGTGCGTGATCCACCTGCACACGCCCTGGGGCGTGGCTTTGTCGATGCTGCCGGAAGGCCTGCAGCCGACCTCGCAGTACGCCATGCGGCTGCACCATCGGCTCGGCCGCCATGCCTATGAAGGCCTCGCGCTGGGCGCCGACGAGCAGCGGCGGCTGGTGGCGGACCTCGGTGCGCTCGATGGCCTGATCCTCGACAACCACGGCCCCCTGGTCGTCGGCCGCACCGTGGCCGAGGCATGGATGCTGATGCACCTGCTCGAGCGCGCCGCGCAGGCGCAATTGCGCGCCATGGCGGCCACCGGCGGCGCGGTGCGCGTGGTGAGCGAGACGCTCGCTGCCCGGACCTATGGCGAGTGGGTGGGCGACGGAAGCGAGTGGGACGGCGACCTGGAATGGCCAGCCCTCTTGCGGCGGCTGGACCGCAGCGCGCCCGGCTATCGCGATTGACCGACCCGCCGATCAACCATTCAACGACCCACACCGGAGAGACCCCATGCCCACCATTCGCGTCGAGATGTTCGAAGGCCGCACCCTCGAACAGAAGCGCGCGCTCGCGCAAGCCCTGACCGAGGCCACCGTGCGCACGCTCGGCGGCTCGCCCGAGGCCGTCGACATCCTGTTCTACGACATCGCGAGGCAGGACTGGGCCACCGGCGGCAAGCTCTGGAGCGATCCGGCGCCGCCGCCGGCCGGCTGAGCGCGCGTGCCCGCGCGCCGGCGCCGGGGGCACAATGGCTGCCCATGCGCCGCCTTATCGTCGTCTCGATCCTGAGCACCCTCGGCACCTTGTCCGGTGCGGAGGTGATCCGTTGTGCCGACGCTGCCGGCAACGTGAGCTACACCGACAGCGCCTGCCCGGCGGGTGCCAGTCCCGTGGGGCGCGTTTCGACCCCGCCCCCGGCACCGCCACCGGGCGAGCGAAACGCCGATGCCGGCCGGCCGAGCCTGCCGCCACGCCCAGCGATGGAAGCCGCTGCGCCCGCACCGCCGCAGGCGCCATCCGGCCCGGTCATCATCGACCACCGCGCCGGCGCCGACCGGCCCACCGATTCACGCCGCAGCGATCGCGGCGACGACTACTCGGTGATCGACGACGGCTACGGCTATCCCGGCGCCTATCGCCAGCCCCGGCCGCCGCGCGACATGCGCCCGCGCATCCGCAACTGCGACGCCACTGGCTGCCACGACACCCAGGGCAACCACTACGACCGCGCCGGCCAGTTGGACCGCTACCAGGGCCTCGACGGCAAGACCTGCCGGCCGGTGGGCACCACGACGATCTGCCGCTGAGCCCCTCGGCGCATCAGCGCTTGTCGAGCATCTCGATCAGCCGCGCCAGCGCCACCGAGGGCGTGCCGCGCCACACCAGGTGCGTGCGGTTCGCGCGCACGCGCTCGGGCAGCACATGCTGGCGCACGTCGGCCGTGGCGCGCAGCGCCTTGAGCACCGACAGCGGCACGATCGCGAAGCCCGTGCCCGCCGCCACGCAGGCGATCATGGCCTGGTAGGAAGAGAACTCCAGCGAGCGCGAGGGCAGCACGCCGCCCTTGCCCAGCCATTGCTCCAGCAGCCGCCGATAGGAGCAGCCCTGCGCGAAGGCGATCAGCGTGGCGCCGGCCAGGTCGCCCGGGCGCGTGACCGAGGCCACGCTGCGCGCGGTGATCAGCACCAGCTCTTCCTCGAACACCGCGAGCGACTCGAAGCCGGCCGCGGAGAAGGGCTGCGAGACGAAGGCAGCCTCCACCTCGAAGGCTTCCAGGCGCTTGAGCAGTGCACCCGTGGTGCCGCTGACCAGCTCGACCACCACGCCCGGATAGAGCTTGTGATAGCGCGAGAGCACCGGCGGCAGCCGGCTGCCCGCGGTGCTCTCCAGCGAGCCCAGCCTGAAGGTGCCGGCCGGCACCTCGCTGCGCAGCTCGCTCTCGGCTTCCTCGGCCAGGCGCAGCAGGCGGTCGGCGTAGGGCAGCAGCTTGCGCCCGGCCGGCGCCAGCGCGAGCGAGCGGCCCTGGCGCAGGAAGAGCCTGTGGCCCAGCCGCTCCTCCAACTGCCGGATGCGGGTGGTGACGTTCGATTGCACGCGGTTGAGCTTGCCCGCCGCGCGGATCACGCCGCCTTCGCTCACCACGGTGCGGAAAATCTCCAGGGAGTCGAGGTCGATCGTTCTCATGGTTCTCGAATCGAGAATGGTTGTTCTCGATAATTCATTTGTGGAACTCCCGGATTCTGCGTCCAATGGACTCCCATGTCGAACCCCTCTCTCAGCCTGCCCCGGCCTTCCTTCGCGGCGATCTGCCTGGCCGGCCTGATCGCATTGGCGATCGCGATGGGCATCGGCCGCTTCGCCTTCACGCCCATGCTGCCGCTCATGATCCGGGCCGGCAGCGCCGACGTGGCCGCGGGCGGCTGGCTGGCCGCGGCCAACTACGCGGGCTACCTGCTGGGCGCGCTCACCACGGCGCGCCTTCCGCTCACACCGCAGCGCGTGGGCTTGCTGGCGCTGGCGTTGATCGTGGCCTCGACCGCCGCCATGGGCTGGACCGCCTCGCTGCCGGCCTGGCTGCTGCTGCGCTTCGTGGCTGGCGTGGCCAGCGCCTGGGCGCTGGTGAGCACCAGTGTCTGGTGCCTGGCCTGGCTGTCGCGCTTCGAGCGGCCTGCTGGCCCGGGCTTGCTGTATGCGGGCGTGGGCACGGGCATCGCGTTGGCCGGCCTTTATTGCTGGCGCGCGGGCGCGGCCGATGTCGCGCCCGATGCGCTGTGGCTGCAGCTCGGCGCGCTGGCGCTCGTGGGCCTGGCTGCGGTGGCGCTGCTGATGCCGCGCGGCGCGCCCGGCGCACCTGGCGCCGCTTCGCCTGCGCCCGCGGCGGCCGGGCCGGCGACGGCGGGCGGCGTGGCCTGGGGCCTGGTGATCAGCTATGGGCTGCTCGGCTTCGGCTACATCCTGCCTGCCACCTTCCTGCCGGTGCTGGCGCGCGCGGTGGTCGACGATCCGGCCGTCTTCGGCGCCGCCTGGCCGGTGTTCGGCGCGGCGGCTGCAGTCTCCACGCTGTTCGCGAGCCTCGCGCTGTCGAAGATGGCGCGGCGCCATGTGCTGGCCGGCAGCCATGCCCTGATGGCGCTGGGCTGCCTGCTGCCGGTGCTGCACTTGTCGGCGCTCACCGTGCTGCTGGCCGCGTTGCTGGTGGGCGGCACCTTCATGGTCGCGACCATGGCCGGCATGCAGGAGGCGAGGGCGCGCAGCCTCGGCGACCCCACGCGCGCGCTGGGCCGCATGACCGCGGCCTTCGCGATCGGCCAGATGGCGGGGCCCATGCTGTCGTCCCTGCTCAGCGGCAGCACGCAGGGCTTCGGCGGCCTCTTCGTCGCACTGGCGATCGGCGCGCTGGCTTTGGCGGGCAGCGCCTGGTGGCTGGCGCGTGCCGCATGATCCGCACCTCATCTCTTCGCTGAAAGGAAAGCATCCATGTACGAACAAGGCCATACCCGACCCTGGGCCGAGCGCCTGCCGATGCCGGCGGCCGACACCATGTCCGAGGCGCAGCGCAAGGCTGCGCAGACGCTGATCGACGGCCCGCGCAAGGGCGTCTTCGGCCCCTTCATCCCGTTGCTGCAAAGCCCGGTGCTGATGGAGCGCATCGGCAGCCTGGGCGAGTACCTGCGTTTCGACAGCGGCCTCGATGCGCGCGTGCGCGAGCTGGTGACCAGCGCGGTCTCTCGCGAAGTCGGCAACCAGTTCGAGTGGCTGCTGCATTCGCAGGCAGCGGTCAAGGCCGGCGTGAGCGCCGAGGCCCTCGAGGCGCTGCGCCTGGGCCGCCGCGCAGCGCCCCTGGCCGACGACGAGCAGCTCGCCCTCGACTTCGCCCTCGAGCTGCTGCGCCACCATGGCGTGAGCGAGCCGACGTACGCCGCGGCCGAAGCGCGCTTCGGCAAGCAGATCGTCGTCGAGCTCAGCACGCTGGTGGGCTACTTCGTGATGGTGTGCTGGGTGATGAACGTCGCGCACACGCCGGCGAAGGGCGCAGAGGGGCAAGCGGGGCTCGAGGCCTTCCCGCTGTAGTCGGGCGCCCCGGCCGGGCCGGGCCGCGATCAGGGCTTGGTCAGGTTCGCCAAAGGCAGCACGGGCAGGATGGCGCCGCGCCGCGGACAGGGTCTGCGATTCCGACCCTGCCTCTCCGCTGCCCATGCTCGACAAACGCTTCTTCCCCCGCCAGGCCGTGGCCGCCGGCGGCAACCGCTGGGACTGGGCCCTGCTGCCGCTGGTCCTGGCCCTGCTGTTCGCGCTGGCCTGGGGTGGTTCGCAGATGGTCCGGCCCTACGAAGTGGGCGAGGCGATGCCGATCAGGCTCGATGCCTGGGTGCTGCCGTACTACCTGCTGCGCACCACGCTGCGCATGTTCCTCGCGCTGGCAGCCTCGCTGGTCTTCAGCTGCATCTTCGCCACGCTGGCCGCCAAGTACCGCGCGGCGGAGCGGGTGCTGGTGCCGGTGCTCGACATCCTGCAGTCCATACCCATCCTCGGCTTCCTGTCGATCACCGTCACCGGCTTCATCGCGCTCTTCCCGGGCAGCCTGCTGGGTGTGGAGTGCGCGGCGATCTTCGCGATCTTCACCTCGCAGGCCTGGAACATGGCCTTCAGCCTGTACCAATCGCTGCGCACCGTGCCGGCCGAGCTGCGCGAGGCGGCGGCCGTGTTCCAGCTCTCGGGCTGGCAGCGCTTCTGGCGGCTGGAGCTGCCCTTCGCGATGCCGGGCCTGCTGTGGAACATGATGATGTCGATGTCCGGCGGCTGGTTCTTCGTGGTGGCCTCGGAGGCCATCTCGGTGTCCCACCAGAGCATCAAGCTGCCGGGCGTCGGCTCCTACATCGCGATGGCGATTGAGGCGCGCGACCTGGGCGCCATCGGTTGGGCCATCGGCGGCATGCTGGTGGGCATCGTGCTCTACGACCAGCTGTTCTTCCGGCCGCTGATCGCCTGGGCCGACAAGTTCCGGTTCGAGGAGAGCGGCGGCGAGGACGCGCCGCGCTCCTGGCTGCTGACCTGGCTGCGCCGCACCGACCGGCTCAAGCGCATCGGCCTCGGCATCGCCCGGCTGCTCGAGCGTTCGCTGCTGCTGTTGCGGCTCGACCATGACGGCACCTCGATCAAGGCCCGCCCGCGGCCGCCGCACCGCGCGGCGGAGCGCGTGTGGGACGCCACGCTCGCGGCCGCCGTGCTGCTGGCGGTGGTCTGGCTGGTGCGCTTCATCCACACCGAGGTTGGCTGGGCCGAGGTCGGGCACGTGTTCGTGCTCGGGCTCTACACGCTGGCGCGGGTGCTGGTGCTGATCGCGCTGGCGGCGCTGATGTGGGTGCCCTTCGGCATCTGGGTCGGCATGAGTCCGCGCTGGGCGGGGCGGCTGCAGGGCGTGGCGCAGTTCCTGGCCGCCTTCCCGGCCAACCTGATGTTCCCGGTGGCGGTGCTCTTCATCGCGCGCTGGCACCTCAATCCGAACATCTGGCTGTCGCCGCTGATGGTGTTGGGCACGCAGTGGTACCTGCTCTTCAACGTGATCGCCGGCGCCTCGGGCGTGCCGACCGAGCTGCGCCTTGCAGCTCGCAACCTCGGGCTGACCGGCTGGCTGCGCTGGCGGCGCTACCTGCTGCCGGCCGTGTTCCCGAGCTTCGTCACCGGGGCCATCACGGCCAGCGGCGGCTCGTGGAACGCCAGCATCGTGGCCGAGTACGTGAGCTGGGGCGACACCACCCTGCAGGCCGACGGCCTGGGCAGCTACATCGCGCACATGACCGCCATCGGCGACTTTCCGCGCATCGCCTTGGGCATCGGCGTGATGTGCGTGTTCGTCATGGCCCTGAATCATTTCGTCTGGCGGCGGCTCTACGAGCTGGCCGAGAACCGGATGCACTTTTGAACCGAAGCGAAGGAGAAAGCCATGGCCGAAGCCATCGTCGAACTGCAGGGCGTGGGCAAGTCCTTCCGCTCTTCCGAGGGCGCGGCCCGCTCGGTGCTGGAGGGCGTGGACTTCCGCCTGGCCGAGGGCGAGATCGTCGCGCTGCTGGGCCAGTCGGGCTCGGGCAAGTCGACGCTGCTGCGCATCCTCGCCGGCCTGATCGGCGCGGACGCCGGCGCCGTGCGCTACCGCGGCCAGCCGCTGTATGCGCCGGCGCGCGGCGTCGCGATGGTGTTCCAGTCCTTCGCGCTCTTCCCCTGGCTCACGGTGCAGCAGAACGTGGAGCTGGGCCTGGAGGCGCGCGGCATCGCGGCGGCCGAGCGGGCACGCCGCGCCGCGGCGGCGATCGAGCTGATCGGGCTCGCCGGCTTCGAGGGCGCGCTGCCGCGCGAGCTCTCCGGCGGCATGCGCCAGCGCGTGGGCATCGCGCGCGCGCTGGTGGTCGAGCCCGAGGTGCTGCTGATGGACGAGGCCTTCTCCGCGCTGGACGTGCTCACCGGCGAGCGCCTGCGCGACGACATCCTGCGGCTGTGGGACGGCGGCGCCATGCCGACCAAGGCGATGCTCGTGGTGTCCCACAACATCGAGGAGGCGGTGCTGATGGCCGACCGCGTGTTGATCTTCGCCAGCGACCCGGGCCGCGTGCGGGCCGAGCTGCCGATCTCGCTGCCGCGGCCGCGCGACGGCGACAGCCTGGAGGTGCGCGCGCTGATCGACGAGGTCTACGCGCTCATGACCGGCGGCGCCGGCCTGGCGCGCGTCGAGCCGCTGCACCTGCAGCTGAGCCACCGCCTGCCCGACGCCGACGTCGGCCGCATGGAGGCGCTGCTGGAGATGCTGATCGACGGCGAGCGCCAGGGCCGGGTCGACCTGCCGCAGCTGGCGGAGGAGGCCGAGCTCGCCGACGACGCGCTGCTGCCGCTGGCCCAGGCGCTGGCGCTGCTCGGCTTCGCGCACTTGGCCGATGCCGACCTGCACCTCACGCCGCTGGGCCGGCGCTACGTGGAGGGCGCGCACACGCTGCGCCAGGAGCTCTTCGGCCAACAGCTGCTGGCCCGTGTGCCGCTGGCCGCGCACATCCGCCACAGCCTGGAGCAGGCGCCGTCCGGCGAGCTGCCGCAGGAGCCTTTCCTGCAGCTGCTGAGCGACAGCCTTGACAGCGCGGTCGCCGAGCGCGTGCTGCGCACCGCGATCGAATGGGGCCGCTACGGCGAGGTGTACGAGTACGACTTCCACACCGGCCTGATCCACCTGCCGGTCGGCGATGACGCAGGAGACGCGGGGCCTGGCTGAGCGGCCGGCTGGGCCGCGTGGAACCCTTGCACGCGCGCGTGATCCGAGTGGGCTGAGCACCTGCCGTCACAGGCCGTTACCAGCGTCGCGGCTGCCGCGGCGCCGCATGGCGTCCAATGGTGGGGCTCATGAAAAGGAGAGATGCCCCATGCCCGAACGCGAGTTCGACGATCTGAGGCCGGCGCGCGAATCCTCGCTGTGGATCCTCGTGGTGCTGGTGGTGCTGGCGCTGGCTGCCGGTGCCGTCTGGTGGCGCTGGACGCACCAGCAGGCCGCGCCTGTCGAAGCGACCTCGGCGGCCACCGCGCCGCAGCCCGACACACCGGCTCCGCCGCCTGCGGCAGTGGCACCGGCGCAGCCGCAGAACCCGGTCGAGACCACGGCCGACGCCACCCTGCCCAAGCTCGAAGACGCCGACGCCCACGTGCGCTCCGCACTGGCCGAACTGCTTGGCGCCAAGTCCGTGGGCAGCTTCCTGCAGACCGACGGCTTCGTACACCGCTTCGTCGCCACCGTCGACAACCTGCCGCGCGACCAGGCGGCGGCGCGCATGTGGCCGGTGCAGCGCACGCCCAAGCGTTTCATGGCCGGCGGCAGCAAGGAGGCGCAGACCATCAACCTCGACAACTCGGCGCGCTACACGCCCTTCGTGCTGTTCGCCGAGTCCGTGAATCCGCAGCGCGCGGCGGCGCTCTACCAGAAGCTCTATCCGCTGTTCCAGCAGGCGTACGAGGAGCTCGGCTATCCCAACCGCCATTTCAACGACCGCCTGGTCGCGGTGATCGACCACCTGCTGCAGGCACCCGAGCCGACGGGGCCGCTGCAGGTGAAGCTGGTCGAGATCAAGGGCGACGTGCCCTCCGAGCGGCCCTGGGTGCACTACGAGTTCGTCGACCCGGCGCTCGAATCGCTGTCGGCCGGGCAGAAGATGATGATCCGCACGGGCGTGGTCAACGAGCGGCGGCTCAAGGCCCGGCTGCGCGAATTTCGCGGACAGATCGCTGGCGGCGCGCTCGCGAAGAAGAAGGCCGAATAGTCAGTCCGGTGCCTGCCGCTCGTTGGCCGGCAACGGCCTCCCCGAGCACGCCAGCGCCCGCATCAGCAGCAGCTTGCGCTCGCGCGCATTGCGCGTGAGCGAGGCCGCGTGCTGGAACTCCGCGCAGGCCTCGGGCTTGCGGCCCAGCTTGGCCAGCAGGTCGCCGCGCACGCTGGGCAGCAGGTGGTAGCCCTGCAGCAGCGGCTCGTCGCGCAGCGCATCGACCAGCTCCAGGCCGGCAGCCGGCCCGAAAGCCATCGACAACGCGACCGCGCGGTTGAGCTCGACGATGGGTGAGGGCGCGAGCTGCGCCAGCGCCTCGTAGAGCGCCGCGATGCGCGTCCAGTCGGTCTGCTCGGGCGTGCGGGCGCGCGCATGGCAGGCGGCGATGGCGGCCTGCAGCGCGTAGGGGCCGAGCGCGCCGCCCAAGGCCTCGGCGCGCGCCAGCGCGGCGAAGCCGCGGCGGATCAGCATCTGGTCCCAGCGTGCGCGGTTCTGGTCCAGCAGCAGCACCGGCTCGCCCTGTGCATCGACGCGCGCGGCCGAGCGCGAGGCCTGGATCTCCATCAGCGCGACCAGGCCATGCACTTCCGGCTCGCCGGGCACCAGGCCGGCCAGGATGCGGCCCAGGCGCAGCGCTTCCTCGCACAGCGCCGGGCGCATCCAGTCGTCGCCGGCGGTGGCGGAGTAGCCCTCGTTGAAGACCAGGTAGATCACCTCCAGCACCGAGGCCAGGCGCGCGCCGAGCTCATGCGCGCGCGGCGCCTCGAAGGGCACACGCGCCGCCGCGAGCGTGCGCTTGGCGCGCACGATGCGCTGCGCGATGGTGGGCTCCGGCACCAGGAATGAACGTGCGATCTCGTCGGTGGTGAGCCCGCCCAGCAGGCGCAGCGTGAGCGCCACGCGCGCCTCGGGCGACAGCACCGGGTGGCAGGCGGTGAAGACCAGGCGCAGCAGGTCGTCGCCCACGTCGTCGTCGAGCGCGGCATCGACCGCCTCGGCAAAGTCCGCCGCCGCCATCTCGTGCTGCGCGTCGATCTCGCGACCGATCTCGCCCTCCTTGCTCGCATGCAGCTTGCGCCGGCGCAGCAGGTCCAGCGCGCGGTGCTTGGAGGCCTGCATCAGCCAGGCGGCGGGGTTGTCCGGCACGCCCTCGCGCGGCCATTGCTCGAGCGCGGCGACCAGCGCGTCCTGCGCCAGCTCCTCGGCCACGCCCACATCGCGCACCATGCGCGCGAGCGCGCCGATGATCTTCGCCGACTCGATGCGCCAGACGGCGTTGATGGTGCGGTGGATGTCGGGGGCGGTCATGCGTCTTCAGCGCTTTTGCATCTCGGTGAACCCTTCGGCCGCCTTCTGCACATCGGGCGGGAAATCCTCCATCTCCTGCACCTGGCGGATCTCGATGGTCTCGTTCTCCGAGCCGGGGCAGCGCGAGGCCCAGGCGATGGCCTCTGCTTGGGACTTCACGTCGATCATCCAGTAGCCGCCCAGCACCTCCTTGGCTTCGGCGAAGGGGCCGTCCGTTACCTTGGGCTTGCCGCCGGGGAAGCTGACGCGCGCGCCCTCGGAGGGTGGCCGCAGGCCGTCGAGCGTGATCAGCACGCCGGCGTCCCTCAGCGACTTGTTGTACTTCATCATGGCCTCGACCGCCTTCGCGTCGGGCATGGTGCCGGGGGCCGCGCTCTCGTAGCCCTTGGGGATCATCAGCATCATGAATCGCATGTCTTCACTCCTTGGATAGCGAGCCAGGCCGCCACCCGATGCGGGCAGCTCGAGAAAAACCTGAGGCTCTATCTGGACGTCGAACGAGGCGCGGCCGGATCGACAGGGCAGCTGATTTTTTCAACCGGCCACGGGGTGGATCTCGACCTCGGGCCGCGCCTGGGCGAAGGGATAGCGCCGGACCCAGGCAATGGCTTCGTCCATGGAATCGGCCTGGATCAGCCAGAAGCCGGCGACCAGTTCCTTGGCTTCGGCGAAGGGGCCGTCCATCACGCTGGCTTTGCCGTTGCCAACGCGCACGCGCGTGCCACGCGCGGTGGAGCGCAGGCCATCACCCGCCAGCAGCAGGCCGGCGCGGACGCCCTCGTCGTTGCGCCGCGCCATGGCCGCGAGTTTCGCGGGATCGCTGGGCGCCTCGGCCTCGGTGTCCGCATCGGCTTTCACCAGGATCAGGAAGCGCGGCTGGCTGGCAGTGCCCGAAGGATCGACCCCTGCCAGCCCGCCGGCGCAGCCGGTCTCGCGGATCTCGAAGCCGGCTTCGTCCTCACCACCGGCCGCGTCACGCAGCCACTCGGCGACCGCCTGACGCGACTCGGCCTCGACGATGCCGAGGCCCGCCACGCGCGTCGCGCTCGGGAAAGGGACGCGTGTCTCTTCGGGGCCGGCGTCCGTAAAGCGGACGTGGATGCCGACCGCATCGGCGGCGACCGGCGCGTTCTCGTGCAACGTGATGCCGGCGGAAGGCGATGGAACCGGGACGGCCTGTCCGGAGGGGCCGGCCTGGCTCAGGATCACGAATCTCATGCGATGCAGTCCTCTGCCAAAAGAAGGACAGCAAGCATATAGCGCGTCCCTCAGCGCCCTCAGTTCCTGCCCGCGGAACGCTTCTCGGCCGCCTCGCGCAGCCACGCCTCGTGCTTGCGCATCTCGGGCGTGAATTCGGCGCCGAAGTCCTCGGCCTCGTAGACCTGCCGGATCTCGATCTCGACGTTGCCGCCGCCGTCGATAGGCGGCCAGCGCTTGACCCACTCGATGGCCTCTTGCCTGGACTTCACCTGGATCAGGCTGAAGCCGGCGACCAGTTCCTTGGCCTCGGTGAAGGGACCGTCGATCACCGTCGGCTTGCCGTTGTCGAACTTGACGCGCGCGCCCTTGATGCTGGGCTGCAGGCCCATGCCGTCGAGCATGACGCCCGCCTTGATCATCTCCTCGTTGTACTTGAGCATGTCGGTGACCAACTGCTCGGTGGGCATCACGCCGGCTTCGGTGTCCTTGTCGGCTTTTCGAATCACCATGAATTTCATTGTCGAATCTCCGTCAGAGGGTGGATGGCCGTTCAGGACTTGCCGCGGTTCTTTTCCACCTCGGCCATCACGCGCTTTTCCTGCTCGCGCAGCTCAGGGGTTAACTCGGCGCCGAAGTCCTCCATCTCGAAGACCTGGCGCAGCTCGAGCTCCTCGCCGTCGGTGAAGGGCGCGCGCTTGAGCCATTCGATGGCCTCGTCCCGGGAGCGCACCTGCCACAGCCAGAAGCCGGCGATCAGTTCCTTGGTCTCGCTGAAGGGGCCGTCGGTCACGGTGCGGGTCTTGCCGTCGAAGCGCACGCGCGCGCCCTTGGACGTGGGCTGCAGGCCCTCGCCGGCGAGCATCACGCCGGCCTTGACGAGCTCCTCGTTGTACTTGCCCATCTCGGTGAGCATCTTTTCGGTCGGCATGACGCCGGCTTCGCTGTCCTTGTTGGCTTTCACAATCACCATGAATCGCATGTCGTACTCCTGAAGGGTTGGGTGGCGAGTCTCGGAATGAGGCTCTACAGGGACGTCGAAGCAGAGCGCATCCGATCGACATCGAGAGTTGTAAATTTTTGCAACGGCGACGCGGCTCAGCGGCCGATCTGCCGGACGACCCCCGGCACTTCCCCCGCCAGCTCGCGCGCCAGGTAGCCCAGGGGTCCGACGCGCCGGCCCAGCTTCCTGCCCGCCACTGCATGGACCACCACGGCCCACGCCGCCGCCTGCTCCGGCGGCAGGCCGCGCGCCGCGAAGCCGCCCATCAGCCCGGCCAGCACGTCGCCCGAGCCCGAGGTGGCGAGCCCGTTCGAGCCTCCGTCGAAGCGCCAGGCCCGGCCATGCGGCGTCGCGATCACCGTGCTTGCGCCCTTGAGCACCACGCAGGCCTTCCAGCGAATGGCCGCTTCGCACGCCACCTGCAGCGCTTCCTGCGCGACGAGCTCCTTGGGCAGGCCGCACAGGTGCGCCATTTCGCCTGCATGCGGCGTCAGGAGCACCGGCTGGTCGAAGGCTTTCATGGCCGCCACCGACATCGCGATCGAATCCAGCACCACGGTCCGCTCGCGAAAGAGCCGCAGCAGCCGGCGCACGAAGGCCATGCTGCCGCGCTCGTCGCAAAGGCCCGGTCCGACGACCACGGCCGCCACCTGAGCGGCCAGTGGGGCCAGGCTCTCGCAGCCACGTGCGGCCAGTCCACCGCCGCGCGTCTCGGGCAGGGCGATGACGCGCGACTCGGGCACCGCGAGCGCCAGGCCCTGAGCGACGCACGCGGGGCATGCGAGTGTGAGCTTGCCCGCGCCCGCCCGCAGCGCCGCGGTGCCGGCGAGCAGCGCGGCGCCGGGCATCTCGCCGCTGCCCGCGATGACCAGCACACGGCCGCGCGCCTCCTTGTCGGCGTCGGCGCCCGGGTCGGGCAGGGGCCAGCGCGCCAGCGATGCGTCGGTCAGGGCTGCGGCGCGCGGCGTGGCCATGGCACCGGGAGGAGCCTCAGGGCTTGGGGGCCGCCGGCTGGTCGGGCGCGCGGGTCACCGGCGTGGCGGCTTCGCGCAGCGGGGCGAGGAAGTTCACCAGATCGAGCTGGAGCACCTCGTCCTCCTGTTCGCGGCGCTCGGCGCGGTAGGAGGTGATGGCGCAGTTGGGCACGTCGCCCTGGCGGTCGATATCGAGGATCTGCTGCTCGTCCATGTGCTCGAGCAGGTAGCGCAGGCAGTTGACGATGACCTGGTGCGCCACCACCAGCACGCGCCGCTCCGCGTACTCGCGCGTCACCATCTCGAGGACGCTGCGCAGGCGCAGGATCACGTCGCACCAGCTCTCGCCGCCGGGCGGGCGGAAGTAGAACTTGCCCACGTGCAGGCGCTGCTCGTTCAGCTCGGGATGCTTCTGGCGGATGCCCAGCTTGGTCAGCCGGTCCAGGATGCCGAACTCCTTCTCCCGCAGGCGCTCGTCCACGCGCAGCTTGATGCTTTCGCCGGACAGGCCGCCATGCTCGGCCACCAGCTCCGCGGTGGCGCGGGCGCGGACATAGGGCGAGCACAGGATCACCTCGGGCTTCTCCTGCGCCGGCAGCCGGGCGAACCAGTCGCCGAGCGCGATCGACTGCTCGATGCCCAGCTCGGACAGCGGCACGTCGATGTCGCGCCACGCCAGCTCGATCAGCGGGAGCCCGCCGGCTTCGGCCGCATCGCGCGCGACATTGCCGGCGCTTTGGCCGTGGCGAACGATCCAGAGGGTTTGGGGCCAGTTGGATTGCATGAGACGAGCCCATGCTAGGAGCCCCTCGCCGCGCGCCCCGTAGGCAAAGACCTATTTCGCCCGGTGCGCGCCGGGCGCCATCACGCGTAGTCGGCCACTGGCACGCAGCTGCAGAACAGGTTGCGGTCGCCGTAGACGTTGTCGATGCGGCCCACCGGCGGCCAGTACTTGGCGTCCTTGACCGAGGCGATGGGGAAGGCGCCGAGCTCGCGCGAGTAGGGCCGGGTCCATTCGCTGGCCAGCAGGCTGTCGGCCGTGTGTGGCGCGTTCTTCAGCGGGTTGTCCTCGCGCGGCCAGATGCCTTCCTCGATGCGGCGGATCTCGCCGCGGATCACGATCATCGCGTCGACGAAGCGGTCCAGTTCGGCCAAGGGCTCGCTCTCGGTCGGCTCGACCATGAGCGTGCCGGGCACCGGGAAGCTCAGCGTGGGCGCGTGGAAGCCGTAGTCGATCAATCGCTTGGCCACGTCCTCGGCCGTCACGCCGCTGCTGTCCTTGAGCGGGCGCAGGTCCAGGATGCACTCGTGCGCCACGTGGCCGTTGGGGCTGGCGTAGAGCGTGGGGTAATGGTCCTTGAGCCGCGCGCTGATGTAGTTGGCGCTCAGGATCGCGACCTCGGTCGCGGCCTGCAAGCCGGCCGCGCCCATCATGCGGCAGTACATCCAGCTGATCGGCAGCACCGCTGCGTTGCCCAGCGGCGCGGCCGACACGGCGCCCACGCCGTTCGAGGGGAGGCCGCCGCTCACGTGGCCGGGCAGGTAGGGCACCAGGTCCTCGACCACGCACACCGGTCCCACGCCGGGCCCGCCGCCGCCGTGCGGGATGCAGAAGGTCTTGTGCAGGTTGAGGTGGCTGACGTCGCCGCCGAACTCGCCGGGCGCGGCCACGCCGACCAGCGCGTTCATGTTGGCGCCGTCGACGTACACGCGGCCGCCGTGCGCATGCACGATCTCGCACAGCTCCTTGACGCGGGTCTCGAACACGCCGTGGGTGCTGGGGTAGGTGATCATCACCGCGGCCAGGTCGTCGCGGTGCTGCTCGCAGGCGCGCGTGAGGTCGTCCATGTCGATGTTGCCCTGCGCGTCGCAGGCGGTCACCACCACCTTCATGCCCACCATCTGCGCGCTCGCCGGGTTGGTGCCGTGGGCGGAGGAGGGGATCAGGCAGATGTTGCGGTGGCCGTGGCCCTGGGCTTCGTGGTAGGCCTTGATGGCCAGCAGGCCGGCGTATTCGCCCTGCGAGCCGGCATTGGGCTGCAGGCTGATGCCGGCGTAGCCGGTGGCCTCGCACAGCCAGGCGCGCAGCTGCGCGTCGAGCTCGGCGTAGCCCTGCAGCTGCTCGGCCGGCGCGAAGGGATGGATGTCCGCGAACTCGGGCCAGGTGATGGGGATCATCTCGCTGGTCGCGTTGAGCTTCATGGTGCAGCTGCCCAGCGGGATCATGCTGCGGTCGAGCGCGAGGTCTTTGTCGGAGAGGCTGCGGATGTAGCGCAGCATCGCGGTCTCGCTCTTGTGGGTGTTGAACACGGGGTGTGCGAGGAAGCCGCTGGTGCGCTGCAGGTCCAGCGGGATGCGCGAACCGACCGTGGCCGAGAGCTCCTCGAAGCGCGGCATCGGCGTGCCGGCCGGCACGAACAGGGCCCACAGGGTCTCGATGTCGGCGCGGGTGCTGGTCTCGTCCAGCGAGATGCCCAGGTGCTGCTGCAGGCCCTGGCGCAGGTTGACCGAGGCGGCCTGGGCGCGCTCCAGGATCTTCGGCGTGTCCTCGCCGGTCAGGACCGTGAGCGTGTCGAAGGCGGTGGCGTTGGCCAGCTCGCGGCCCATCTGCTCCAGGCCCTGCGCCAGGATGGCGGTGAGGGCGGCCACGCGCTGCGCGATGCGCGTCAGGCCTGCGGGCCCGTGGTAGACAGCATACATGCTCGCGACCACTGCCGGCAACACCTGCGCCGTGCAGATGTTGGAAGTGGCCTTCTCGCGGCGGATGTGCTGCTCGCGCGTCTGCAGCGCCAGGCGGTAGGCCGGGCGGCCCTGCGTGTCGACGCTGACGCCGACCAGCCGGCCGGGCAGCGAGCGCTTGAATTCATCGCGGCAGGCCAGGTAGGCCGCATGCGGGCCGCCATTGCACAAGGGCATGCCGAAGCGCTGCGTGGTGCCGCAGACGATGTCGGCGTCCCATTCGCCGGGCGGCGCCAGCAGGGTGAGCGCCAGCAGGTCGGCCGCCACGCAGAAGGCGGCGTCGCAGGCGTGGGCATGGCCGGCCAGCGGGCGCAGATCGTGCACGTGGCCGGTGGTGGCGGGGTACTGCGCCAGCGCGCCGAAGAAATCGCCGCCGGCCATCAGGTGCGGCAGCGTCTCGGAGACGGTGCTGACCTTGACCTCGATGCCCAGCGGTGCGGCGCGCGTCTTGATCACCTCGATGGTCTGCGGATGGCAGTCGCCCGAGACCAGGAACACCTTGCTCTTGCTCTTGACGCTGCGGCGCGCCAGCGTCATCGCCTCGGCCGCGGCGGTGGCCTCGTCGAGCATCGAGGCGTTGGCGATCGCCATGCCGGTCAGGTCGCAGACCATGGTCTGGAAGTTGAGCAGCGCCTCCATGCGGCCCTGCGAGATCTCGGCCTGGTAGGGCGTGTAGGCCGTGTACCAGGCCGGGTTCTCCAGCACGTTGCGCAGGATCACGCCGGGCGTGTGGGTGCCGTAGTAGCCCTGGCCGATGAAGTTCCGCGCCACCTTGTTCTTCGCCGCGATGGCGCGCAGCTCGGCCAACGCGCCGGCTTCGGTCACGGGCGCGGGGAGCTGCATCGGATGGCTGCGGCGGATGGCCGGCGGCACGATGCCGTCGATCAGCTCGGCGCGCGTCTTGGAGCCGACGGCGGCGAGCATGCGCGCCTCGTCCTCGGCCTCGATGCCGATGTGGCGGGCGATGAATTCGCCGGCATTCTCGAGATCGGCGAGGGTGGGCAGGGAGGGCAGGGAGGACTTCGGCATGGAGGGGCTCAGGGGAGGGGGAACAAACGCGGCGGCTGTCCGCTTTTCAGTTCTCTTCGGCGAACTTGTCGTAGGTGGTCTTGTCGAGCAGGGCGTCGAGCTGCGCGGGCTCGGTGATCTTCATCTTGAAGAACCAGCCTTCGCCTTCGGGCGCGCTGTTGGCCAGCGAGGGGTCGGCGCGCAGCGCCTCGTTGACTTCGGTGATCTCGCCCGCGACCGGCATGAAGACGTCGGCCGCAGCCTTAACCGACTCCACCACGCCGGCGACTTCGCCCTGGGCGTAGCCCTGGCCGACCTGCGGCAGGTCGACGAAGACCACGTCGCCCAGCGCGTCCTGGGCGTGCAGCGTGATGCCGACGGTGGCGTTGTCGCCCTCGGCGTTCACCCACTCGTGGTCCTTGGTGTATTTGATGGTCATGGAATGGCTCCTGGGGGAAGAGAAAGGGAAGGAAGAAAGAAAGGAAGAACTAGCCGCGCCAGTAGCGCGCGGGCACGAAGGGCAGGGTGCTGACTTCCATCGGCACCGGCTTGCCGCGCACGATGGCCTGCAGGCGGGTGCCGGGCTCGGCGTAGGCGAGGGCGACATAGCCCATCGCGACGGGCCGGTCGACCGTCGGGCCCAGCAGGCCGCTGGTCACCTGGCCGATGGGCAGGCCCTCGAAGGATTCGAGCAGCGTGCCGTCGCGCACCGGCACGCGCTCCAGCGCCACCAGGCCGACGCGCTTGCGCTTGAGCGTGTCGTGGTCGAGGCGGCCGGCCGTGCCGCTGTCGGCCGTGAGTTGCGCCAGCACCCGCGCCGCGCCGGGAAAGCCGCCCTCGCGCGCGCCGCCGCTGCGGCGCACCTTCTGCATGGCCCAGTTGAGCGAGGCCTCGACCGGGGTGGTCGTGGTGTCGATGTCGTTGCCGTAGAGGCAGAGGCCCGCTTCGAGGCGCAGCGAATTGCGCGCACCCAGGCCGATGGGCTGCACCTCGGGCTGCGTCAGCAGCAGCCGGGCGAGCGCCTCCGCGTCAGGTGCGGCGACCGAGATCTCGAAGCCGTCCTCGCCGGTGTAGCCGCTGCGGGTGGCGAAGGCCGCGATGCCGCCGATCTGCACCTTGCCGCCCGTCATGAAGACGAAGCGCTCGATGCCGGGCGACAGGCGCGCCAGCACGCCCGCGGCCTGCGGGCCCTGCAGCGCGAGCAGGGCGTGGTCGGGCAGGGGCTGCACCTGGCAGCGCTGGCCGATCTTCGCCTGGATGTGGGCGATGTCGGCGGCCTTGCAGGCGCCGTTGACGATCACGAAGATCGAATCGCCGCCCTCGTTGAAGAACATCAGGTCGTCGAGGATGCCGCCCTGGTCGTTCAGCAGCAGGCCGTAGCGCTGCTTGCCGGGCGCCAGGCCGATCACGTCGACCGGCATCAGGGTCTCGAAGGCGGCAGCGGCCTCGGGCCCGACCAGGCGCAGCTGGCCCATGTGCGAGATGTCGAAGAGGCCCGCGGCTGTGCGCGTGTGCTTGTGCTCGGCCATCAGGCCGGCGGGGTACTGCACCGGCATCGAATAGCCCGCGAAGGGCACCATCCGGGCGCCGAGCTCCACATGCAGGTTGTACAGAGGGGTCTTTTGCAGATCGTCGGGAGCAGAGGCCAAGGCACTCTCCATCAGGGGCAGTCCAGATCCATGGCAGCAAAGCCATGGGCCACCCCTGCTGTCCGCTTTACCTGAGAGATTCGCCCCACGATCGGGGTTTGCTCCTTCGGTGGACGGGCTTTGCCAAAAGCAAAGCGCCGCCTCTCTCCAGCAAGGAAACGCCCGAAAGAACGGGCGCCTCGTCAGTCCTTTTGCCTGAGCGTTCGGGCCCGTTCTTCGAGGGGCCCTGCGCCTTCGGCGGCCCCGCGCTGCGGGGCTCTCTCCTGACCGGGTCGAGTGTAAGGGAAACCGCGCCTACGACCGCTCCAGCCGCAGCCGCCGCAGCAGGAATTTCTCCCACAGCTTGTCCGAGAGGAACTGCAGGGAGCGCCGGACGTGCTCGCGCAAGTTGCGGGCATCGTAGGGCGAGCGGATGTCGGCGCCTGCCTGGCGCGCGCGCAGGCTCAGCATGTGTTCCGAGAGACAGCAGCGCGCCTTCATGCGCAGGTCCTCGAAGTTCTCGGTGCCGAGTGGGCTGGCCCTGTGCCATTCGTGGTCCCACTTGAAGCGGCGCCTCTTCTGCTCGCCCTCGCCGTCGTCGCTGATCAGCCAGGCGGACACGAAATCGACATACGCCTCGCCCACGTGGTCGCGGAACACGCCGCGGCCGGGCTCGAACTGCTCGTTCACCAGCGAATCCAGCAGCGCGTTGCCGGGCGAGAGCGTGCCCAGCCGGTGGCGCAGCGTGTTGTTCATCGCGAAGCAGTAGGTCGAGACCCATTCGAGCAGGGGCCCCATGGGGGTCATGGTCGAGCGCGGAAAGTCGTTGATCTCGCCGAAGAGCCAGGGCCCCGGATGCAGGGCGAGCTTGCGGATCTCGCCGCCGAAGCGCTCGAGCCGCCGTTCGCTCCAGGCGTGGTTGAGGGCCACCGTGTCGTTCGAGAAGATCCAGACGTCGGGCTGTTCGCCGCGCGCGAGGAGGGTCTCGATGCCGGTGTCCCAGCCAGAGAATTCGCGGTTGCTGTTGTCGCCGGTGACCACCAGGCCCTGCGCGGAGTCCGAGCCGGTCGCGCTTTCCGCGTGTACGGCGCTGGCGTTGTCGACGATCACGCTGGAGAAGCGGTCGCCATCCTGGGCCAGGCGGATTCGCAGCTTGTCCAGCACCTGGAGCGAACGCTCGCGGTGCTGGTCGCCGAATTCCAAGTGAACGAAACCGTAGCTTGTCATTTGCCTTCAGGGGAGAGAAGAAAAGAGAAGCGGCGGGTTGTCGCCCCATGCGTTCCTCGCCGGTTGCGGCCGCGTGAACATGTTACCGCCTGAATGCGGAAACGGCGACGCTGGCCGCGCGAAGCAGCCGCAACTCCCCAAGCCTATTCAGAAAGAGGGGTGCCGCGTGTCAGCCAAGGCGCCGTACCGGGGCCCATGCTGTAACCCTTGTTTTCAGTGCACGGCCTCCTCGGCCGGCAGCAGGCGCAGGATGCGGTCGCGGATCGAGCCAGCGCGCTCGGCGCCCGCGAGCTTCTCGATTTCGCCCAGCATGGCCTCGGCGACCGACAGCATCGATTCGCGGTCGCGCGACTCGCGCAGGGCCTCGCGGAACTGCCCGGCCAGCACCGGATCGCGGCGCACGAACATGCGCTCGCACAGATCGAAGAGGAACATGCGCGTGGTGGCGAGCGAACGCTTGCCGTCGAAGGTGTCGGCCGAGACCGCCGCCTGCGGGATGGCTTCGGGCGCCTGGCGTGCCGGCGCGGGCACCGCGGATCGCAGGGGCCGCGAGTCCAGCAGGTAGCCTTGCTGCACCAGATGCAGCGCCACGCGGCCGGCCTCGTCGCGGCCGCCGAAGAGCTCGCCGAAATCGGTGACCGAGCGCTGGCCGTCGGCCATCAGCAGCAGGGCGCGCTCGCGCTGGCCCAGGGTGCGGCGGCCCGGCTGCAGTTCCTGGCGCGCTTTCTCGGTCTTGATGAAGAACATGGGGATGCTGTGGCGTTCGGAATCGAAGCGCCGCAGCATCGGCCACGTGCATGACACCCCGGTGAAACCCGAAGGCTCAGGCCCTCATGCGTGAACTACTTCGCATAAACGAGGTCGCGCAGCCCCAAGGAGATGCCCGGCACGTAGGTGATGACCATCAGGCAGGCCAGGATCACCAGCACGAAGGGCACCAGGTGCGTGACGATGCGGTCCAGCGAGATGCGCGCCACCGTGCAGGCCGCGAACAGGTTGACGCCGAAGGGCGGCGTGATCATGCCCAGCGCCAGGTTGACCACCATCACCAGCCCGAAATGCACCGGGTCGATCCCGAAGTGCATCGCCACCGGCGCGAGGATGGGCGCCAGCACGATGATGGCCGCGCTGGTCTCGATGAACATGCCGATGACGAACAGCGCCGCGTTCACGCCCAGCAGGAACATGGCCGGCGACTGCAGCACGGCCTCGAGCCAGTGGCCGATGGCCTCGGGCACGCCGGCGCGCGTGATCAGGAAGGCGAAGAGGCCGGCGTTGGCGATGATGAACATGATCACCGACGACGAGATCACCGACTTGCGCAGCACGGCGTAGAGCTGCGGCAGCTTGATCTCGCGGTAGATGAGCATGCCGACGACGAGCGCATAGAGCACCGCCACCGCCGAGGCCTCCGTCGGCGTGAAGATGCCGCCGTAGATGCCGCCGAGGATGATCACCGGCATCAAGAGCGCCCAGCCCGCGCGCCAGGTGGCGACGCCCACGCCCAGGCGCCCGTCGCCGTCGTTCTTGCCCAGGCCCTTGACCTTGCAGTAGACGTAGACGAAGGCCATGAGCGCCAGGCTGATCAGGATGCCCGGGCCGAAGCCGGCGATGAAGAGCTCGCCGATCGACACCTCGGCGCTCACGCCGTAGAGGATCATCGGGATCGAGGGCGGGATGATCACGCCCAGCTCCGCGCTCGTGGCCTGCAGCGCCGCCGCGTAGCTGGTGGGGTAGCCGTGCTTGATCAGCGCCGGGATCAGGATGGCGCCGATGGCGAAGGTGGTGGCCACCGAGGAGCCCGACACCGCCGCGAAGATCATGCAGGTGAGCACGCAGGTCATGGGCAGCCCGCCCTGCACGCCGCCCACCAGGCTCTTGGCGAATTCCACCAGCCGGCGCGAGATGCCGCCGGTTTCCATCAGGTTGCCGGCCAGGATGAAGAAGGGGATGGCCGCGAGCGGAAACTTGTTGATCGCGTTGAACATCTCCTTGACGGAAATCAGCATGTTGGCGTTCGAGGCCTGGATGCCGACCACGGAGGCCAGGCCGATCGAGACCGCGACGGAGATGGTGAGTGCGAAGCACACCACCATCGTGGTGACCATGATCGGGGTCATTGCGCTGTCTCCAACTCTTGCCGCTGCGGGTCGAGCAGGTTGCCTACGATCCCGATCACGCTGAACAAGCCGCCGATGGGCATCGCCACATAAGCCCAGAACATCGACACCGATTCGAGCCCCGCCATCGACTGCACGCCGCCGCGCTTCGCGTAGTCCCAGCCCCACCACACGATGACGCCGATCAGCGTCAGCGCGGCCAGGCACACCAGCCAGTCGAGCACGCGCCGCATCTTCGGCGGGCTCCAGCGGTACAGCACGTCGACGCTGACCATCGCACCCTGGCGGAAAGCGGTGGGGATGCCCATGAAGACCATCCAGATCAAGCTCACGCGGATCAGGATCTCCGACCATTCCGCCGGCTGCTCGAGCACGAAGCGCGTGACGATCTGGAACACGCCGAGCGCCGAGGCGATCACGAGCATGAGGCAGGCGACGGCCATGGACAGCGAGTTGGTCCAATGGTCGAGCCGGAGGAAGGCGGATTTCATGAGCGAGGCATGCAAAGGTCGATAAAAAACGCCCGCCAGCCGGTGCTGCGCGGGCGTGCGCCGCGGGTCATCGCGGCAGCGGGATCACTGGAAGTTGCGGATCTTGTCGATGTTGGCCTTGCCGAACTGCTTCTCGAACTCGGCGTTGACCGGCGCCAGGGTGCTGACGAACTTGCTCTTGTCCACGTTCTCGATCACGGTCATGCCCTGGGCGCGCAGCTCCTTCACGCCGTTGGCGTCGTCCTGGTCGACGCGGTCGCGGTTCACCTTCGCCGCCACCTTGGCGGCTTCGAGGAAGGCGGTCTTGTCGGCGGCGCTGAGCTTGTCGAAGGCGGCCTTGTTCATCAGGAAGATGCAGGGCGAGTAGACATGGCCGGTCAGCGACAGGTGCTTCTGCACCTGCGAGAACTTGGCCGCCATGATCACCGACAGCGGGTTCTCCTGGCCGTCGACCGTGCCCTGCTGCAGCGCGGTGAACACTTCCGGGAAGGCCATCGGCGTGGTGATGATGCCCAGGCCCTTGTAGGCCGCGATGTGCACCGGGTTCTCCATGGTGCGCATCTTCAGCCCCTTGAGGTCTTCCGGTGCCTTGACGTCGCGCTTGCTGTTGGTCATGTGGCGGAAGCCGTTCTCGGCCCAGGCCAGGGCCTTGAAGCCCTTGGCGTCGAACTTGGTCAGCAGCTCCTGGCCGATCGGCCCGTCGAGCACCGCGCGCGCATGGGCCTTGTCGCGGAACAGGAAGGGCACATCGAGGATCTTGGCCTCGGGCACGAAATTGGGCACCGGGCCGGTGGAGGAGAAGGCCAGCTCCTGGGTGCCGAGCTGCACCGCCTCGATCGACTCGCGCTCGCCGCCCAGCGAGCCGTTGTAGAAGGTCTCGATCTTGTAGCGGCCGTTGGTGCGGGTCGCCACTTCCTTGGCGAAGGCGTCGATGGCGACGCCCTGGTGCGAGTTCTGCGCGGTCGAGATGCTGATCTTCATGGCCGTCTGCGCAAAAGCCGCGCACGCCATGCCGAGGCCGAGGACGAGGCCGGCGGCCAGTCGGTTCAACTTCATTGGGAGTCTCCTGTCGATGTGACGTTTTGCAAACGTATGACTATGCATTGGCCGGCAGCTTCACGGCGTCGGGATTTTCACGGACGTAGTCGCGGATCACGTCCTCGAAGCTCGCATCGGGCAAGAGGCCCAGGCCGCGCGCGCGCCGAGCCTCGATGCGGCCCGGCCAGGTCTTCACGATGCGCTGGATCGCCGGATCGGGCGTGCGGTCGAGCAGGGCGGTGGCGGCCTTGCCGGCCACACGTTCGAGCGCTGCGGCCATGCCGCCTACCGTGAGGCTCAGCGAGGGCAGGTTGAGCGCGGTGCGCGGGCCCCATTGCGCATCGCTGGCCTCCGCGGCGCGGACGATGCCTTCGACGGTGCGCGCCGGGGAGGCCAGCGCCACCAGCGTCTCGTCGGGCACCGGGCAGGCCGCGCGGATGCCGGCGAGCGGCTCGCGGATCATGCCGCTGAAGAAGCCCGAAGCCGCGCCGTTGGGTAGGCCGGGGCGCACGCTCACCGTCATCAGCCGCACGCTGCGGCCGCGGATGAAGCCCTTGCGCGTGTAGTCGGCCACGAGTTGCTCGCCGATGAACTTCTGGATGCCGTAGCTGGTCTGCGGCGTGGGCAGCGTGTTGTCGTCGATGATCTCGGGCAGCGGCTGCTCGGGCGAATTGCCGAAGACCGCGAGGGAGCTGGAGAACACCAGCACCGGGGCGGTGCCGGCGGCGCGCAGGCGTTCGAGCAGGGCGTTGGTGGCGCCGAAGTTGCTGCGCATGCCGAGGTCGAAGTCGGCCTCGCATTCGCCGCTGACCGCGGCGGCGAGGTGGAAGACGGCGTTCGCCTCGGCCCAGTAGGCGGCGTCGGCGTCGGCCAACTGGGCGTTGAGGTCGCCGACGACGGCGGCGATGCGGGAGTCGGCCGCGAGATCGGCCGGGGGCGCCGCGCGGTCGACCAGGGTGATGCGTTCGATGGGCTGGGGCGCGGCGCCAGCCAGTGCGAGGCTGCCTTGCGCGAGCAGCGTGCGCGCCAGGCGTGCGCCCAGAAATCCGGCGCCGCCGGTGATGACGATGTGCATGGTGTCTCCTTCGGGTTGGTCAGTCTATCTCCGCCTTTGCTCCCTCCCCTTCGGGGAGGGGGTAAGACATGGTGCAATGCCTTCTCGAGCAAGACCTTCCTGCGCCCCATGAACCTGCGATTCGTCGAAGCCTTCCACTGGGCCGTCGCCCTCAAGAGCGTCACGCGCGCGGCCGAAAAGCTTCACCTCACCCAGTCGGCCCTGTCCAGCCGCATCGCAGCCCTCGAGCGCGAGCTGGGCGTGCTGCTGCTCGACCGGCGCGACAAGCAGTTCCGCCTCACCGTCGCCGGCCAGCGCTTCCATGCCTTCGCCCAGCGCCTGCTCGAAATGCAGATGCACATCAAGGCCGAGATGGGCTCCGGCGCGGTGCGCGCGACCGTGCTGCGCGTGGGCGCGATCGAGTCGGTGATCCACAGCTGGCTCACCGGCTGGCTCAAGCACATGCAGGCGACCTACCCCGATTTCGAGCTGGAGCTCACGGTCGAGACCACGCCGGTGCTGGTCGACCAGCTGCAGCGCGGCAAGCAGGACCTGATCTTCGCCGCGCTGCCGGCCGCCGGCGACGGGGTGCGAACGCGCGCGGTGCCGCCGATGCCGATGTGCTTCGTCGGCCACCGCGAGCTGCACCTGCGGCGGCGCTACAAGCTGCACGACCTGCTCGCGCTGGACCTGCTCACCTTCCAGCGCGGCTCGCAGCCGCACGTGGCGCTGCTGGAGCTGTTCCGCGACGCGGGCAGCCCCGCGCCGCGCGTGCATGCCATCTCCTCGATCTCGGCGATGGCCCAGCTGGTGGAGGCCGGCTTCGGCGTCGCGACCCTGCCGCGCGCCGTGGTCGAGCCGCTGGCGCGGCGCCTGCCGCTGCGCGTGCTGCCCTGCGAGGACACGCTGGAGCCGCTGCCCATCTACGCGAGCTACCGCGACGATCCCTCCTCGCCGCTGCTCGAGGCCGCGCTCGGCTCCGCCGTGGTGCATGCCTCGCACGGTTCCAGGTCATCAAAAAAATCGATGAGCTGAGCAAGAAACTTTGCGTTGGCGTTCGGAAGGGCGGATTCCCACAATCGGCCCCATCACCTCACGGACGCCTTCATGTCGACGCTTCAAGCCCCTTTCCGCACGCCCGACGCCGCGAGCGGCGCGCGCGACGTGCGCCTCGCCGCCCGCAGCGGCGCGCTGCAATCGCACACCAGCGGCCTGGCGAGCGCGCACGTCCAGGGCAACCTGGTCATCCTGCCGAAGTCGCATGCCGCGGACTTCCTGCGCTACTGCCAGGCCAATCCCAAGCCCTGTCCGCTCCTGGGCGTGTCGGAGCCCGGCGATCCTGCCTTGCCGATGCTGGGCGAGGACATCGACATCCGCAGCGACCTGCCGCGCTACCGCGTGTGGCGCGACGGCGAGCTGGTCGACGAGCCCGGCGACGTGCGCGCGCTGTGGCGCGAAGACCTGGTGAGCTTCGTCATCGGTTGCTCCTTCACCTTCGAGCATGCGCTGATGGCCGAGGGCATCGAACTGCGGCATGTCGTGCAGCAACGCAATGTCGCGATGTACCGCACGAACATCGCCACCGTGCCGGCCGGCGTCTTCCGCGGCCCGATGGTTTGCTCCATGCGCCCGCTGCGCGCCACCGATGCGATCCGCGCGGTGCAGATCACCTCGCGCTTTCCGGCCGTGCACGGCGCACCGGTCCACCTGGGCGACCCGGCGCTGATCGGCATCCGTTCGATCGCGCACCCCGACTACGGCGACCCGGTCGACGTGATGCCCGACGAGCTGCCGGTGTTCTGGGCCTGCGGCGTCACGCCCCAGGCCGCGCTGGCCGAGGCGCGGCTGCCCTTTGCCATCACCCACGCGCCGGGCGCGATGCTGGTCACCGACCTGCCGCATCACCGCCTGGCGTGCTTCTGACGCAAGCACCTCGATTCAAGAAACCTAGGAGACAAACGCATGAACACAGCGGAACCCATTCAACCCGGCGCCGAGGCGTCGACCGGCGGCAGCTGGCTGACGACGCTCGACCGCAACGAGAAGCGCACGCTGGCCGCATCCTTCAGCGGCTACGCCGTCGACGCCTTCGACTACTACACGCTGCCGCTGGTCACGCCCATCCTGCTCGCGATGTGGGGCATGAGCAAGACCGAGGTCGGCTTCATCGGCACCGCCACGCTGGTGGCCTCGGCGCTGGGCGGCTGGCTGGCCGGCATCCTGGCCGACCGCTATGGGCGCGTGCGCATCCTGCAGCTCACCATCCTGGTGTTCGCGATCTTCACCTTCGCCTGCGGCCTGGCGCAGACGCCCGAGCAACTGCTGATCGCGCGCACGCTGCAGGGCCTGGGCTTCGGCGGCGAATGGGCGGTGGGCTCGGTGCTGATCGCCGAGATGATCCGGCCGGCCTACCGCGGCAAGGCGGTGGGCCTGGTGCAGAGCAGCTGGGCCGTGGGTTGGGGCGCGGCGGTGCTCGTGTCGATGGCGCTGTTCTCCTTCCTGCCGCCGGAGATCTCGTGGCGGGTGATGTTCCTGCTGGGCCTGCTGCCGGCGGTGCTGATCGTCTTCATCCGCCGCTCGATCCGCGACCCCGAGATCTACGTGCAGACCCGCGCCGCCATCGCCCGCGGCGAGCGCAGCGGCAACTTCCTCGCGATCTTCAAGCCGGGCATCCTGGGCACCACGGTGCTGGCGAGCCTGCTGTTCACCGGCATGCAGGGCGGCTACTACGCCATCGGCGTGTGGCTGCCGACCTTCCTGAAGAACGAGCGCCACCTCACGGTGCTCGGCTCGGGCGGCTACCAGTTCATGTTCATCGCCGGAGCCTTCCTCGGCTACCTGTGCGGCGCCTACCTGTCGGACCGCCTGGGGCGCCGGCTGGCCTTCATCCTGTTCGCGATCGGCGCCGGCACGCTGGTGTACGCCTACACGCTGCTGCCGATCACCGACGCCATGATGCTGATGCTGGGCTTCCCGCTGGGCTTCTTCATGTCGGGCATTTTCAGCGGCGCGGGGGCCTTTCTCGCCGAGCTGTTTCCCAACGAGCTGCGCGGATCGGGGCAGGGCTTTTGCTACAACTTCGGGCGCGGCATCGGCGCCACGTTCCCGGCCCTCGTGGGCGTGCTGAGCGATCGGATGCAGCTGTCGCTGGGCACCTCGATCGGCGTGTGCGCGGCAGTGGCCTACGCGATGGTCGTCGTGGTTGCGCTGTGCCTGCCCGAGACGCGGGGCCGCGACCTGCACCAGAACTGACGCCTTTCCCTCCGTCCTTTCGTCCGTATGCGGCGGCCCGCCGGGGCCGCCCTGTCCCTCCGCGACCTCTTTCCCCACCATCATGAGCACGCATCCCATTTTCTCGACCTCCCGCTGGCAGTTCTGGATCGACCGCGGCGGCACCTTCACCGACCTGGTCGGGCGCGACCCCGAGGGCCGCCTGCACACCCTCAAGCTCTTGTCGGAGAACCCCGAGCAGTACCGCGACGCCGCGGTGGAGGGCATCCGCCGGCTGCTGGGCCTGCGGGCCGGCGAGCTGGTCACGCCCGAGCGCGTCGAGTGCGTGAAGATGGGCACCACGGTGGCCACCAACGCGCTGCTGGAGCGCAAGGGCGAGCGCACCGTGCTCGTCGCCACCGCCGGCTTCCGCGATGCGCTGCGCATTGCCACCCAGGCCCGGCCGCGCCTCTTCGATCGGCGCATCGTGCTGCCCGAGCTGCTCTACGAGCGCGTGATCGAGGCGGACGAGCGCGTGGCGGCCGATGGCGAGGTGGTCCGCGGGCTCGACGAGGCCGGCCTGCGCGCCGCGCTGCGGGAGGCCTTCGATGCCGGCCTGCGCGCCTGCGCCATCGTCTTCATGCACGGCTGGCAGCACCGGGCGCACGAGCTGGCGGCCGAGCGCATCGCCCGCGAGGCGGGCTTCACGCAGGTGTCGGTCTCGCACAAGACCAGCCCCTTGATGAAGCTGGTGCCGCGCGGCGACACCACCGTGGTCGATGCCTACCTGAGCCCGATCCTGCGGCGCTACGTGGACCAGGTGGCGCAGCAGATGCCGGGCGTGCCGCTCTTCTTCATGCAGAGCTCGGGCGGGCTGACGCAGGCGCAGCGCTTCCAGGGCAAGGACGCGATCCTGTCCGGGCCGGCCGGTGGCATCGTGGGCATGGTGCGCACCGCGCTGGAGGCCGGCCATCCGCGCGTGATCGGCTTCGACATGGGCGGCACCTCGACCGACGTGTCGCACTACGCCGGCGAGTTCGAGCGCTCCTTCGAGACCCACGTGGCCGGCGTGCGCATGCGCGCGCCGATGATGAGCATCCACACGGTGGCGGCGGGCGGCGGCTCGGTGATCGCCTTCGACGGCGCGCGGCTGCGCGTCGGGCCCGAATCGGCGGGTGCCAACCCGGGCCCGGCGAGCTACCGGCGCGGCGGGCCCCTGACGACTACCGATGCCAACGTGCTGCTCGGCAAGATCCAGCCGGCGCATTTCCCGAAGGTCTTCGGGCCCGGGGCCGACGAACCCCTGGACCTCGAAGCGGCGCGTCGCGGCTTCGCCGCCATGGCGCAACGCATGAGCGAGGCGACGGGCCGAGACGTGAGCGCAGAACAGGTCGCCAGCGGCGCGCTGCGCATCGCGGTGGCCAGCATGGCCAATGCGGTCAAGCGCATCTCGGTGGCGCGCGGCTACGACGTCACGCAGTACACCCTGCAATGCTTCGGCGGCGCGGGCGGCCAGCACGCCTGTCTGGTGGCCGATGCGCTGGGCATGCAGCGGGTCTACCTGCATCCCTTCGCCGGCGTGCTGTCGGCCTTCGGCATGGGGTTGGCGGACCAGCTGGCGATGCGCGAGCGGGCGCTGGAGCGCCGGCTCGATGCCGACGGGCTCGCGGCGGCCCGCAGCACGGCGCTCGCGCTGGCGGACGAGGCCATCACCGAGCTGCATGCCCAGGGGGCGGCCGGCGCCGGCATCGGGGCCGTCCATCGGGTGCAGCTGCGCTACGAGGGCACCGACACCGCGCTGGCCTGCACGCTGCCCATGGCGCTGCCGCAGGGCGAGGCGTTGGACACGCTGCGCAGCGAATTCGAGGCCGCCTACCGCCGCCGTTTCGCCTTCCTGATGCCGGAGCGCGCGCTGGTGATCGAGGCGGTGACGGTGGAGGCCACGGCCGCCGGCGAGCGTGCCGCTTCACCTCCGGACGCCGGCGAAGCCATCCGGCACGCGCCGCAGCCCCATGCCGCGGTCCGCGTCTTCTGCGAGGCCGATGAACAGCCGGCCGGCTGGCGCGACGCGGCGCTGCACCTCGAAAGCGAGCTGCGCCCCGGCGCCGCGATCGACGGCCCGGCCATCCTCGCGGGCCGCAACGCCACCACCGTGGTCGAGCCGGGCTGGCAGGCACGCGCGACCGCGGCCGGCGTGGAGCTGCACCGCGTGCGTCCGCGCGTGGCGGCGCAGGCCGTGGGCACGCGGGCCGACCCGGTGATGCTGGAGGTGTTCAACAACCTCTTCATGAACATCGCCGAGCAGATGGGCCTGCGACTGCAGAACACGGCCTACTCGGTGAACATCAAGGAGCGGCTGGACTTCTCCTGCGCGCTGTTCGACGCCCTGGGCAACCTGATCGCCAACGCACCGCACATGCCGGTGCACCTCGGCTCGATGAGCGAGTCGATCCGCACCGTGATCGACGGCAACCCGGGCATGAAGCCGGGCGATGTCTACATGCTCAACGACCCGTACCACGGCGGCACGCACCTGCCGGACATCACGGTCGTCACGCCGGTGTACCTGGCGGCCGGGGACGCGAAGCCTTCGTTCTACGTGGCCTCGCGCGGGCACCACGCGGATGTGGGCGGGATCACGCCGGGCTCGATGCCGCCCTTCTCGAAGACCATCGACGAGGAGGGCGTGCTGATCGACAACTTCAAGCTGGTCGAAGAGGGCCGCCTGCGTGAGGCTGCGCTGCGCACGCTGCTCGGCAGCGGCCCGCACCCCTCGCGCAACATCGAGCAGAACCTCGCCGACCTGCGTGCGCAGATCGCCGCCAACGAGAAGGGCGTGCAGGAGCTGCAGGCGATGGTGGCGCAGTTCGGGCGCGACACCGTGGCCGCGTACATGGGCCACGTGCAGTACAACGCGGAGGAGTCGGTGCGGCGCGCCATCACCGCGCTGAAAGACGGGCAATACACCTTGCCGCTGGACAACGGCGCGCAGATCCGCGTGCGGGTGCAGGTCGATGCCGCTGCGCGTGCCGCCACGGTGGACTTCACGGGCACCAGCGCGCAACTGCCCAACAACTTCAACGCGCCCAGGGCCATCACCATGGCGGCCGTGCTCTACGTCTTCCGCACGCTGGTGGACGACGACATTCCGCTCAATGCCGGTTGCCTCAAGCCCATTCGCGTGGTCGTGCCGCAGGGCTGCATGCTCAACCCGGTGGCGCCGGCGGCGGTGGTGGCGGGCAATGTGGAGACTTCCAGCTGCGTGACCAATGCGCTCTACGGCGCACTGGGCGTGGTGGCGGCCAGCCAGTGCACGATGAACAACTTCACCTTTGGCGACGGCGAGCACCAATACTACGAGACCATCTCCGGCGGCTCGGGCGCGGGGCCGGGCTTCGACGGCACGAGCGTGGTGCAGACGCACATGACCAACTCGCGGCTTACCGATCCGGAGGTGCTGGAGTTCCGTTACCCGGTGCGGCTGGAGAGCTACGAGATCCGCACCGGCTCGGGCGGGGCAGGGCGCTGGCGCGGCGGCGACGGCGGGGTGCGGCGCATCCGCTTCCTGGCGCCGATGACGGCCTCGATCCTGAGCAACGGCCGCACGCACGGCGCCTTCGGCGGCGCGGGCGGCGAGGCCGGCACGGTGGGCATCAACCGGGTCGAGCGCGCCGGCGGCGCGGTCGAGGCGCTGGGCCATATCGGGCAGGTGCAGATGCAGCGTGGCGACGTGTTCGTGATCGAGACGCCGGGTGGCGGGGGGTGGGGCTGCGGGGGCGTTCGACCCGGAGGAACCCACAGGCACCGCTGGTCTCTGGGCTGACACCGGGTCAGAATGCGTCGTTTTGCGCTCGGACACGGAGGTGCCATGAGACCCGATCCCCACATGCCTCGTCTTGCCGCAGCCTTGTTGGGCGCCGCCGCGCTGGGCGGCTGTGCTTCGATGTCGGAGCCGGGCGTTCCGCGTGCGTCCATGGCGACCCTCCCGAGCGCCATCCAGGCGCCCGCGGGCGAGCGCCCGGCCTTCACCTGGCAGGCCACCGGGTCGCAGATCTACGAATGCCGCGCCGCCGAGAAGGGCGGCTTGGCCTGGCAGTTCGTGGCGCCCGAGGCCGATCTCTTCGGCGCCGGCGGGCAGAAGATGGGCACCCACGGCGCCGGTCCGCACTGGACCGCGCTCGACGGCAGCCGAATCGTCGGGACGGTGAAGGCGCGCGCCGATGCGCCGCGGGCTGCCGACATCCCCTGGCTGCTGCTGTCCGCGAAGTCGGCCGGCACTGCCGGCCGTATGGACAGCGTCACGAGCGTGCAGCGCATCAACACCGTCGGCGGCGTCGCGCCGGCGAAGGGCTGCGAGACCCAGGCCGACCAGGGCAAGCGCGCGAAGGAGCGCTACAGCGCCGACTATGTGTTCCTGGTGGCGCGATAGGGGGCCGGCCTCCGCGCGTTCCTACATCCCCACGTAGTTCGGCCCGCCGCCCCCCTCGGGCGTGACCCACACGATGTTCTGCGTCGGGTCCTTGATGTCGCAGGTCTTGCAGTGCACGCAGTTCTGCGCGTTGATCTGCAGCCGCTGCTTGCCGTTCTCGCCCGCCACGAACTCGTAGACGCCGGCCGGGCAGTAGCGGGCCTCGGGGCCGGCGTACTCGGGCAGGTTGATCTCGGTGGGCACTGCGGCGTTCTTCAGCGTCAGGTGCGCGGGCTGGTTCTCCTCGTGGTTGGTGTTGCTGATGAACACCGAGGAGAGCCGGTCGAAGGTGAGCTTGCCGTCCGGCTTGGGGTAGACGATCTTCCTGGCGTGCGCGGCCTTCTTGAGCCGCTCGTGGTCGGCCTGATGGCGATGCACCGTCCAGGGGATGTGGCCGCGCAGCACGTACTGCTCGATGCCGGTCATCAGCGTGCCGACCGTCAGGCCCTTCTTGAACCACTGCTTGAAGTTGCGCGCCTTGTTCAGCTCGCGGTACAGCCAGCTCTTCTGGAACGAGGCCGGGTAGGCGCTGAGCTCGTCGTGCTGGCGTCCGGCCATCACCGCGTCGAAGGCGGCCTCGGCGGCGAGCATGCCGGTCTTGATGGCGGCGTGGCTGCCCTTGATGCGGCTGGCGTTCAGGTAGCCGGCGTCGTCGCCCACCAGCGCGCCGCCGGGGAACACCGTCTTGGGCAGCGACAGCAGGCCGCCCGCGGTGATGGCGCGCGCCCCGTAGCTCAGGCGCTTGGGCGCCTTCAGGCCCTGGTCCTGGCCCTCGAAGTACCAGCGGATGTTCGGGTGGGTCTTGAAGCGCTGGAACTCCTCGAAGGGGCTCATGTGCGGGTTCTGGTAGTCCAGGCCGACCACAAAGCCGACGATCACCTGGTTGTTCTCGGCGTGGTAGAGGAAGGAGCCGCCGTAGGTGTCGGGCGGCAGCGGCCAGCCCGCGGTGTGCACCGCCAGGCCCGGCTCGTGGCGGGCCGGGTCGATTTCCCACAGCTCCTTGATGCCGATGCCGTAGCTTTGCGGGTCCTTGCCGGCGTCGAGCTTGTACTTGGCGATCAGCTGGCGGCCCAGGTGGCCGCGCGCGCCCTCGGCGAAGATGGTGTACTTGGCATGCAGCTCCATCCCGAGCTGGAAGTTCTCGGTGGGCTCGCCGTCCTTGCCGATCCCCATGTTGCCGGTGGCCACGCCGCGCACCTTGCCGTCCTCGGTGTAGAGCACCTCGGCCGCGGGGAAGCCCGCGAAGATCTCCACGCCCAGGGCCTCGGCCTGCTGCGCCAGCCAGCGCACCACGTTGCCCAGGCTGACGATGTAGTTGCCCTCGTTGTGGAAGTTCTTGGGCAAGAGGAAGTTGGGCGTGCGGTAGGCGCTGGTCTCGCTGAGTATCAGGAAGGTGTCCTGCGTCACCGGCTGGTTGAGCGGGGCGCCTTGCTCCTCCCAGTCGGGCAGCAGCTCGTAGAGCGCGCGCGGGTCCATGATCGCGCCCGACAGGATGTGGGCGCCGGGCTCGGAGCCCTTTTCGAGCACCACCACCGAGATGTCCTTGCCGTGCGAGGCGGCCAGCTGCTTGAGGTGGATGGCAGTGGCCAGCCCGCCGGGGCCGGCACCGACTACCACTACGTCGTATTCCATGGCTTCGCGGGGGCCGTACTGGGCGAGGATTTCGTCGTGGGTCATGTGGGGTCTCGTCGATAATGATTTTGGGAGGGTGGCGAGGCGCCGCGAAGGGCCGGGCCATTTTATGCGGCGCCTTATGCTTGTCCGGAATGTCGCTTATCCAAACCAGCAGGGACGGTCTTCATGGCTTACAGCATCGATCTTTCCGGCCGCGTGGCCTTCGTCACCGGCGCATCGAGCGGGCTCGGCGCGCAGTTCGCCAAGACCCTGGCCCGTGCCGGCGCCGCGGTGGTGCTGGCCAGCCGCCATACCGACCGCCTCAAGGAGCTGCGCGCGCGCATCGAGGGCGAGGGCGGCGATGCCCACGTGGTGGAGCTCGACGCGACCGATGTGAACAGCATCAAGGCCGCCGTGGCGCGCGCCGAGACCGAGGTCGGGCCCATCGACATCCTGGTCAACAACTCGGGCGTGAGCACCACCCAGCGGCTGGAGGAGGTGAAGCCGCAGGACTACGACTTCATCTTCGACGCCAACGTGAAGGGCGCCTTCTTCATCGCCCAGGAGGTGGGCAAGCGCATGCTGGCGCGGGCCCGCGGCGCGGCGCCCGGCACCTACATCGGCGGGCGCATCGTCAACATCGCCTCGGTGGGCGCGCTGAAGGTGATCCCCAAGATCGGCGTCTACTGCATGAGCAAGGCCGCCGTGGTGCAGATGACCAAGGCGATGGCGCTCGAATGGGGGCGCTTCGGCATCAACGTCAACGCGCTGTGCCCCGGCTTCATCACGACCGACAACAACGAGGACCACTGGGCCTCCGACGACGGCCAGAAGCTCGTCGGCGGCCTGCCCCGCAAGCGCCTGGGCAAGCCGGAAGACCTGGACGGCCTGATCGTGCTGCTGGCCAGCGGCCAGGGCCATTTCGTCAATGGCGCGGTGATCGCGGCCGACGACGGATACGCGCTCTGAGGCCCGGCGCGGTCATCGGCATCGCGGCCGGCCTGGCCGCGGGTGCGCTGTGGGGCCTGGTGTTCGTGGTGCCGCGCATGGTGGGGCATTTCGGCATGGTCGACATCACGGCGGCGCGCTTCCTGGTCTTCGGCGCGGTTGCGAGCCTGGCGCTGGGGTGGCGGCCGGCCGATCGGCGCTGGCCCAGCGCGCGCCAGGCCCTCGCCGTGCTCGGACTGAGCGGGCTGGGCTTCAGCGGCTACTACCTGTTGCTGGCCTTCGCCATCGTCGAGGCGGGCACCGAGGTGCCGAGCCTGGTCATCGGCACCATCCCGGTCTGGATGATGCTGCTCGGCCGGCCGGCAGGGTTGCGCATGGCGGCCTTGCTGCCGGGCCTGGCATTGACCGCGGCCGGCATCGCGTTGATGGTCTGGTCGGCCTGGCCGCAGGATGGCATCGGCGGCGGCGCGCGGGCGCACTTCGGGCGGGGCCTGCTGCTCGCCACGCTCGCGATGGCCAGCTGGACCGCCTTCGGCCTGCTCAACGCTGCCTGGCTGAAACGCCATCCCGAGGTGCATGCGGCCGACTGGACCAATTGGCTGGGCATCGCCACCGGCCTGGGCGCCTTCGTGCTGTGGCTGGCCGCGGGCTCCGACCTGGCGACCCTGCGCGCGCAGCCCGACGGGGCCTTGTTCGTGCTGCTGGCGCTGGCCGGTGGGCTGGGCTCTTCGTGGCTGGCAACCGTGCTGTGGAACATTGCGAGCCAGCGGCTGTCGGCGAGCTTGTGCGGACAGCTGATCGTGAGCGAGACGCTGTTTGCCTTGCTCTATTCGTTTTTGTGGGATGGCCGCTGGCCGCATGCGAGCGAGCTTGGGGCGGCGCTGCTGTTTGTGATGGGCATTCTTGCGTCTATCAAGGCGCATCGGTGAGAGCCGGAACCTCGAGGCAAGAGCGGGTCTGAGCTGGAGTCCGGGGGCAGGGCGGCCCCAATGTGCGATCAGGTCGTGGTCGTGACGTCAAGCTCGGGCAAGCGGCCAGCCTGCCAGAGATCCAGATAGCGCTCGATCCTGTCCACCACGGCGGACCGGAGCCGCGCGTACTGCGTTTCGGTCAACGAGTAGCCGCGATTCGTCGCATGGTTGACGATCCGGTCCACGCCGAGGCGTCCGCTGCCCGGCAATGCAGCCCTGCGCAGGACCAGGCCGAGGCGATCGGCATATTCAGTGGCCGCGCTTGCAGTCTCTTTGTTGAGGCGGCGCAGGGCATTGAAGGTGCCAGGCTCAGCGAGGTAGTCCAACAACTGGTTCATCCAGGGCCGTTCGGGCCGCACGTCGGAACCGGTCCAGCTCTTCATGATTATTTCAACAGCCCAGCGCGTCATATGCGCTTGGATCTGCTGATTGCGAGCCACCACCTGCGCTGCGATTCCGGAGGGCACACTGCGCTTGAGGTCGGCGGTTACCGGCCGCAGTTCCAGCAAACAGTGGTTGATCCTGTGCACATCGGTCCATTGCGAGAAACTCAGGTGCGCAATCTGCTGCGCATCCAGGGCCAGGCTCGTGATGCCTAAGGCAGGATCGAAGAGCTTCGATATCCAGCCAAACGGACGGGTCTCGTCTGCCTGGCTGCCCAGCAGCTCCAGATCCACGAGCCGGCCCTTGCCGCCGGCAGCGACGACGGCCTCGCCGAACACATCGACCAGAAACGCGCTCGACCGCACATGCAGGCTGCGCACCTTAGCCTGCTCGATCCACATTTGCGCTTCGTAGACCGCGAGCTCGGCAGCGAACTCACCCTGCAGCGTGAACTGCTCGATCCATTGGCTGCGCAGGAGCTTGGGCAGGAATCCCGGCGCCAGCACCACCGGTGGGTCGCCGCCCATCAGGCACAGCCCGCGCAACTTCGTTTTCGCAAGCTCTTGCGCCAACGATGCCGGCACCATGACCTGCTCTTCGACACGAAAGACGATGCCCAGCGTTCGCATCCCCGGCGCCTGCGGCTGGGGGGCAGCTTTCGAGTTATCGATGTCATCGGTGGACATCGATTCGGGCGGCGACTGCTTGAGTGCCGTTTCAAGGCTCTCGATGTCACCGTCGCTGCCGATCGTCACCGTGACATCGCATGCGATGCCATACGACAGGATGCTTCCAAGTATCGGCACCTGCATCTCGATGCCATCGACATGCACGAGGTTCGAGAAGGCCGGCCAGCGTCGCTGGATCGCCACCACGACGTCCATGCGATTCGTCTTGCCGCACCAGGCGATACACGCCTGGAATGCCTCGCGGCGCGGCTCCCTGCCTTGAGCGGCCACTTGCACTGCTTCGCAAATCTCCGTATAGCCTTCCAACATCGATTGGACCTGCGCTGCCGACTCCGGATCGGCCGCTTCGTCGGTCGCTTGTTCGGTCGCTCCGATGCGCGGCAACATACAAACCTCCTTCGACAGCGCCGAGGTCGCAATCCTCGTCAAGCCCTGTCGGAGCGACGAAAGCCGCGGATCGACGAACCACGCCCGCCCGTCGAACTGATGGGTGATCCAGCGCAGGTCCTCGTCGGCCAAGGCCTCTGCCGACCTGATCAGTTCGTCGAGCATGTTCTCGACGTCGGGCGCTTTCGTCCCGCGAAACAGCGACGTCATCGTTCGCGATGTGCTGGCCAAGCTGGCGAGGTCTTTCACTGTCAGGTAGCTCAACACCCTCTGCAGCGCATCACGGTTGACATTCGGCATGCCCATCTCTTGGGTCATGAAGTAGTCGGACCAACGCTGCATCCCCCCGCATGGCTTGGTCGCGGAGTCGATCTCGGTTGTTTCGCAGGTGTGCTTCGACATCGGCGTGAAGTGCTGCGGCATCCCCGGCGTGGGAACCGCCAGAAATCTCAAGCTGGGTGATCGATCGACAGGCGAGAACGGCTTTTATAGAGGCGGGAACGCCGTACGCATCCACGATGGAAGGGCTCAACTCGAGATATGAAATGTGCGCTTGCTTTCGCAAGAGCATGCCCAGGTCGATGTTGCAAGCTTCTTCATGCTGGATGCGTCGCAGCTTGAGCTTCTCGATGCGACATTCTTTTCCGGCGGCGTCGACGGCTTGCACACAGGTTCGGAGCACCTCATCGTTGGCCGTAATGTAGATTTCTTTCAACGGACCGCGCAGAGCCTTCTCGAGGACAGGCCTCAGTCCTGCACAGTCGATGTTCGGGCTGTCGCTTTCGAACCGGATGCGCTCGATCGTCGTGGAGGCCAGGACCGACAACAGCGACTTGCCGTGCGGGTCGCGGTCGCCTGGAAACAGCGTGAGCTCGCCGACCGAGCGCGCTTCGGCAATGGCCTCGAAGACCGGCATCGATGCCTCGAAATCAAACTCGCCCTTACGGTGCCAGTCGATCTTGACGGCACGGATCTCCACGTTTGGATAGGAAAGAATACCAACGGCGGCTCCAACAGACTCTTTCTTGTTGACTTTCAGGTTGAAGGCGATGCCAATGGCGCATGCCGCTTCAAGTATGTCCTTCTCATGCGCGGCGATGTAGTCGATGAAGTGTGGGTATCTGACTTGAATGGCGTGTGCCAGCTCCATGCAACGATGCTCGAAGCACCAGAACAGCGTATCTTTGAATATGCGGTCAACGTCGTTGACAGGGTCGGGGGTGCGGCCAGTGAGAAAATCGACCACGCAACCGACGTGAACATCCGGTAATTCCGGCATGCCCATTGCCAGATAGCGTCTCTTGTCAGCGACCTGCGGTGCCGTCACGTCTGCGAGTTCCTGCACGAGACATCGGGCGTAGGCGTAGGGCAGCCGATGGTCCATGTATTCCAAGGACGATATCCCGAACACGCGCTTCGCCCCGTGCCGTGTTTGTTGCAGACTCAGCACGGCTTCAGACCGCCAGGAAGCCGAAAGTCCCAACTCCACCTTGTACGACCCCCATCCTGCGCCGTTCAATGCAATCGCATTGGCGTAGGCATCTGCCAGTTGACCGCTCATCGAGCCAGGATCGTGTCGCGCCAGGATCTGGCGCAGGATGCGCCTGCCGAGATCCGGCCAGGCGTCGTCGTGCCATGCGAGCCCGGGGCCCATGAGAACGCTTAGAAGCTCTGGATTGGCGATCGCTTCAACGATGAATGCCGTCTCCAGTTCGCACTTGCCTTCCACGGGACCGTACAAGTACAGATGGTGCATCGAAGGGCAATGGGCGATGGCGCGCCCAAGGCCGGCTACCAAGCTGCCGGCGCTGACCCGGTCCCATGCTGGAAATTGCAGGCCGAGACTCTGGATCTCGCACTGCGGGCTCGCAAGACAGGCCGCCAGATGCAGGGCCATCGCAGGGTCGTCCAAGGTGAGCCTCAGATCGCAGATGATGCGGTGCGAGGTCAGCGCCGCAACGGCAGAGGCCGCGTTGCTCGCCTGGAGGGATCTCAGATCGACGGGAGCACGAAACGTCGGAAACGTTAGCTGCATGCCCGCCACGATGTCGAGGCGCCCGCGCTGCAGGCACCATTTGACGCAGGATTCGAAGTGCTGCGGCGCGGGCGTCTCGTCATGAAGAAGCGCATCCAGCGCCGGGCATTCCAGCGCCTCTGGCGCAGGGCCACCAAATAGTTCTTTCTCTAGCCCTTGATTGAGGGCACGCGCATTGGTCCGCTCGGACTGGGAATTATTGAATTGGGAAGCTTGGAGAGCTTGGATAGGCACACTGGATTCACGTTTCATCGCTTGGGTCGAATTGGGGGAAAGCCTATGTCTGTGACCTCGACGCCCGCTTGGTTCCAGCGCGCCGAAGCCGGCGGAACTCGCCCCTCATGCCGCTTCAGCACAATCCGGCCTCGACCCCGGTCACCACCCCGATTCGGCCCGCGAGAGCTGCGGCAGCTTCTCGGCGCGGTGGCTGCTCTACACTTTTCTGTGGGACGGCCGCTGGACCCATGCGAGCGAGCTCGCGGCGACGCTGCTGTCGGTCCTGGGCATCCTCGCCTCCATCAACGCACACCGATGAAAATCGAAATCCCCGAAGTCAAGAAACTGGTCTACGAAATGACGATCCCCATCCGCTGGGGCGACATGGACGCGATGGGCCACCTCAACAACGCGAGCTACTTCCGCTTCCTCGAGACGGCGCGCATCGACTGGTTCCATTCGCTCGGTACCGTGCCCAGTCCGGAGGGGCAGGGCATGGTGATCGTGAATGCCTTCTGCAACTTCTACAGGCAGCTCGAATACCCGGGGGACGTGCGGATCAAGATGTACGTGAGCGACCCCGGCCGCACCACCTTCGAGAGCTGGGCCACCATGGCCCGCACCGATGCGCCCGAGGTGATCTGCGCGGCGGGCGGGGCGACGACGATCTGGGTGGACGTCGTGAAGCAGAAGGCACTGCCGCTGCCGGACTGGCTGCGGGCGGTCGTGAGCTGAGCGTTCAGTACACGTAGACCGCGCCCGCAGCTGGCGCGCTGTTGTCCTGCTGGTTGCCCCCGACGCCGGTCGCGGCACTGCCTTCCCAGATGGCGCCCACTGCCAGGGTGCGTGCGTAGGCGTCGAGGGAAACGGCATAGCCGAAGGCGTCCATTGCGTCCGGATTGGGTGCCTTGACAAAGGCCGTGCGGCTCCAGATGTTGGGGGTCTTTTCCCCATAAAGGTGGACGGCCCCCGTCCTGAAGCTCGCGGCTGCAGAGGTTTCCGTGCCGTTGACGCCCGCCGACGTGGCTGCGTCGCCGGGGGCGCCGACTGCCAGGATCCTTCCGTCGCCCGACAGAGCCACCGCCTCGCCGAAGCCATTCTCGAAGCTCAGGGAGGGTGCCTTGATGTAAGCCCCGCGATTCCAGGTGTTGGCCAGCTGCCAGTAGACGAATGCGGCGCCGCTCGTCACTGCCAGTTGCGTCGTGTCCGGATTGATGCCGGTTCCCATGGAGTTCTCTGTCGGCGCGCCCACAGCCAGCACGTTCCCCGTGTGCGACAGCGCGACCGAGGAGCCGAAGTTCGAATAGGCACGCTGGTTCGTCAAGCGCGCATGCAGGGGCCATGCATTGCCTGAGCGTCGGAAGACATGAACCGCGCCTGCCGCCTGCAAGGACGTATCGGGTGGCCACGGCAGGGTGACAGTTTCGTTTCTCGCGCCCACCGCCACCGTGCTCCCGTCGGCGGACATCGCAATGGCGCTGCCGAACATGGAGATCGATTTGGGCGACGCCGCGAGCAGCTGGGCCTGAGGGCTCCAGCTTGCGCCGGTCCGGCTGAAGACATAGGCGGCGCCTGCACGGTCCGCTCCGCTCGAATCCGAGATGGCGCCGGCGGCCAGGAGGTTGCCATCGGAGGACAGCGACACCGAGTGGCCGAAGATGGCGGTGGTGCTGGCGCCGAATGGCTTGAGCAAGGCCTGTTGCGTCCAGCCGAGCGCGCCGTTCGCGAAGACATACACGGCGCCCGTGGAGGGCGCGCCATCGTCGTTGCTGGCGCCGATGGCCAGCGTTTGCGCGTTGCTCGAGAAGGCGACCGCGGTACCGAAGCCGTCGCCCGGCTTGGGATTGGGCGCGCTGAGCGTGGTCCGCAAGCTCCAGCCCGTGCCGATCCGGGCATAGACATGAACCGCACCCGGGGCAGGCGTGGGCGAACCATGGAGGATGCCGGGCGCTCCGACGGCCATCCATTTGCCGTCGAAGGAGAGGGCGACGGCGTAGCCGAAGAAGCGCTGAGTGGCCGTATCGCCGGCCTTGAAGTAGCCGATGGCCTGCTTCATGTCCGGAACGACGGGCTGCGAGGACGAGCACCCGCCCGCGTTGCACGCGCTGATGACGAACTTGAGATTGGCGAACTGCGGCAGGAACAGATCGGACAGCTGGTAGCTCGTGGCCGTGATGTTGTTGACGCGCGTGACGAAGAAATCCGGCATCGTCCACATCAGGGTGTTGTCGAGCAGCTGGTAGTAGGTGGCACCGGGACTCGGGGTCCACGAGAAGCGCAGCGACTTCAGGTCGTAGCCGACACTCACGTTCGCCGGGGGCGGCGGAGCTTCCACCCGAGGGGAGCACACGGCCTGGACGCTGTCGGCCGGCGAGCTGGCCACGCCGGCCACTGCGGTGACTGCGCAGAGCTGCGCCGCCGTTTGGGTCTGCACCATCGCTGCACGCAGGCGGTACGGCGGACCACCGGGCTGGGGAGAACCGGACGCGCGGTCAGCGGCCATCGTCGGCCCCTCGCCGCTGTCGCTGCGCAGCACCGCGGCGCCCTTGAGCCCCTCGTCGGTGCCGCCGGGGACGGCCTGTTCGGATCGGGTGGACGAGGGCGAAGCGCCGAGCAGCGGCGTTGCATCGCCGCCGCCTCCACCACAACCCGCCAGCAGCAATGCCGCGAGACCCGTTGCCAAAGCCATCCCCTGGATGGCACCGGACAGACCGTCCCGCCGCACGCGAACTTCTTCCACCATGCCCCTCATCCGTTGTTTACTTTTGTTAACAACGAATGGTAACAGCGGAAGATCAGGCTCTCATGCCGCCTCCAGCACGATCCGCGCCTCGAACCCGGTCGCCGCCCCCGGCGGCGGCGAGGACAGCTCCAGCCGCGCCCCGTGCTTCTCGACGATGGTGTTGACGATCGAGAGCCCGAGCCCATAGCCCGCGCTGTCGGAGCTGTGGCGCACGTGCCGTTGCTGCAGCGTGCGCAGCTGCGCGCTGCCCACGCCCGGGCCGAAGTCGCGCACGGCCAGGGTGGCGGGCGCCATCACCTCGACCACGACGCGGCCGCGGCCGTAGCGCAGGGCGTTCTCCACCAGGTTGCGCAACGCGATCGCCAGCGCATCGACATCGCCGAGCGCCATGGGCGCTTCGGCGTCGGGCACCTTCAGCGACAGGCGCTCGTTGACGCGCGGGTCCTTCCAGAACTCCTGCGCCACGGTGCCGGCGAGCTGGACCAGGTTGACTTTGGCGCGCGTGAGCGAGGCGCCCGACTCGGCCCGCGAGAGCTGCAGCAGCTTCTCGGCGCGGTGGCCCAGCACATGCAATGCATCGAGCGCAGCCTCCACGTCGTGGCGCCGCAGGTCGTGCTCCAGCGCGGTCTGCAGCCGCAGCCGGGCGGCCGCGAGCGGCGAGCGCAGCTCGTGCGCCGCGTTCGCCGCGAGCGCACGCTCGACGTCGAGCGCGTGCGACAGTCGCTGCATCAGCCGGTTGACGTCGTCGCCCACCGAGCGCAGCTCGCGCGGCAATCCGGCGAGCGGGATCGCCCGCAGGTCCGAGCCGTTGCGCAGCGCGATCTCGCCGGCCAGCACCTGCAGGCCGCGCAGCTCGCTGCGCGCCACGTTGCGCAGCACCAGCGCCAGCAGGGGCAGCATCGCCATCAGCGGAATGATCAGGCCGAGCAGGGTCCGGTTGAGCGCGGTGCGGCGCTCGTCCAGCGGGTCGGCGACCTGGAGGTAGAGGCCGAGCGTCGGGTGGCGCGCGGTGTAGATGCGCCAGGCTTCGCTGTCGGCGAAGCCCTTGGCCAGCGGCACATCGAAGGCATTGGCCGGCGCTTCGGCGGAGCGCAGCAGCACGCGCTCGTGCACGTCCACCATCTGGTAGAGCACCGCGTCGGTGGGGTAGAGCTGCGGCCGCGGGACCAGCGGCAGGGTGGTGTCGGGGCGCTCGGCGCGCAGCTTGTCGAACTCATGCACCGCCGTGTCGAAGGTGCGGTGCGCGACCTCGGCCAGCTCGTTGTCGAAGTTGTGGTTGATCTCGCGGTCCACATACCAGACCACGCCCAGCACGCACAGCAGCCAGACGCCGCCGACCCAGACGATGAGCGTGCGCGTCAGCCGCCCGGCGAGCGAATCGCGGGAACCGAGCTCGGCCTGCGCCTGCTGCAGGAAGCCGAGCTTCATTCGTCCTCGTCCTCGGGCGAGTACGACAGCCGGTAGCCCAGGCCGCGCAGCGTCTGGATGTGGTTGCGGCCCAGCTTGCGCCGCAGGCGGCTGATGAAGACCTCCAGCGTGTTGCTGTCGGCCTCGTCGCCGAAGCCGTAGAGCGCATCGGCCAGGTTGTCGCGCGTGTGGATGCGTTCGGGCCGCGTCGCCATCACGCGCAGCAGCGCCCATTCCTTCTGCGTGAGCGTCACCGGCATGCCGTCCTTGCGCACCAGGTCGCGCGCCAGGTCGATCTCGAGCGTGCCGAACTGCAGCACCGGCGTGCTGGCGCTGCTGCGGCGGCGCTCGACGGCGCGCAGCCGCGCCAGCAGCTCGGCCGGGTCGTAGGGCTTGATGAGGTAGTCGTCGGCGCCGGCGTCCAGGCCGCGGATCCGGTCGGTGACCTGATCGCGCGCGGTGAGCACGATCACGATCGGGCGGTCGCGCAGGGCGCGCACGTCCGGCAGCAGCGACAGGCCTTCGCCGTCGGGGAGGTGCAGGTCGAGCAGCACGGCGGCGTACTGCACCGCCGCCAGTGCGGCGCGCGCCTGCGCGAGGCCGGGCGTCACGTCGACCACGAAGGCCTTGGCCTCGAGGTAGCTGCAGACCGCGCTGGCCAGCGCGGCGTCGTCCTCGACCAGCAATATGCGCACGTCGCCTTCCTTCTTGTCCAAAGAGTGCGAGTCTAGTGTGCCGCGCGGGCGCTTCAGGCAGCGTTCAGCAGGCGGGCTTAGGCTCGCGCGTCCATGTTCCGTTCGATGCCCGTACGCCCCCTTGCCTGGACACTCCTGGCCTTGCTCCTGCTCCTGCTCTGGGACGCCACCGGTCTCGACCTCGCGCTGGCCCGGCTCGCGGGCACGCCGACGGGCTTCCCGTGGCGCGACAACGGGTTCCTGGTGCATGTGATGCATGAAGGCGCGAGGTCGCTGAGCTGGCTGCTGCTGGTCGCGCTCGTCGCCGCCATTCGCTGGCCGGTGGGCGTGCTGCGCCGGCTGCGCACGCGCGAGCGGGCCCAGCTCGCCTTCACCGTCCTGGCCGGCGTGCTGGTGGTGTCGCTGGTCAAGCAGGCGAGCGCGACCAGCTGTCCCTGGGACCTGAAGGCCTTCGGCGGCGCGGCCGACTACGTGTCGCACTGGGCCTGGGGCCTGCGCGACGGCGGGCCGGGCGGCTGCTTTCCGGCGGGCCACGCCTCCGCCGGCTTCGCGTACGTGGGTGGCTGGTTCGTGCTGCGGCGCGCCTCGCCGCCGGCGGCGCGCGCATGGCTGGCCTGCGCGCTGGCGAGCGGGCTGCTGCTGGGCCTGGCGCAGCAGCTGCGGGGGGCCCACTACATGAGTCACACGCTGTGGACGGGCTGGCTCTGCTGGACCACGGGCTTTGCCGTCGACGCGCTGCTGCGGCTGATGCGGGATCGCAGCGGTGCGGCGGCGGGCGCCACGCCCAAGCTGAACGAAACCTGAGCCGGGCATTCAGTGAGTTTTCAGTCCGGCTTCCGAGACTTGCCGGATGCCTTTCTCGACTGTCCGGAATTCCGCCCTTTCCCCCGAGCCCCTGGCGCAAGCCTCGACCGAAGAGGCGGCCGTACCCCCGTGGCGGCGCATCGACGCCCGACTGGCACAGCCGCGATCGGCACGCAGCGTGGTCCTCTGGCTGAGCCTCTATCTCGCGCTGGCCGCCAACTGGCCCCTGTGGGCAGAGCTGGCCCGCATCGGCGGGGCGCCCAGCATCTACCTGCCCCAGATCGCGCTGATGGCGCTGCTCACCGTCTGCGGCACCGTCGCCCTGCTGGCGCTCGTCGCCTGGTCGCGCTGGATGAAGCCGCTGTGGTTCGCCGTGGTGATCGCGGCCGCGGTGGCGCAGCACTTCATGCTGAGCTACCACGCCGTGATGGACCCGAGCATGCTGGCCAACGCGATGCAGACCGACGTCCACGAAGCACGCGACCTGATGGGCTGGAGCCTGCTGTCCCACGTGCTGCTGGTCGCGGCTTTGCCCGCCTGGGCGCTGTGGCGCGTGCGCGTGGCGCCCATGGGCCTGTTGTCGCAGGCATGGCGCAATGCACTGCTGCTCGTCGCGGCCGTTGCGCTGGCGGCCGGCGGCGCGCTGGCGATGAACCGGCAGCTCGCGCCGCTGATGCGCAACAACGTCCACCTGCGCTACATGATCAATCCGCTGGCCAGCCTCTATTCGGCGGGCGCGGTGGCGCTCAAGCCGCTGTTCAGGCACAGCAGGAAACTGATCCCGGTCTCGGGCGGCACGGCACTGGGCGCCAGCTACGCGGCGCAGGCCCGGCCGCCGCTGTTCGTGCTGGTGGTCGGCGAGACGGCGCGGGCCGATCATTTCGGGCTGAACGGCTATGCGCGCAACACCACGCCGGAGCTGGCCGCGCGCAAGGTGCTGTCATGGCGCGACGTCCACTCCTGCGGCACCAACACGCTGGCCTCGGTGCCCTGCATGTTCTCGCCCCTGGGGAAGGCCGCCTTCGAGGCGCGCAAGGACGACTACGAGAACCTGATGGACGTGCTGCAGGCCGCCGGCCTCGCGGTGTTCTGGCTCGACAACCAGCCCGGCGGCTGCAAGGGCGTGTGCGACCGCATCCCGCACGCCTTCGCCTTCGACCAGCTCGGGCCGGAGGTGAAGAGCGCGCTGTGCGACGGCGACGAATGCCTGGACGACGCCATGCTCCGGGGCCTGGACGAGCGCCTGGCTGCGTTGCCGGCCGATCGCCGCGCCAAGGGGGTGGTGCTGGTGATGCACCAGATGGGCAGCCATGGCCCGGCCTACTACAAGCGCTCTTCACCGGATGCCAAGCGCTTCGTGCCCGAATGCAAGACCAACGCGCTGGCGGAGTGCAGCCATGCGGAGCTGGTGAACGGCTTCGACAACTCGATCGCCTACACCGATCGTTTCCTCGGGAAGACCATCGACTGGCTGCAGGCGCAGTCCAGGCGCTACGACCCGGCCTTGCTCTACCTGAGCGATCATGGCGAGTCGCTGGGCGAGTACGGGCTGTTCCTGCACGGCGTGCCCTACAGCTTCGCGCCGGAGGTGCAGAAGCACATCCCGATGGTGATGTGGTTCGGGCCGCGCATGCGTGAGCGCGCGGGGCTGTCGCAGGCCTGCATGGAGGCGGGGCTGGATGCGCCGCTCACGCATGACAACCTCTATCACACGGTGCTGGGCGTGATGGATGTGCGGACGCCGAGCTACAAGGCGGGGCTGGATGCACTGGCAGCGTGCCGCGGCGCTGGGCCCTCTGCCTCTCTTGCTCCCTCTCCCTCTGGGAGAGAAAGCTACTTCTTGGCCTTGGGCACCCGCCCCAGCAGATAGAACTCCGCATTCGGCTGCATCCCGCTGAAGCTCGCCATCCGGTTCGAAAGCCCGAAGAAGGCGGTGATGGCCGCAATGTCCCAGATGTCCTCGTCACTGAAGCCGTGCGCATGCAGCGGCGGGAAGTCGCTGTCGTCGATCTCGTGCGAATGCTCGCAGACCTTCATCGCGAACTCGAGCATCGCGTGTTGGCGCGGCGTGATGTCGGCCTTGCGCCAGTTGACCGCCACCTGGTCGGCCACCAGGGGCTTCTTCTCGTAGATGCGCAGCAGTGCGCCGTGCGCCACCACGCAATAGAGGCAGCGGTTGGCGGCGCTGGTGGCGGTGACGATCATCTCGCGCTCGCCCTGTGTGAGCGAGCCTTCCTCCTTCAGCATGAGCGCGTCGTGGTAGGCGAAGAAGGCGCGCCACTCGGCCGGCCGGCGTGCGAGGGCGAGGAACACATTGGGGACGAAGCCGGCCTTCTCCTGCACCTCGAGCACCTTGGCGCGGATGTCTTCGGGCAGGTCCTTCAACTCGGCGAGGGGATAGCGCGATGCGGTCATGGTGTCTCCGTGTGTTGCTGCCGCCCATCATAGGAGCGAGGGTCTTCGGCACGCTGCGGGCAGTCGCGGGCCTTGCTGCAGTGCGGGCAGGCGGAAGGCGGCAGGGGGCTAGGCGCCGGGCCCATCGAGCGCCGGAGTTGAATCCTCCGACGCGAGCACAGCCGACGCGCTTTCGTCCTTGAGCGCCACGCCCGTCAGGCCGCGGCGCAGCGCTTCGCGGACGAACCAGGCGAGCTTGAACGCGGCAGCCTCGTAAGACAGCCCCTCCGGGCGCACGTTCGAAATGCAATTGCGCTCGGCGTCATGCCGGCCGCGGCGTGGCGCGTGGGTGATGTAGAGGCCGAGGCTGTCGGGCGAGCTGAGGCCGGGGCGCTCGCCGATCAGCATCACGGCCATGCGGGCGCCGAAGGCCTCGCCCACCTCGTCCGCGAGCGCGACGCGTGCCTGCGTGGCGATCACGATGGGCGCGAGCCGCAGCGCGGCCGGCAGTTGCGGGCGCAATGCAGACAGCAGCGGCAGCGCATGGCGCGTCGCAGCCAGCGAAGAAAGTCCGTCGCCGATCACGAGGCTGAGATCGACCGGTGGGCCTGCCCGGGCGCGCAGGGCCTGCGCATCGTCGTCGTCGAGCTGTCGGCCCAGGTCGGGGCGGCGCAGGTAGGTGGTACGGTCCGTCGCGCGGCTGCGCGCCCGCAGCACCTCCCAGCCCTCGCTGCGCAGCGCGGCCTCGAGGGCATCGACATCCAGGGCCGCGTGGATTGCGTCGCGCGCCATCGCATGCGCCCAGCCGAAGCGCAGGATCTCGTCGGTCGGCATCCCGGCGCCGGCGCGGCCGAGCGCGAGGCGTGCCGGCGTGGCGCTGCGCCAGTCGGCCCAGGGGCTGTGCGTGACCGGGTCGGCCATTGGAGTACCTCCGCCTTCGGTTGCGGTGCGAGCGCCTTCGGGCGGCCGGGCGGCGCTCATGTCAGGGCCTTCAGCGAACGCATGTCCGCGAGCAGCGGGTTGGAAGAGGGCGCTTGCAGCCGGCCCGTGCCATCGGTGATCTGCATCCGCTGCAGCCAGGCCTCGAACTCGGGCGCGCGCTTCAGCCCCATCGACTCGCGCAGGAACAGCGCGTCGTGGAAGGAGGTGCTCTGGTAGTTGAGCATCACGTCGTCCGCACCCGGCACGCCCATGATGAAGTTGATGCCGGCCGTGCCCAGCAGCACCAGCAGCGTGTCCATGTCGTCCTGGTCGGCCTCGGCATGGTTGGTGTAGCAGACGTCGCAGCCCAGCGGCAGGCCCAGGAGCTTGCCGCAGAAATGGTCCTCCAGCCCGGCGCGGATGATCTGCTTGCCGTCGTAGAGGTACTCCGGCCCGATGAAGCCGACCACGGTGTTGATCAAGAGCGGCTGGTAGCGCCGCGCCAGCGCATAGGCGCGCGCCTCGCAGGTCTGCTGGTCGACGCCGAAGTTCGCATCCGCCGAGAGCGCGGAGCCCTGGCCGGTCTCGAAGTACATGAGGTTGTTGCCCACCGTGCCGCGCGCGAGCGACTGCGCGGCCGCATGCGCCTCGTCCAGCAGCTCGGGCGTGACGCCGAAGGAGCGGTTGGTCTTCTCCGTGCCGCCGATGGACTGGAACACCAGGTCCACCGGCGCACCGGACTCGACCAGCTTGAGCGCATGGGTCACATGCGTCAGCACGCAGCTCTGCGTGGGCACCTCGAAGCGCTGGATCACCTCGTCGAGCATGCGAAGCAGGTCGCCCAGGTGCTGCACGCTGTCGGTCACGGGGTTGATGCCGATCACCGCATCGCCGGCGCCCATCAGCAGGCCGTCGAGCATGGAGGCGGCGATGCCGCGCAGGTCATCGGTCGGGTGGTTGGGCTGCAGCCGCACCGCGAGATGGCCGGGCAGGCCGATGGTGTCGCGGAAGCGCGTCACCACGCGGCACTTGCGTGCCACCGCAATCAGGTCCTGGTTGCGCATCAGCTTGGAGACGGCGGCCACCATCTCGGGCGTGAGGCCGGGCGCGAGCGCCGCCAGGGCTTCGGTGCTCGCTTGCTCCGAAAGAAGCCAGTTGCGGAAGTCGCCGACCGTCAGGTGGGCCACCGGCGCGAAGACCGCTGCATCGTGGCCGTCGATGATCAGGCGGGTGATGTTGTCCTCTTCGTAGGGGATCAAGGCCTCGCTCAGGAACTGCTTGAGCGGCGTCTCCGCCAGGACGTGCCGCGCTGCCATGCGCTGCTGCGCGGTGGCCGCACCGATGCCCGCCAGGTAGTCGCCCGACCGTGCCGGGCTGGCGAAGGCCATGACCTGCCGGAGGTCGTCGAACGCGAAGACCTGCGAATCGAGAGTGGTCCGGTAGCGCATGCGGCAAGGAAGAAGTTCAGCCCATGGTGGAGAGCAGTTTGTCGGGTGCGGCGGCTTCGCGCTGTGCGGCCGTGAGGCGGAAATAGCCGTAGGCCAATGCCATCAGCACCAGGAACAGCAGCGCCAGCTTGCCATTGAACCAGATCATCGCGCTCAGGCACACCAGGCCCAGCAGCAGGGCGATGGCGGGGAAGACGGGGTAGAAGGGCGCGCGGTAGGTGCGCTCCAGCTGCGGCTCGCTGCGCCGCAGCTTGAAGAGCGCGGCCATCGAGATGAGGTACATCACGATCGCGCCCAGCACCGACATGGTGACGATGTTGGCCGTGAGCGTCTGCCCGCCGAACTGCACCCACTCGTCGCTGAAGATCGCGGCGACGCCGATGACGCCGCCGGCCACCAGTGCGCGGTGCGGCGTATTGAAGCGCGGGCTCAGCGCGGCGAAGGTGGCGGGCAGGTAGCCGGCGCGCGCCAGCGCGAAGATCTGGCGCGAATAGCCCATGATGATCCCGTGGAAGGAGGCGACCAGCCCGAACAGGCCGATCCACACCAGCATGTGCAGCCAGCCGCTCTGCTCGCCGACCACGGCCTTCATCGCCTGCGGCAGCGGATCGTTGATGTTGGCGAGCTGGCGCCAGTCGCCGACGCCGCCGGCGAAGATCATCACACCGAAGGCCAGCACGACCAGCGTGACGATGCCGGTGGTGTAGGCCAGCGGGATGGTGCGGTGCGGATCGCGCGCCTCCTCGGCCGCCATGGCCGCGCCCTCGATCGCCAGGAAGAACCAGATCGCGAAGGGAATGGAGGCGAAGATGCCCGGGATCGCCGCACTGCTGAAGTCCGAGTTGCCTGACCACCCGTGGGCCACGAAGTTGGCGAGCGACCAGCCCGGGGCGACCACGCCCATGAAGACCAACAGCTCGAAGATCGCAAGCACGGTCACGAAGAGCTCGAAGGCCGCCGCGATGCCGATGCCGACCCAGTTGAGGGCGATGAAGATCACATAGGCGCCGAGCGCGAACCACTTGGGGTTGATGCCGGGGAACTGCACGTTGAGGTAGGCGCCGATCGCCAGCGCGATGGCCGGCGGCGCGAAGACGAACTCCACCAGCGTCGCGAATCCCGCGACGAAGCCGCCGTTGGGCCCGAAGGCGCGCCGTGCATAGGCGAAGGGCCCGCCCGCATGCGGAATGGCGGTGGAGAGCTCGGTGAAGCTGAAGATGAAGGTGGTGTACATGGTCGCGACCAGCACGGTGGCGACCAGGAAGCCCAGGGTGCCGGCGGTGTTCCAGCCGTAGCTCCAGCCGAAGTACTCGCCCGAGATCACGAGGCCGACGGCGATGCCCCAGAGCTGGATGGGGCCGAGCACTTTCTTCAAGCCTGTGGTCATGCACACTCCTTGTTGTTGAATGGGACCAAAGCCTCACAGCAAGAGCGATGCCATGGCGGGCATGCGCCGCAATAATGGACTGTTTTCAACCAACCCGGGAGACCGTCTCGTGCATTCCTTCTTTCGTCTTACGGCCGCAGCCCTCGTGTCCTTGTGCGCCCTGCCGGCCGCGCTGGCGCAGAGCGCCCCCGTCACTACCCCGAGCGGGCTGATCTACCAGTCGCTGAAGGAGGGCACCGGCGCTTCGCCCTCGGCCACCGATGTGGTCAAGGTGCACTACCGCGGCACCTTTCCGGACAGCGGCAAGGAGTTCGACAGCTCCTACAAGCGCAATGAGCCGACAGAGTTTCCGTTGAACGGCGTGATTCCCTGCTGGACCGAAGGGGTGCAGAAGATGAAGCCGGGCGGGAAGGCCAAGCTGACCTGCCCGCCTGCCATCGCTTATGGGGCGAAAGGGGCGGCTGGGGTGATTCCGCCGAATTCGACGCTGAACTTCGAGGTCGAGTTGATCTCGGTGACGAAGCGCTGAGCGGGGGCTTGGGGCCTACCTGGCCCTCAGAAACTCCCCCACCTCCAGCAACACCAGTTCGTTGTCATCCGCCTTGTTCGGCTCCCGGCTGCTCGAAAAGGGCAGGTTGTTGTCGTTCCCCACCACGATGTGCGTCGCATCCACCACATCCACGTTCTCGATCGTGAAGAAGGGGAAGCTCAGCACGCCTTCCACCGTGGGCTTGCGCGACAGCTTGTTCGGGTCGGCGATCTGCAGCAGGTCGATGTAGCCGATCTTGCGCACTGGCTGGCCGACGTTGGCATCGCTCATCTCTATCTTGTAGACGCGCTTGAACTTCGCAATGTCGTGGAAGCAGTCGGCGCGCTTCTGGCCTTCGGGGCAGGCCTTGTCGGGCGTGCCTTCGCCGTTGTCGCGCTCGATGGTCAGGCCGGTGGTGCCATCGATCATGTTGAAGTCGCCGATGGCGTTGCCGTTCGCCTCCAGCGGGTACTTCCAGTGGCGGCCGGTCCACTTCTCGCTCGCGACGTCGAACTCCAGCACGCGCAGCGCTTCCTTGCCGTCGACGCGCTCGTAGTCCTTGGTCTCCGCGTTCCACACGGGGCCCTCGAGCAGCGCATAGAGCTTGCTGCCGTCCCTGGAGGCGGCCATGCCTTCGAAGCCCTTGGAGCGCCTGACCTGGAAGTCGACCGGGCCGCCGGGTGCGCCCGGCGTGGTCACGGCCGGATGGTCGGGCGAGCGCACCGCCTTGCCGTCGACCTGGGTCTCGAACACCGCGAGCACCTTGCCCTTGCGGTCGGCCTTGATCAGGTAGGGACCGAACTCCTCGCCGATCCACAGTGCGCCGCCGGCGAACTGGAAGCTCTCGGGGTCGAAGTCCGAACCCGTCAGGTAACGCTGCTTGCTGCCTTCATGGACGATGCGGAAGGGCACCTTCTTGTCCGGGTCGTGCAGGAAGACGGTGCCCAGGCGCTGGAACCTGCCGCTGCCGAAGTCCACCTTGTAGTGGTTGAGGTAGAGCATGAAGTCAGGCGAGTTGGCCTTCGAGCCGGCGCCGTTGTCGGTGAGGATCCAGAAGCTGCCGTCCTCCATTTTTTTGATGCCCGACTGGCCCTGCGCCGGCTGCCCCTTGAAGGGCAGCGAGACGCCCGTGCCGCGGCCGCCCGACAGTCCTTCCACGCTGCCGATCTGCTCGACCCGCTTGCCGGTGGTGAACTTGCCGCTCGCCTGCAGGTCGGCCGGCGCATCCTTGGGCGCGGCGATGAAGCTCCGGGCCGGCATCAGCGCATGGCCGGCGAGCGTGGCGGGGTAGGCGGTCTGGGCGCTCGCCGGGCTGCAGGCCAGGGCGGCGGCGAGGGCGACGAGGGAGAAGACAGTACGTTGCATGGTCCGGAAGCTTCTTGTGATGAAAGCCCGGACCATGCCGCTGGCGGGTGACGCGGCCATGACATCGGCGCCCGCCGGCGCCTGATTGGCGCGACGCTGTACACCGTCGCCGCGGGCTCAGCCCGGCTGGTACTGGTACAGCCAGGTCTCCGTCAGCGTCTGGTCCCCGGTTTTCATGAACAGCCGCATGTCCACCGCCTCCGTGCCTTCGGCGGTGAAGTCGAACTGCGCGCGCCAGTGGCCCGCCACGCCGTTGGGCACTGCCTCCGCGAAGATGTACGAGAACTTGCCGCGCGAGGCCGTGAGCACCAACTCGGGCTTGACGCCGAAGGGTATGGCTTCGAGCGGCTTGCCGATGAACTCGACCATGAACTTGCGCACCCCCGCCGGGCGCTGCGTGCCCGGCTCGCCGCCGCGGCCCATGCGAGTGGCAACGCAGCGTGCCAGCGGCGACGGGAAGGGCTCCTGGTCGGTCCAGTGCAGCCGGTACTTGAGCGAATAGCTCGCACCGGCCTTGGCCGGCGCCTTGGGCACCCAGCAAGCCAGGATGTTGTCGTGGATCTCGTCGTCGGTCGGGATCTCGATCAGCTGCACCGAGCCCTCGCCCCAGTCGCCCTGCGGCTCGACCCAGAGGCTGGGCCGCTTCTCGTAGAGCACGCCGTCCTGGTAGTGGTCGAAGTTGCGGTCGCGCTGCAGCAGGCCGAAGCCGCGCGGGCGCGTGTCGCTGAAGGCCGAGGCACGGGTCTGGGTCGGGTTGTTGAGCGGGCGCCAGATGCGCTCGCCGGCGCCGTTCCAGATCGCGAGGCCGTCGGAGTCGTGCACCTCGGGCCGCCAGTCGATGGCCGTGGGCTTGACGGTCTCGCCGTACCAGAACATCGAGGTCAGCGGCACCAGGCCGAGGCGGCCGACGTCGCGGCGCAGGAACAGGCGCGCCTCGATGTCCATCAGCACCGCCTTGGTCCGCTGCATCACGAACTTGTAGGCGCCGGTGATGCTCGGGCCTTCGAGCAGGGCGTACACCGTCATCGTGTTGGCATCGGGCGTCGCGGGCGGCTCGAAGTAGAAGCGGGTGAAGTTGGGGAACTCCTCGGGCCGGTCGGGCATGGCCGCGTCGAGGGCGATGCCGCGCGCCGACAGCCCGTACTGGTAGAGCTCGCCGATGGCGCGGAAGTAGGAGGCGCCGAGGAAGGCGACCCAGTCGTTGGTCTGCCAGGCCAGCTTCTTCTGGTCGCCCAGGCGGCTCTCCTGCAGCCGGAAGCCGGCGAAACCTGCGCCCTCGCGCAGCTGGCGCGCGGGGCTGTCGGCGGGCATCGTGAAATAGTCGCTGTCGTAGAGGATCTCGCGCGCGAAGCCATCGCCGCTGGCGGCCTCCGTCACGTACATGTGGACCGGCAGCTGGAAGTAGCGGCCCAGGTGGAAGAAGGTGACGGGGAAGGGGCCGGGGCCGTCGCGAAACACGGCGAGATCGGGGTTGTACTTGATCTTGCCGTGCGCGTCGTAGTCGATGCGCTGCAGCACGTCCGCGGGCAGCGAGGTGTCGGCCACGTAGGGCCGGCCTGCGAGCGCCCTGGCTTCGGTAACAAGACGTTCGAAGGAGAAAGGACGGGGTTGGCTGAGCTTGATTCCCCCGGCCGCGAGGGCATCTGCAGGGAATCCGAGGGCGGCCAGCGCCATGGAGGCGCCGCCGGCGGTGAGGAGTGAACGGCGATCGATCATCGGCCAAGATGGTAACGAGGCTCGGGGCAGGGGCCCGTAGGCCGAGGGCGCAAGCAAAAAACGCCGTTGGCGGCCTTGTCCTACGATCTCCTACGATCGAATTCGAAAGCAAGACCCGGAGTGCGCATGCGAGGCCCGATCTCCAGAATCGGTGCATCGATCCATGAAAAGCCTGAAGGACTTGCAATGAACATGATGAGCAACCCCAACGAAATCCGCGCCCTCGAAACCGCGAGCGACCCGCGCTGGGCGGCGGTGGTGGCACACGACGCCGCGGCCGATGGACAGTTCTTCTACTCGGTGAAGAGCACCGGCGTGTATTGCCGGCCGTCCTGCGGGGCGCGCCAGCCGCGGCCCGAGAACGTGGCCTTCCACGCGACAGCCGCCGACGCGGAGCGCGCGGGCTTCCGGCCCTGCAAGCGCTGCAGGCCGGACCAGCCGGCACGCAACGAGCAGCAGGCGGCGCAGGTGGCCGAGCTGTGCCGCTTCATCGCGAACGCCGACGAGACGCCGACGCTCAACGCGCTGGCCGAGCGCGCCGGGCTCAGCAGCTTTCACCTGCATCGCCTCTTCAAGGAGGTCACGGGCCTCACGCCGAAGGCCTATGCCGCGGCACACCGCGACCGGCGCGTGCGCGAGGCGCTGGGGCGCAGCGGGACGGTGACGGATGCGATTTACGACGCGGGCTACAACTCCAACGGCCGCTTCTACGAGCGCTCGAACGAGGTGCTGGGCATGACGCCGACACGCTTCCGCGCGGGCGGCGCCGACACCGAGATCCGCTTCGCCATCGGCCAGTGCGCGCTCGGCGCGATCCTGGTGGCGCAAAGCGCGCTTGGCGTCTGCGCCATCGCGCTGGGCGACGACCCCGATGCGCTGGCGCGCGAGCTGCAGGACCGCTTCCCGCAGGCTCGGCTGATCGGCGGCGACCCGGCCTTCGAGCAGCTGGTGGCGCGCGTGGTGGGCTTCGTCGAGGCGCCGGGCGTGGGCCTGGACCTGCCGATGGACGTGCGCGGCACCGCCTTCCAGCAGCGCGTGTGGCAGGCGCTGCGCGAGATCCCGCCGGGCAGCACCGCAAGCTACGCCGAGATTGCCGAGCGCATCGGCAGCCCGAAGTCGGTGCGCGCGGTGGCGCAGGCCTGCGGCGCCAATGCGCTGGCGGTGGCGATTCCCTGCCACCGCGTGGTGCGCAGCGATGGCGGGCTCTCGGGCTACCGCTGGGGCGTGGAGCGCAAGAGCGCGCTGCTGAAGCGGGAGGCGAGCGCTGCATGATCGATTGGCAACAGGTGGCGCTGGACCTCGACGGCGAGGGCAGCGCGCTGATTCCAGGCCTCTTGACGCGCGACGAGTGCGCGTCGCTGGCTGCGCTCTATCCGCTCGACCCCTTGTTCCGCAGCCGCGTGCTGATGGAGCGCCATGGCTTCGGTCGCGGCGAGTACAAGTACTTCGACTACCCGCTCCCCGAAAAGCTGGCCGGGCTGCGCGAAGCGATGTACCCGCAGCTCGCGCCCATTGCCAACCGCTGGAACCAGGTCATGGGCATCGAGGTGCGCTACCCGCCGCGGCATGCGGACTTCATCGCGCGCTGCCATGCGGCGGGGCAGACGCGGCCCACGCCGCTGCTGCTGCAATACGGCGAGGGCGACTACAACTGCCTGCACCAGGACCTGTACGGCGAGCATGTGTTCCCGCTGCAGCTGGTGATCCTGCTGTCCGAGCCGGGCCGCGATTTCACCGGCGGCGAGTTCGTCATGACCGAGCAGCGCCCGCGCATGCAGTCGCGGCCGATGGTGCTGCCGCTGCGCCAGGGCGATGCGGCGGTGATCGCGGTGCATCACCGGCCGGTGCAAGGCACGCGCGGCGTTTATCGCGTGAACCTGCGGCACGGCGTGAGCCGGGTGCGCTCGGGGCATCGACATACGGCGGGCATCATCTTTCACGATGCCGCCTGAGGTTATGACGCTCGACCTCTTCGAAGGGCTTGAAGAATCTGCGCTGCCTGCCATGCAGCCGCTCGCGCCCGGCGCGGTGCTGCTGCGCGGCTTTGCGCGTGCGCAAGAGGTGCAGCTGCTGGCCGGCGTGGAAGCGGTGTTGGCGCAGGCGCCGCTGCGTCACCTGATCACGCCCGGCGGCTTCCGGATGTCCGTGGCAATGAGCAATTGCGGCCGGCTGGGCTGGGTCTCCGACCTCAGCGGCTACCGCTACGACGCGTCCGATCCCGACAGCGGCCGACCCTGGCCGGCGATGCCCGCCGCCTTCCGCGAGCTGGCCGCGGCCGCCGCACGCGCGGGCGGCTTCGAGGGCTTCGCACCGGACGCCTGCCTGATCAACCGCTACGAGGCCGGCACCCGGCTCTCGCTGCACCAGGACCGCGACGAGGGCAACTACGACTGGCCCATCGTCTCCGTCTCGCTGGGCCTGCCGGCCGTGTTCCTGTTCGGCGGGCCGAAGCGCTCGGACAAGGCGCAGCGCGTGCCGCTCGCGCATGGGGACGTGGTGGTGTGGGGCGGGGCTTCGCGGCTGCACTATCACGGGGTGCTGCCGGTGAAGGAGGGCGAGCATCCGCTGACGGGGGCTTGCCGCATCAACCTGACCTTTCGCAAGGCGGGCTGATCTGCTCAGGCCGGCGGCTGGATGTCGTACGAGATGCGACCGGCCGGCAAGTAGAACAGTGCGATCACCGCGCCCCCCTTCGCTTCGGGATAGTGATGGCTCCCCGGCGCCGGCGCCGTCCACCCCCCATAGCACCAGCCGTTGGGTCCGGCAAGCGCCGCGCCTTCGTCCAGCGGCACCACCATGTTGAACTCGCCATAGGGATGCGCGTGGTAGTCGCCGCGGAAGCTGCCGCCGTCGTTGCCCTGGTCGTTGCCGGTGCTGTCCATGTAGACGGTGGTGATGCTGAAGCCCAGCGTCTGCGGCGTGGCCTCGCTGATGCGGCTGCGGCGGTAGCGCTCGCCGCGGATCTCGACGTTGGCGGCCCAGCCGTCGCGCACGCCGGCCTTCACCAGCCCTGCGAGCCGTTCATAGAGCGGGCTGCCGGGGCCGTGATTCGCGTTCAGCCACGTCTCGACCTCGGTGCCCGCGGTCATGTTCTTGATCTGCTCGAGGAAAGGCAGGCTGGTGGCGATGAGTTCTTCCTGGTCGGTCATGGGGTGCTCTCCTTGTGTTGTCACTCGTCGGCCTTGAAGCCGGATGCGGCCACGATCGGCTTCCACCGCTCGCGCTCGGCAGCGATGGTCTGCACATACTCGGCCGGGCCGACGTAGGCGGCCTCCAGGCCGATCTGCTCCAGGCCACCGGCCAGCGCCTTGTCGGCGGCGGCAGTCCGGGTGGCGGCTGCGAGGGCGGCGACCACCGCGTCCGGCGTGCCGGCCGGCGCGAACAGGCCATAGCTTTCCACGCCCACCACGGAGCCGAACCCCTGCTCGGCGAAGGTGGGAACGTCCTTGATGAAGCGGGAGCGCCGTTCGCTGGTCGCGGCCAGCAGCCGCAGCTTGCCGCTGCCCAGGTACTGCAGGAAGTCGCCGACGAAGCCGAGGTAGGCAGGCACCTGCCCGCCCAGCAGGTCCTGCAGGGCCGGCGCCGAGCCGCGGTAGGGCACGTGGGCCAGCGGGACTCCCGCAGCCTGGGAGAAGCGGAAGCCGAGGAACTGGGCCAGCGAGCCAGCGGCGGGCGAGGCATAGCTGCGGCCGCTCTCGTTGGCCTTCAGCCAGCGGACATAGTCGGCCAGCGTGCGCACCTCGGCGGGCACCGCCGCGCTGATCGCCAGCACGCAGGTGGACGATGCGAGCGCGGCGACCGGACGCAGGTCGCGGACCGGGTCATAGGCCAGGCGCGTGTAGACATGCGGGTAGATCGTCATCGCCGAGGTCTGGGTGCACAGCACGACGCTGCCGTCCGCGCGTTCGCGCTTCATCTGGGCGGTGGCGATCCGGCCCGCGGCGCCGGGGCGGTTGTCCACCAGGTAGACGCGGTTCTGTGCGCGCCAGGACTCGGCCAGGCGCCGCGCGGTCTGGTCCATCGTCCCGCCGGCCGGATAGCCGACCACGATGCGGCCCGGCGCGCTGTCCGGCTGCGCTCGCGCCGGGGTGGCGAGCATGGCGGGGACCGGCACGAGGCAGGCCACATACTTGGCGAATCGTCGCCGGGAGAGTTCAGTCATCGCGGGCTCCATCGGTTTCGGTGCAGGCCTGGACATTGCCAGCGCTGCACCGCTGCCGGAAGCGACGAATCTGCAACCGCCACATGCACGAGGTGCAACATGACCACCAGAGCGCAGGCCGCGCTGAACGCGAGACGCATCGACCTGAACCTGCTGCGCGTCTTCGACGCCGTGTTCGAAGATCGCAACCTGCTGCGCGCGGGCAAGCGGCTGCACCTGAGCCAGTCCGCCATCAGCCATGCATTGGGGCGGCTGCGCGAGGCGCTGCAGGACGAGCTCTTCGTGCGGACCCCCAAGGGCATGGAGCCGACCGCGCGCGCGCTGGCCATGGCGCCTGCCCTGCGCGAGGCCTTGCGCAGCATTCACGACACGCTGGGCGTGCAGCCCTTCGACCCCGCGAGCACGGCGCGCAGCTTCGTGGTCGCGGCCAACGACTACGTGACCTCAGTGCTGCTGACGCGGCTGGCCGCCTGCATTGGCGAGGTGGCGCCCGCGATCGATCTCGTGGTGCGCCCTTCGACGCGGCTGGACCTGGCGGAGCAGATCGACGTCGGTCGCATCGACATCGCGCTGGGCATCTTCGCCGAGGTCCCGGCCCGCTTCCAGAGCGCGCGCCTGTGGCTACAGGAGGACGTGCTGGTCTTCCGGCGCGGGCATGCGCTCGCACGGCGCAAGCCGCGCATCGCCGATCTCGCCGACTTCCCGTTGCTGACGGTGTCGCTGGGCGGCCAGGAGGAGGGCGCGGTCAGCGGCTTCATCGCGGAGCGCGGGCTGGCGCGCCAGTCGGAGATGTTCGACCGCGCGGCGCTGGAAGACGCACTGGCCTCGGCCGGCCTGCGCCCGCGCTACCGGATCACCGTGCCGCATTCGCTCGCGGTGCCCGATCTGCTGGCCGGCAGCGACATGGTGTCGATCGTTCCGGCGCCGCTGGCGCAGGCCTTCGTGGCGCGGCGCGAACTGCTGGCGAAGGCACTGCCCTATGCGACCCAGCAGGCCACGATGCGCGCCGTCTGGCATCGGCGGCACGAGCACGACCCGGCGCATGTCTGGCTGAGGGAGCAGCTCGCCCGGCTCGCCCTGTCGTTTCGTGCATGAGCATCTTGCGCAATGTTCAGTGGATGCCGGCGCGGCGCTCGGGCACCATGGCGGCATGACGAAAGCAGATCCCGTGGTGGCCGAGGGCGACGCCGTTGCCGGCATCGTGGACGCCGTGATCCGGTCGCGAAGAGCCGTGCGCGCCTTCAGGCCGACACCGGTCCCGCGCGCGGTGGTGGCGGACATCCTCAGCGTGGCGCGCTGCGCGCCGAGCAACTCCAACTCCCAGCCCTGGAGGGTGCATGTGCTGGAGGGCGAGCCCAAGCGGCGCCTGAGCGAAGCGCTGATGCAGGCGCACGAGCGCAACGAGCTGCCGCCTTCGCCGCATTTCCCGGCCGACCTGCCCGCGGAGTGTGCGTCCCGGCAGGCCGACTTCGGCGCCCGGTACTACGCCGCGCTGGGAATCGACCGCAAGGACCTGTCGGCGCGCTACCGGCAGTCCGGGCGCAACCTGTGCTTTTTCGATGCGCCGGTGGGGCTGCTCTTCACCATCGACAGCCGGCTCACCCGGCACAGCTGGGCCGACTACGGGATGTTCCTGCAGACGATCATGATTGCCGCGAGGGCCCGGGGGCTCGATACCTGCCCGCAGGTCTCGTTCGTGCGCTACGAGCCGGTCATCTCGCAGTTCCTCGGCCTGCCGTCCGGGCAGGCGCTGGTCTGCGGCATGTCGCTGGGTTATGCGGAGGTCGAGGCCGAGGTGAACGATCTCGGGATGCCCAGGGAAGCGGTCGAGGATTTCGCGGTGTTCTGGGGCTAGCAGGCCACTTAGGGCCGCGAGGACGGCTCCCAGCGATCCGGCGTGGTCGCGACCAGGCTCTTGAGGTCTGTCCACCGCCTGCCGCCCGGCACCGTGGAGGCGCCCGTCACGGCCGCCTTCGCGAAGGCGACCATGCGTTCCTGCAGGTAACGCAGGTCGTCCGCGTCCCAGGTCTCGATGGAATGCGGGCCGCGCGCCACCACGATCTCTTTCAGGCCGCGGATGCGGTCGTAGGCGGCGATGGTCCCCTCGACGCTCTCGGCGCGGTCCCACAGGCCCTTGCCGAAGAAGGCGGCCGGCCAGCGCGGCATGCCCGCGAGCGTGGCCGAGTTGGGATAGAAGACGATGTGATGGTCGGCCGCCATGCCGCCGAGGAACAGGTTGCGGTCTGCCAGGTCGCGCGCGGCCGGCACGTAGCCCGCGCCGCTCGCGAAGGAGGCGAGCAGGATCGCGCCCTTGATGTTCGTGTAGCCCTTGGGCGGCGAGCAGGCGGCGACCGGCATGTCGTAGCTGCAGGACTCGACGAAGTTCTTCGTCATCGCCCAGGCGGTGGACATGGAACCGCGCGAGTAGCCGCCGAGCAGGATCGGGATCTGCCTGGCCTTCATGCCGGCCAACAGCCGGCCGCCCGCCGCACTGCCTTCGATCAGCTGGCCCGAGGGCGTGAGCAGGCGCATGCCGTCACCCTTTTCCAGCTGCTCGAGCACGCGGAACACGTCCTCGCCCTGTTCGAGCGTGTTGGTGTCGCTGAAGCCGCCTGAGATGCCCTCGCCGCGACGGTCGTAGGCCAGCACGTCGAAGCCGGCCGCGTTCAGCGCCTGCAGGTTCTCGCGCCACCAGCGCTGGCCCATGGTCTCGGTGGTGGTGTTGGGGAAGCTGATGGCGATGGTCCGGCCGGTGGCGGCGTCGATGCGGTAGGACTTCTCGTCCGGGTGCTGGATGGCCGTCATCTGCCCGCCGCCGCCATTGGCCATGATCGCCAGCGCGCGCAGCCGGCCGCCCTTGCCGTCATCCACCCCCGCACCCTCGATGTACCAGCCGCGCAGCTTGATGGTGTCCTGCATCTTCAGGTCGATGCGCTCGAAGGTGTCGCGCGGCGCGCTGAACTCGACGGTGTAGGTGCGCGGCTCGGCCTCGGCGATGGACTCGCGATAGGGTGCCTTGGCGAAGAAGGCCGGGCGCCGGATCTGGCGCAGGTCCACCTGGCCGTCGGGATCGATGCGGCCGGAAGGATCGACCACGCCGGTGGAGCGCCTGGCCCGCTCCTTGTTGGGCGGCAGCCAGCGCTGCATCTGGGCGTCGATGCGCTGGAAGCAGGCGGTGTCGGTCTTGCACCAGCGCCAGCGGGCCTTCAGCCTGGCGTCGGTGTATTCGTCGACGTAGAAGTCGCGGCCCTTGTAGTCCGGAGGAGGGCGTCTGGCGGTCAGCAGCAAGGGGACGCAGACAGTCGCACCATTCGCGCCGGGCAGCAGGTAGCCCGGCAGCTCGGCGTTGCGGTCGGTGCCCACGCGTGCATGGCAGTCGGTGGGTGGCGGCGCGGCGCGGGACGACGCACGGTCGCTGCCGGGGAGGGCGCAGCCGGCAACGACGAGCAGCGCCAGCGCCGCGCTTCTTCGAAGCGGCTCAGCCAAAGCGCAGCGCATGAATCGGCGGCGGGGTGCGAGGTGAGGCACGGCGGCATGATGCGCCGCTGCACCCGAGGCTTCAAGTGCGCGGGGCGCGCTGACGAGGTCCCGGCCTTTCTGTTGCCGAGCCTGCAGAACTGCAGGGGCCGGGAACCCTTTCGGGTTACTCCGAAGCCGGCTTTAGGTCGCCTGCTTCAGGTAAAAGCTGTCATTAGCATTTACTGGATTTGCTCTGCTTACGGCAGTCGCCTCTCGGATCGTCGCCCTCGACCTCCATGCGTCGTCGAAACCAGTCAGCCCCACGAGACTGCGGACGCACGCGCATCCGCACTCTGGTGGAGCTGGGGGGAATCGAACCCCCGTCCGACACACTTGAGCTTCAAGCTTCAGGGACCTCCGGCGGATTGCGCCATCGGACCCACACGATCATTCATCAACTGCAGGCGACGAACATGCCTCGTTGACCCAAGCTGAGTGGCACGAGCTTGAAAAACGTTCCATGCGCTAAGCCGCGATGAGCTTCTGCACCAGTTCCGCGGTCGTCGCCGCGGCATATTTGCGCATTAACCGCGCGCGATGGATCTCGACCGTGCGGTGGCTGATCCCCAGCGCCCGCCCGATTTCCTTCGAGGTCAGGCCCTTCATCAGCTGCGCCGCCACCTCGCGCTCGCGCGGCGTGAGCTCGGCCTTGGCCGCGCGGCGCGAACCCAGGTCCTCGAAGGTCCAGATGCCGGCCTCGTGCGGCGCCGCGCGATTGAGCGCCTGGCCGCTCACATGGCACCAGAAGGTCTCGCCCGCAAAGGCGCCGTGCAGGCCACCCACGCGCCGCATCATGCGGTTGTCGGCATAGCGGCCGCTGGCGTTGAGGATCGGCTCCATGCGCTTGCCGATGCGCTCGAATTCGACGACGCTCGGGTAGAGCACGCGGAAAGACTGGCCGACCAGCATCTCGCGCGTGGCACCGAACATTTCGCACAGGCGCACATTGCAATCGACGATGATCCGGTGGCGCGACAGCACCATGCCCACTGGCGCCTCCTCGAAGGCGAGCCGGTAGTCGATGGGGGCGAGGGCGGTGTCGGGTGTCTCCATTACGAAATACTACGTATGCGCATACGTAGTATCGTGCGGGTTATCCATCAACCACCATTTCCGAACGAGGAATCATGGCGAACAAGATCTATCCCTCCGCCGACGCGGCGCTCAAGGGCGTCGTCGCCGATGGCCAGACGCTCGCGGTCGGCGGCTTCGGCCTCTGCGGCATTCCCGAAGCCCTGATCGATGCCCTGCACGATTCGGGCGTCAAGAACCTGACCTGCATCTCCAACAACGCCGGCGTCGACGGCTTCGGCCTGGGCAAGCTGCTGGAGACGCGCCAGATCAAGAAAATGATCGCGAGCTACGTCGGCGAGAACAAGGAGTTCGAGCGCCAGTACCTGGCCAAGGAGCTGGAGCTCGAGTTCACCCCGCAGGGCACGCTGGCCGAGAAGCTGCGCGCCGGCGGTGCCGGCATCCCGGCCTTCTTCACCAAGACCGGCGTGGGCACGCTGGTGGCCGAGGGCAAGGAGCTGCGCGAGTTCGACGGCGAGACCTACGTGATGGAACGCTCGCTGGTGCCCGACGTGGCGCTGGTCAAGGCCGATGTGGCGGACAAGTCCGGCAACCTGCGCTTCCGCCTGACGGCGCGCAACTTCAACCCGGCGGCGGCGATGGCGGGCAAGATCTGCATCGTCGAGGTCGAGAAGATCGTCGAGATCGGCGAACTGGCGCCGGACGACATTCACCTGCCCGGCATCTACGTGCACCGCATCGTGCTCAATGCCAGCCCGGAGAAGCGCATCGAGAAGCGCACCGTGAGCGCGGCGGTCGACGTGGCCGCCGCCAAGGTCGAGGCCCAGGCCGCAATTGCCCAGGCCGCCGCCGGCAGCGAGGTGCCGACCCCCGTCAAGAACAGCAGCAACAAAGGAGCCTGAGATGCCCTGGACCCAAGACCAGATGGCGGCGCGCGCCGCCCAGGAGCTGGAAGACGGCTTCTACGTGAACCTCGGCATCGGCATCCCCACGCTGGTGGCCAACTTCGTCGGCGACAAGGAAGTCTGGCTGCAGAGCGAGAACGGCATGCTCGGCATCGGCCCCTTCCCGACCGAGGACCAGGTCGACGCCGACCTGATCAACGCCGGCAAGCAGACCGTGACCACGCTGCCCGGCTCGGCCATCTTCGGCAGCCACGACAGCTTCGCGATGATCCGCGGCGGCAAGATCAACCTGTCGATCCTCGGCGCCATGCAGGTCAGCGCCAAGGGCGACCTGGCCAACTGGATGATCCCCGGCAAGATGGTCAAGGGGATGGGCGGCGCGATGGACCTGGTGGCGGGCGTCAAGCGCGTGATCGTGCTGATGGAGCACGTGGCCCGCAAGAAGGACGGCACCGAGGACCTCAAGATCCTCGAGGAATGCACGCTGCCGCTGACCGGCGTGGGCGTGGTGGACCGGATCATCACCGACCTGGCCGTGATGGACGTCACGCCCGAGGGTCTGAAGGTGATCGAGCTGGCCGAGGGCGTCACCTTCGAGGCACTGCAGGCGAAGACCGGCGTCAAGCTCCTGCACTAGGGTCTTACTCCCTCTCCCCTTGGGAGAGGGCAGGGATGAGGGCAGCAGCGCTCGAACTCGCGCGGCGGCACCGAGCCCCCATGGGAACGCCTGAGCCGACCTGCCCGTTCTTCGCGCGAAACAGCACCAGCGTCTCGCCGAACATGCGCACCTTGATCGGCAGCTCGCCCAGCTCGGAGGACAGCGTTCACATGATCGATGCGGAGAGTTCAGTTTTTCCGAACCTCAGGGTTCACCCGCACGGGGCCTCGGCCCGCTCCGGCGCGAACATCGCCTCCATCTCGCGGCGCAGCTTGTACGCATGCGTCGTGGTGTCCATCGCGACATCGGCCCAGCAAAGGCTCTGGCCTTTCTTCACCGGGCGCACCAGCTTCACGTTGTGCGCGAGCCCGAGCGGCAATCCGCCGAGCCGCAGCGAGCGCTCGGCCGGCAGCAGCTTGCCCCACACGGTGTAGCCGCCTTCGCCGTCGAGCGTCTCGCCCGCTGCGAGGTCGCGCTTGGCGGTGGCGACCACGTCGGCGTTCCAGCAGGTGGCCACGCCGGTAGGCTCGCCGCGCAGCGCCACGCTCGCCACCGAGACGCCGACCTCCAGGCCGATCAGGTGCCAGCGCTTGTAGAGCGTGAAGTAGCGCCCGCTCGGGTCGGTGTGGGCGTTGTATTCCTCGAAGCAGTTCCGGATGTAGTCGGTCTCGGCCTCGACCGTGACCCACACGCCCATGCGGATGTCGTAGGGGATGCGGCGGCCGTCGGCCTCCAGCGAGGACACCACCTCCACCATGCCCTTGCGCTCGAGCACGCCGCCTTCGCTCTTCGGCCGCGTGACGAAGGGGATGTCCTCCACGCTGGCCGGCGGGTAGAGCAAGCCGTCGGAGGGCACGCCGAGGCCGGTGGCGTTGGCGACCGCGGCGCTTTCGATCGAGGGCTTGGAGCCGTCGAGGAAGCTGTTGAACATCTTCGGGTTGAGGCCGCCGCGCGTCGCCTGCTCGGGCGTGAGGCCGTAGTGGCCCCACACCGTCTCGGGCGTCGATTCGCTGAAATGCGGCAGCCACTTGTGGCCGCGCCCGGCCGCCACGACCGGGAAGCCGCAGGTGCGCGCCCAGTCGACCAGGTCGCAGATCAGCGCCGGCTGGTCGCCGAAGGCGAGCGAGTACAGCACGCCGGCCTGCTGCGCGCGGCGCGCCAGCAGCGGGCCGCAGAAGGCGTCGGCCTCCACCGTGACGTTCACCACGTGCTTGCCGTTCGCGAAGGCATCGAGGCAGTGCTCCACGGCGGCAACGGGGTTGCCGGTGCACTCGACCACGATGTCGATGGACGGCTCGCGCGTCAGGGCTTGCCAGTCCTCGGTGATCCAGGTCGTGCCGTTCTGCAGCGCTTCCTGCACCGAGCGGGCGGCGGCGCGCTCGGGCTTCCAGCCGACGCGCTGGAGGTTCGTGCGCGCCGCATCCGGAGACAAGTCCGCAATGGCCACGAGTTGCACGCCGGGGGTGCGCGGGATCTGCGCCAAGTACATGGCGCCGAACTTGCCGGCGCCGATCAGGCCGATGCGCACCGGCTTGTTCTCGGCGGCGCGCTGCTGGAGTCGTTGATGCAGGCTCATGGCTTCAGCTCCTTGCGTGTGGTCGATGTTGTAGGCGCCGCGCGAGCTCCAGGCGTTCGATCAGCTCCTGGGGAAGTCGCCGCGCCCGCGCGATGTCCACCGCGTCGCGGCCCTGCGGATCCGCGATCGACGGATCGGCGCCAGCATCGATGAGAAGACCGAGCGTCTTGATCCGCTTCAGCCTCGCCGCGTAGAAGAGGGCGGTTTCGCCTTCAGCCCTCAGGTCGAGCGCCGGCCTGGTCTTCAGCAGTTCGCGGCACATCGCATCGTCGTCTCGCCAGACCACGGCCCAGAGCGAGTGGCTGGCGTTCGCGCCCCGTTGCAGGAGGAAGCGGACCAAGGGAAGGTTCTCGCCGCGCGCCACGGCATGCCAGAGGGGCGTCGCACGAAAGTCGCCTTCGTTTTCATCCATCGGCACCGCGCCCTCCAGCTCGGCGCCGGCGTCGAGCAGGCAGGTCACGGTCTCGATGCCATTCGGTTCCGCGAGCTGCGCGCTGCTGTCGGGCTTGACCGTGCATGCCAGGTGCAGGGCGGTGCGGCCGCGGGGGTCGCTGGCGTTGACCAGCTCAGGCGCGGCGGCCAGCGCGGCCGCGACGGCAGGCGCGTCCCAGTTTTTGGCCGCCGCGAAGAGCGATGTCCTGGACGGCGGTCGCATGTTCATCGCCGCGAGCAGACGCTGACGACCACCTTGCAGGGCTCGGTCGGCAGATGGCTTTCACATTCGCCTGCCGCCGCCTTGCTCGCGGCGCTGGCCGTGGGCGCGATGGCCGTGCCCCACTCCCCGTAGTTGCCGGTGGCGAGCGCGCCGCAGGCGCGATCGAAGTAGGCGCGGACGGCACAGGCGCCCGGGCGGCCCGCTGCGCGATCGCACTGGGCGCGGGCGGCAAGCTCGGCGGCGCCGCGGGAAGGTTGGTCGAAGGCGTAGCCGTACCACCCCTGCTGGGTCGCGATCGCGCCCCAGCTCGGGCTGGGCTCGGCTTGCACCGGGCACGCGGCGAGCGCCCAACATAGCAGCGCAAGCGGGCCAGACAGACGAACAGAACATGATCGAAAGCGCATCCCCAAAGGATCGCACAACTAGCCAGGGACGATGCCGCCGGCGCTGAGGTGCAGCACCCGGTCGGCCCGCGCCGCAGCCGCCTCCGAATGCGTGACGAGCACCAGCGAGGCGCCGTGCTCGCGCGTCTGCGCGAAAAGCACCTCCATCACCTTGGCAGCGGTGCCCGGATCGAGATTGCCGGTGGGCTCGTCGGCCAGCAGCAGCGCAGGCCGGTGTACCAGCGCGCGCGCGATGGCCACGCGCTGGAGCTGGCCGCCGCTCAGCTGCTGGGGCAGGCGTTCGCCCAGGCCCGCGAGGCCCACCGCCTCGAGCATGTGCGCCACGCGCGCCGGGGTTGCCTGCTTCAGCAGCATCAGCGGCAAGGCGACGTTCTGCGCCACGTCCAGGTGGGGCAGCACATGGAAGGCCTGGAACACGAAGCCCACCTGCCGGCGGCGCCAGAGCGCGCGCGCCTCGCCGTCGAGCCCGCCGATGTCGACGCCGTCGTGCACGATGGTCCCCGCGTCCCAGCTGTCCAGGCCGGCCATGCAGTTGAGCAGCGTGGACTTGCCCACGCCCGATTCGCCCACGATGGCGACGAACTCGCCAGGCGCGACCGCGAGCGAGACCTGCTCGAAGACGGTGCTGTCGCCGTAACGCTTGGCCAGGCCCTCGACCTTCAGCGTCATGGCGTGCCTTTGCCTTCGGCTGCGCTCATGCGATCTCGCCCACAGCGGCCACGATGCGCGCGATCGCATCGGGCGCCTCGGCCGGCACGATGCGGCGTGCGGGCATGCTGCGCAGCCAGGTGATCTGCCGCTTGGCCAGCTGGCGCGTGGCCGCGATGCCGCGCTCGCGCAGCTCGGCCAGGGGCCAGGCGCCGTCCAGCGCCTCCCAGGCCTGACGGTAGCCCACGCTGCGCATCGAGGGCAGGTCGGGCGCGAGGTCGCCGCGCGCGCGCAGGGCCAGCACCTCGTCGAGGAAGCCGGCCGCGAGCATCGCGTCGAAGCGCCCGGCGATGCGCTCGTGCAGCCAGGCGCGTTCCGTCGGCTCGAGCGAGAAGAGTGCCACCGGCGGCAGGCCGCCTGCCCGTTCCGTCGCATGGAAGCTGGAGATCGCGCGCCCGCTGGTGAGCCAGACCTCCAGCGCGCGCTGGATGCGCTGGCTGTCGTTGGGTGCGAGCCGCGCGGCGGTGGGCGCATCGACCTGCGCCAGCCGCGCATGCATCGCGGGCCAGCCCAGTGCGGCGGCCTCGGCTTCCAGGCGGCTGCGCACGTCCGGGTCGGCCGCGGGCATCGCATCGATGCCGTCGGCGAGCGCCTTGAAGTACAGCATGGTGCCGCCCACCAGCAGCGGCAGGCGGCCCCGTGCGCGGATCTCGGCGACGAGGCGCGTGGCATCGGAGACGAAGGCCGCCGCGCTGTAGGGCTCGCGCGGATCGCGGATGTCGATCAGGTGGTGCGGCGCGACGGCGCGCTCGTCGGCGCTGGGCTTGGCGGTGCCGATGTCCATGCCGCGGTAGACCAGGGCCGAGTCGACGCTGACGATCTCCACCGGCCGCGCACGGGCGATTGCAAGCGCGGCTGCGGTCTTGCCCGAGGCCGTGGGTCCGGCCAAAGCCACGTAGCCGGCCTCAGTGGCCATGGGCTTCGCCGCGGCGCACCAGCGCGGGGAACGTGCGCGAGGCGGGGGTGAGGGCGGGAGCTGCGGTGGGCGGCATGCGCCCGAGGGTAGCAAATGCGATCCGCCGGGGCGGCCGGGCGGGCGAGGATCAGATCTTGTGCGGCGGCGCCGAGCCGGCATCGCGCTGGTCGGCCGGCGGCATCGGCCGCGCGGCAGGCGTCACGCGCGGCGTTGCCGCTTCTTCGTGGGCCTGGGCCGCAAGCACGGTGGGCGGCTTCATGCGGAACAGCTGGGCCAGCGCGGCGCGGTACTGCACCTCGCCGATGGAGCCGGTACTGTGGTGCGAGCCGCCCTCGACCAGCACGAACTGCTTGGGCACGGTGGCGGCCTCGTAGAGCTTGCGCCCCAGCGTGGGGTTGATCAGGCTGTCGGCGCTGCCATGCACCACCAGCAGCGGGGCGCCGATGTTCTTGACCTTGGCGATCGCCTCGAAGCGCTGCGTGATGAAGGGGCCGAAGGGCAGCCAGCCCCACTTGAAGCTGCCGACCACGTCGGCGATGGAGGTGAAGGTGCTCTCGACGATGGTGCCGCTTTCGTCGTTCACCTGCGCGGCCAGGTCGATGCCGATCGCGCCGCCCAGCGAGTGGCCGAAGATGTAGCGGTGCTGCTTCGGGTGCCGCGCCGCCAGCCAGATCCAGGCGGCGCGCGCGTCCTCGCGGGCGGAGTCCTCGGAGGGCAGGGCCTTGCTGCTCTTGCCGAAGCCGCGGTAGTCGATGGCCAGGACCGAGAAGCCCAGCTCGTGCATGCGCCGCATGCGAGGCGCCGAGCCGGCCACGTTGTACTTGGCCCCGTGCAGGTAGAGCAGGACCGGGGTGTCGGCCGATTCCGGCGCGCCGCCCAGCCAGAGGCCGTGCAGCCGGACCGGCTGGCCCGTGACCTTGGAGTCGAAGTCGATCCAGACATGCTCCATGCCTTCGCTCATGGCCTCGGAGTTGCCCCAGCTGCGGTCGCTGGGTTGGAAGATCCATTCGCGCTGCCGCTCGTCGAGGGTGGAACAGCCCCCGGCCAGCAAGGCGACCAGGGCAGTAGCAGAGGCGAAGAGGGACCAGGACTTCATCGGAAAGCTGAGTGACAGGCGATTGAGACGAAAGTTCAACTCAAGATGCCATGCAACGGCCGTGCCCGGGGTCTCGATGACGCGTGAAAACCCTTGGTTACGCGGCCAACTCGCGACAAATGTGCAGAAGTTGGCGGCAAGCAGCCTCAGCGGCCGCGCATGAACAGGCTGTCCAGCTCTCGGACGGAGAGCTGGCGCCAGGTCGGCCGGCCATGGTTGCACTGGTCCGAGCGCTCGGTCGCTTCCATCTGGCGTAACAAGGCGTTCATTTCGTCGACGGTCAGCCGGCGGTTGGCGCGCACCGCGCCGTGGCAGGCCATCGTCGAGAGCAGCTCGTTCTGGGCCCGCTGCACCACGGTGCTGGCGTCGTGCTGCGCCAGTTCGGCCAGCACGCTGCGCGCCAGCTCCACCGGGTCGCCGTCGGCCAGGGTCCCGGGCACCGCCCGCACCGCCAGCGTGCGCGGCGAGAAGGGCGTGATCTCCAGGCCGAGCGCGGGCAGCACCGCGGCGCAGGCCTCGGCGGTGGCGACTTCCTGGGGCGTGGCGGCGAAGGTGGCCGGGATCAGCAGGGGCTGGCTGGCGATGGCGGCGCCGTCCAGCTGGGTCTTCAGGCGCTCGTAGACGATGCGCTCGTGGGCTGCGTGCATGTCGACGATCACCAGCCCCTGGCTGTTCTCGGCCAGGATGTAGATGCCCTGGAGCTGGGCCAGGGCGCGGCCCAGGGGCCAGGCTTGGTCGTCCGCCGGCGGCGCGGGCCGGGCGGCGGGCTGCGCGAAAGCGACGGCCGGGAAGGCCTCCGCCGATGCCGGCGCAATGGCGGAGGACGGCGTCGCCAGCGGCTCGCGCCGCTCGCTCGGCCACATCGCTGCGGCATCGCCCAGGCCGCGCTCGGCCGCGAAATGCATCGACGGTTGGCTCCACGCGGGGACGACCGGCGCGCTGCGCGGCTTGAAGAAGGGCTCGGCCGGCCCCGATGCTGCATCGCCAGCGCGCGGCGCGGCCAGCGCGTTCTCGATCGCATGGCGCACCGCCTGGTGCACCTCGCGCCCATCGCGGAAGCGCACCTCGATCTTGGTCGGATGCACGTTGACGTCGACTCGCGCCGGATCGATCTCGAGGTACAGCGCGTAGACCGGCTGGCGCTGGCCGTGCAGCACGTCTTCATAGGCGCTGCGCACCGCGTGGGCCAGCACCTTGTCGCGCACGAAGCGGCCGTTGACGTAGAAGAACTGCTGGTCGGCCCGCGAGCGCGCAGCATCGGGGATGCCGGCGCGGCCTGTCACGCGCACCGGCCCGGTGGCATGCTCGACCGCCACGCTCTGCGCTACGAAGTCGTCGCCCAGCGTGTCGGCCAGGCGCGGGTCGCGCGCCTCGGCGGCGCGCCATTGCTCGACCAGCTTGCCTTCGTGCCAGACCGCGAAGCCGACCTCGGGCCGGGCCAGCGCATGGCGCCGCACGGCCTCGATGCAGTGGGCCAGCTCGGTGGCGTCGGTCTTCAGGAACTTGCGGCGCGCGGGCGTGGCGAAGAAAAGCTCGCGCACTTCGACCGTGGTGCCGGTGGCGCGCGCCACCGGGCGCAGCTCGCCGGTGCGGCCATCGAGCGCGAAGGCGCCGTCGGCGCCTGCCGCGCGCGACAGCAGGCTGAGCTCGGCGATGGCGTTGATGGCGGCCAGCGCCTCGCCGCGAAAGCCCATGGTGCCCACGGTCTCCAGTTCGCCGAGGCTGGCGATCTTGCTGGTCGCGTGGCGGCGCAGCGCCAGCGGCAGCTCGTCGCGCGGCAGGCCCTGGCCGTCGTCCTCGACCGAGATCAGGCGCACGCCGCCGGCCGCGAGCCGCACCGTGATCTGGCGCGCGCCGGCGTCGAGGGCGTTGTCGAGCAGCTCGCGCACCACCGAAGCCGGACGCTCCACCACTTCGCCGGCGGCGATCTGGCTGATCAGTTCATCGGGGAGTTCGCGGATGGGGCGGCGCGCGGCCGGGGGGAGGGCAGAGGGAAGGGCGCTCACGCGGTCATTCTAGAAGGGCTTCCCGGAGGACACGTGCGTTGCACCCGGATAATGCGCGGCCATGGAAATCATCAGCTTCTTGGTCGACTTCATCCTTCATGTCGACAAACACCTGGAGACCTTCGTCATCGCCTATGGCCCCTGGGTCTATGCGCTGCTGTTCCTGATCGTCTTCGTCGAGACTGGGCTGGTGGTCATGCCCTTTCTTCCGGGCGATTCGCTGCTCTTCATCGTGGGTGCGCTGTGCGGCGCGGGGCTGATGAGCTTCGGGATCGCGGTGCCGGTCCTGATCGCCGCGGCGATCTTGGGCGACCAGTGCAACTACAGCATCGGGCGCTACTTCGGGCCCAAGGTCTTCCAGTGGGAGAGCTCGCGCTTCTTCAATCGCAAGGCCTTCGACCAGGCCCACGACTTCTACGAGCGCTATGGCGGCATCACGATCGTGCTGGCGCGCTTCATGCCCTTCATCCGCACCTTCGCGCCCTTCGTGGCGGGGGTGGCCGAGATGACGCGCGGCAAGTTCAGCCTCTACAACATCGGCGGCGGCCTGCTGTGGGTGGTGGGCCTGTGCACGGCCGGCTACCTGTTCGGCAACCTGCCCTTTGTGAAGGAGCACCTGGACAAGATCATCTGGGCATTGATCATCGTGCCGGGGTTGATTGCGATCTTCGGTGCCTGGCGTGCGGGCCGCACGCCTTCCTCGGCGCGCTGATCGCGGGGCGAAAAAAAAAAAGGCGTGCCATCGGCACGCCTTCCGCATTCACGCGGGAAGCGGGGGCTCAGTAGGTCGGCCCGTTGTACGGGTAGTAGTTGCTGCTGCGCTGGCCGCGGTAGTAGTTGCGTTCGTCGGCGCGGCGACCCACCTGGTTGCCGATCAGGCCGCCGATGGCGGCACCGCCCACCGTGCTGGCCGTGTTGCCGCCGATGGCGTTGCCGACCACCGCGCCGCCCACTGCGCCGCCCGCAGTGCCCCATTGCTCATTCGGTCCTGCTGCGCAGCCCGCCAGCGTCATGATGGCCGTGGCCGCACCGGCCGTGATCCAGAGACGTGTGTTCATGATGTCCACCTTTCGATGAGTGATGGACTCATTCTGGGAAGTTGCGGTCTCGTGGTTGTAGGAGCCGACCGCTCCCCCTTGCCCGAGAGGGTGCGCAGAGTCCGTGCAACTAGAAGCAACAGCGAAGTCGTCCGTGTGACCGCGTCAGCGCTGTGACGCGGTCACTGCAATGCCGCGGATCTGCCCGGCGGCGCGCGACGGCGCAGGCCGCGGAAAAGCCTTCGAATCGAAGCGGTACAGCAGTTCGGCCTCGCGCACCCGCGCGAGCGTGACGTTGGCCTGCTTCACATGGCCGAAGCCGCGCATCTGCATCGGCAGCAACGCGATCTCGGTCGCGATCTTCAGGCGCTCGGCGCTGAGCGTCGGCAGCAGCGACTCGATGCGCCGGCGGTAGTCCTCGATCAGCGCGCGCTCCATGCGCCGCTCCTCGGTGTAGCCGAAGGGATCGAGCGCAGTGCCGCGCAGCCGGCGGCCCTGGGCCAGCAGCTTCATCGCCGGCATCATCCAGCCGCCCAGGCGCAGCTTGCGCGGCGGCCGGCCCTGGCGCGACCGGCTCAGCACGGGCGGCGCCATGTAGAACTCGAGCTGCAACTCGCCCTCGAAGTGCTGCTGCAGCGAGCGCGCGAATTCGCCGTCGGTGTACAGGCGGGCCACCTCGTACTCGTCCTTGTAGGCCATCAGCTTGAGCAGGCCCTGCGCCACCGCGCGCGTGAAGGGCAGCGTGGTGTCGGCGTGCAACGCGGCCTCGCGCTGCTGCACTGCGGCAATGGTGTCGGCATAACGCTTGGCGTAGTCGGTGTTCTGGTAGGCGGCCAGGTGGGCCACGCCGCGCTCGATCACTGCCTCCAGCGGCTCGGGCTGCGCAGGCTCGGCCGACTTGCTGCGCAGCAGCGCGGCCGCGGCCTCCGGGTCGCCGGCGGCCAGGCGGCCGAGCGAGAAGGCGAGCTTGTTGTTCTCGACCGCCACGCCGTTGAGCTCGATGGCGCGCAGCAGCGCCTCCAGGCCCACCGGCACCAGCCCGCGCTGCCACGCGTAGCCGAGCGCGAGGATGTTGGAGACGATCGAATCGCCGAGGAAAGCCTCGGCCAGTGCCTGCGCGTCGAGCGTCTCGACGCGCTCGGCGCCGGCGGCGAAGCGCAGCTTGTCGAGCAAGAGCGGCGCCTTGAGGCTGGCATCGGGGTTGTGCAGGCTCTCGGCCACGGGCGTCTCGTGCGTGTTGGCGAGGATGCGGGTGCGGCCGTGGCGCACGGTGGAGAGCGCGTCCGCGGAGGCGCCCACCACGAGGTCGCAGGCCAGCAGCGCATCGGCCTGCTGGGTGTCGATGCGCACCTGGTTCAGGCGCCAATGGATGTCGGCCAGGCGCACGAAGCTGAGCACCGAGCCGCCCTTCTGCGCGAAGCCCATGAAGTCGAGCACGCTGGCGCTCTTGCCCTCGAGGTGCGCCGCCATCGCGACCAGCGCGCCGACGGTCACGACGCCGGTGCCGCCGACGCCGGTCACCAGCAGGTCGTAGGGGCCGGTCCAGGCATGGGGCGCCGGACGGGGCAGCGCGTTCACGCGCCGCATGAAGGCGTCGGCGCCGGCGGCCAGCGCGCCGGTCTTCTTGCGCGGGCCACCGCCCAGCACGCCGACGAAGCTGGGGCAGAAGCCCTGGACGCAGGAATAGTCCTTGTTGCAGCTGCTCTGGTCGATCTTGCGCTTGCGGCCCAGCGGCGTTTCCAGCGGCAGCACGGCGATGCAGTTGCTCTGCACAGAGCAATCGCCGCAGCCCTCGCAGACGCGGTCGTTGATGTAGACGCGCCGGGCCGGATCGACCAGCTCGCCCTTCTTGCGGCGGCGGCGCTTCTCTGCGGCGCAGGTCTGCTCGTAGATCAGCACGGTGACGCCGGCGATCTCGCGCAGGCGCCGCTGCACTGCATCGAGCTCTGCACGGTCGTGGAACTCGGTGCCGGCGGGGAAGCGCTTCCGGAGGCTCTTGTACTTGTCGATGTCGTCCGACACCACCACCACCTGCTTGACGCCTTCGGCCTCCACCTGGCGGGCGATGCCGTCGACGCTGATGATGCCGTCCACCGGCTGGCCGCCGGTCATCGCCACCGCGTCGTTGAAGAGGATCTTGTAGGTGAGCGTGGCCCGCGCCGCGACCGCCTGGCGGATCGCGAGGTAGCCCGAGTGGTAGTAGGTGCCGTCGCCGAGGTTCTGGAACACGTGCGGCACGCGGGTGAACATCGCGTGCGACACCCAGTCCACGCCTTCTCCGCCCATCTGGATCAGGCCCTCGGTCTCGCGGTCCATCCAGCTGGCCATGAAGTGGCAGCCGATGCCGGCCTGCGCATGCGAGCCCTCGGGCACGCGGGTGCTGGTGTTGTGCGGGCAGCCGGCGCAGAAGTAGGGCAGGCGCTTGACGCTGTCGCTCGCATTGGACAGCAGCTCCGGCGGCGTGAAGTCGCGCACCAGGTGGCGCCGGTCGAGGTCGGGGAAATGGCGGGCCAGCCAGTCGGCAACGACCTGGATCAGGCGCGAGGGCCGCAGCTCGCCGAGCGCGCTCACCAGCGGCCGGCCTTGCGCATCCTGCTTGCCGACGATGGCCGGGCGCTCGGCGGCGTTGTAGAACATGGTGCGCAGCTGGTCCTCGACCACCGGGCCCTTTTCCTCGATCACCAGCACTTCCTTCAGGCCCTGCATGAAGCAGTTCATGCGGGTCGGCTCGACGGGATAGGTGAGGCCCAGCTTGTAGATGCGCAGCCCGTGGACCGCAAGGGCCTCGGTGGTCACGTCCAGCCGGCGCAGCACCTCCATGAGGTCGTAGTGCGCCTTGCCGGCGGTGACGATGCCCACCGTCGCATCGTCGCTCTCGACGATCTGGCGGTCGATGCTGTTGACCCGGGCGAAGGCGCGCACCGCGTCGAGCTTGGCGTGCAGGCGCTGCTCGATCTTGAGCGACGGCAGGTCGGGCCAGCGGTAGTGCAGGCCGTCGGCCGGCGGCGCGTAGCCGGTGATGCGGCGCACGGTGTCGCCGTCCTGCCAGGTCGCGGCGCGGGCGTTCACGAGGTCGAGGTCGACCGTGGTGGCGCTCTCCACGATCTCCGACAGCGCGGTGAAGCCCACCCAGTTGCCCGAGAAGCGCGACAGCGCCCAGCCGTATAGCCCGTACTCCAGGTACTCGGCGACGCAGCTCGGCGAGACCACCGGCGCATGCCAGGACTGGAAGGCCTGGTCGCTCTGGTGCGGCATCGAGGAGGACACGCAGCCGTGGTCGTCGCCGGCCACCATCAGCACGCCGCCGTGAGCCGAAGCACCGTAGGCGTTGCCGTGCTTGAGCGCATCGCCCGCGCGGTCCACGCCCGGCCCCTTGCCGTACCACATCGCGAACACGCCGGCGCAGGTGCGCTCGGGATCGGCCTCGACGCGCTGGGTGCCGAGCACGGCGGTGGCGCCGAGCTCCTCGTTGATGGCGGGCAGGAAGCGGATACCGCTTTCGTCGAGCTTCTTGCCGGTCTTCCACAGCGCCATGTCCACCATGCCGAGCGGCGAGCCCCGGTAGCCGCTGATGAAGCCGCGCGTGTCCAGGCCGGCGGCCGCATCGCGCTGGCGCTGCATCAGCATCAGCCGCACCAGCGCCTGCGTGCCGGTGAGAAAGACGGACCCGCCGCTGGCCCAGAGGCTGTCGCTGAGGCGGTAGTCGGGGCGGACCAGGGGCGCGGGGGCGGTTGTGTCGGCCATGGGCTTGGATATCTCCTCGCGAGACTAACGCTGGATGATGACGAAGAATGCAGGACTTCGCCGCGCGTCGCGCAATGGCCGATGAAGCCGGCGATGTCGTCGAGCCACGGCGCCGTATCGCTTACAGCTCGCGGCTGCGTGCCAGCGGCGGGTTCTGCGCGAAGTAGCGGTGGATGCCGCGCATCAGCGCATCGGCCAGGTCTTCCTGGTAGGCCACGCTGCGCAGCTTGGCCTCTTCTTCCGGGTTGCTGATGAAGGCGGTTTCCACCAGCACGCTGGGAATGTCGGGCGCCTTGAGCACCGCGAAGCCGGCCTGCTCGACCCGCGGCTTGTGCAGCCGCGCGCCGATGCCGCGGATCTCGCCCAGCATGGCGCCGCCGAGCTTGAGGCTGTCGTTGATCTGCGCCGTGGTGCTCATGTCGAGCAGGGCGCGCTGCACCTGCGCCTCGTGCGAGCCGACGTTCACGCCGCCCACCTTGTCGGCCTGGTTCTCCTTGTTGGCGAGCCAGCGCGCGGCGCTGCTGGAGGCACCCGTCTGGCTCAGGGCGAACACGCTGGCGCCGCGCGCCTCGGGCGTGGTGAAGGCGTCGGCATGGATGCTCACGAACAGGTCGGCCTGCACCCGGCGCGCCTTCTGCACGCGCGTGCCCAGGGGGACGAAGAAGTCGGCGTCGCGCGTGAGGAAGGCGCGCATCGGGTTGCCGTTGACGCTGCTGGCGTTGATGCGGTCGCGCAGGCGGTGCGCGATCTGCAGCACGATGTCTTTCTCGCGCGTGCCGTTGGGGCCGATGGCGCCGGGGTCCTCGCCGCCATGGCCGGGATCGAGGGCGACGATGATGATGCGGTCGGTGCGGCTCGCGGTGGCGGTGCCGCCGTTGCCGTTGCGTGCCGTCGCCGACGGTGGCGTGGCGGGCATGACCGGCGCCGTGCCCACGAGCGGCGGCAGCGGTGCGGGTGCGACCAGCGCCGGGGCAGGCGCGGCCGCGCCGCTGCCGGGCGAGGGGGCGGGGCGCATCGACTGCTGCGCCATCAGCTCGCCCAGCGGGTCCACGGCTGGCGGCGCCGGACGCAGCGGCGCGGGCACGTCGCCGGCCGCGCCCGCATTGTGCGGCGCGATGCCGGCGACGGTGCTGTCGCGCCCCTGCGCCTTGGGCGCATCGCGCAGGCGCTCGGCGATCAGCGCTTCCATCGGGTCGATGGCCTGCTGCGGGTAGAGGTCCAGCACCAGCCGGTGCTGGTAGGCCGCCACCGGCGCGAGCGAGAAGACCTGCGGCGCGACCGTTTGCTTGAGGTCGAACACGATGCGCACCACGCCGGGGGCGAACTGGCCGACGCGCAGGCCGTTGATGAAGGGATCCCCGGGCTTGATCTTGCCGACCAGCTCGCGCAGCGCCGGGTTGAGCTCGATGCCGTCGATGTCGACCGCCAGCCGCGGCGGGTTGCCGACCACCAACTGCTGCGAATTGAGCCGGCCATCGGATTCGATGGTGACGCGCGTGTATTCGTTCGCCGGCCACACGCGCACCGCCACGATGGTGGCGCCGCGTGCGATCTCGTGCACCCCGAGCAGCAGGGCGAGGCTGCCGCCTTGCAGCAGCAGCGCCCGTCGATGCAGTCCTTTCGGGTTCATGCAGCGGCCTCGAGCAAGCGGCTGCCGAGCGCGGTGTTCGCCTGCAGTGTCACGGTGCGGGTATCGTCGGTCATTGCTTCGATTTTAATAGCAAGGTCGGCAAGCGGAATGCGCCCTGCAGCATTGTCGGGCCACTCCGCAAGCTTGAGGCCGGGGCCCGCGAAGATGTCGCGGAAGCCGGCGTCGTCCCATTCGTGCGGATCGCTGAAGCGATAGAAGTCGAAGTGGAAGATGGCGAGCCCGCCGGGTGCCTCGTGCGGCTCGACCACCGCGTAGGTCGGGCTCTTGATGCGCGAGCCGATCCCCAGCGCCCGCAACAGGTGGCGAACGAAGGTGGTCTTGCCGGCGCCGAGGTCTCCATGCAATGCGATGAACGCATCGCCCAGCGCTTGCGATGACGCGAGCTTGACCGCGAGCGCATCGCAGTCGTCCTCGCTCAGCCAGCGTTGCACCAGGGTTCGCGTTTCTACAATCGGCAGGTGATCGGAAGCCATCAACTCGTGAGTCGGATTCAGGCCTGGGCCCGGGAGCTTGGATTCTCCCAAATCGGGATTGCGGGTGTCGATCTGTCGAGCGCGGAGGCGGGCCTCGCGCAGTGGCTCGCGCAGGGCTTTCACGGCGAGATGCACTACATGGCCGCGCACGGCACGCGGCGGGCGCGGCCGGCCGAGCTGGTGCCGGGCACGGTGTCGGTGATCACCGCGCGCATGGACTACCTGCCGCGCGGCACCCCCGAGGATTGGCAGGCGATCGAGTTCGACCGGCTGCGGCGTCCAGGGGAGGCCATCGTTTCGCTCTATGCCCGCGGCCGCGACTACCACAAGGTGATGCGCGCGCGCCTGCAGAAGCTGGCCGATCGCATCGGCGAGGAGGTCGGGGCCTTCGGCCATCGCGTCTTCACCGACTCGGCGCCGGTGCTCGAGGCCGAGCTCGCCTCGCGCAGCGGCCAGGGCTGGCGCGGCAAGCACACGCTGGTGCTGGACCGCGAGGCGGGATCGATGTTCTTCCTGGGCGAGATCTACGTCGATATGGCGCTGCCGGCCAGCGCACCGGTCAGCGCGCATTGCGGCAGCTGCAGCGCCTGCATCGAGGTCTGTCCCACGCGCGCCATCGTCGCGCCGCACCGGCTCGATGCGCGACGCTGCATCTCCTACCTGACGATCGAGCATGCCGGGCCGATCCCGCTCGAGCTGCGGCCGCTGATCGGCAACCGCATCTACGGCTGCGACGACTGCCAGCTGATCTGCCCCTGGAACAAGTTCGCGAAGAAGAGTGCGCTGCCCGATTTCGATGCGCGCGAGGGGCTGACCGGGCACCAGCTCGGCGAGCTGTTCGCATGGAGCGAGGCGGAGTTCCTGCGCTTCACCGAAGGCAGCCCGATCCGCCGCATCGGCCACGAGCGCTGGCTGCGCAACATCGCGGTGGCGCTGGGCAATGCGCTGCGCGCCGGGCAAGAGCAGGCGCGCGACGCGCTGGCCACGCGGCGCGGCCATCCCAGTGCGCTGGTGCGCGAGCATGTCGAATGGGCCCTCGGCGAGGGCGCATAGCGCTCAGCGCCGCAGGATGGCCGAAACCTGCGCGGTGGCGGCATCGAGCGAGCGCATCGAGCTCAGCCGCAGCGAGGCGTACTTGAGGGCCGGGTTGTTGATCAGCTTGCCGGCGAAATGGCCGTTGAAGCGCGCGTCCTTGCAGCCGCTCATGTCGAGCTCGAGCGAGGCATTGGCGGAAGAGACGAAGTCGGTGCTGGAGCCGCTCAGGGTGCAGGCCGCGTCGGGGAGCTGGCCGCGCACGCTGCCGTCGTTGGCGATCTGCAGGCTGCCGTCGAAGACCGCCGGCGGGCCCTGCGCGCCGGTGTCCTGCTGCGTCACGTAGAGCAGGAACGGGCCCTGCCACTCGCCCTGGTAGCGGGTGTACTCCTGGGCGTGCAACGCTGGCGCAAGCGATGCCGCAGCGAGAACCAGCAGGGAGCGCATCGGCGAGATGGTAGTCCTAGCGGCCCAGCGAAAGGGCAAAAGGAAGGCTCGCGACGCCCAGCAGCGTGGACAGCGTCACCAGGCCCGCGACATAGGCGCCGTTGTAGCCCATGCGCGCAGCCAGTACGTAGGCGCTGGAAGCGGTGGGCACGGCGGAGAAGGTCATCAGCACCGCCGCCTGCGCCGCATCGAGCTTCAGCCCCAGCGCCAGGCCCCAGGCGATCAGCGGCAGCACCAGGTGCCGGATCGCCAGGACCGAGACGGCCAGCGTCTTGCCGCGCGCCAGCGTCGCGAACTGCATGCCGGCGCCCGCAGCCATCAGGCCCAGCGCGAGCGAGGCGGCGCCGATGCGCGTGAGGGTGGGGGTCAGCCAGTCCGGCACGGTGAAGCCCAGCAGGTTGGCCACCAGTCCGCTGAGCGTGGCGATGATCAGCGGATTGCGCAGCAGCTGGCGCGCGAAGCCGGTCTGCGCGTGGCGCGTCATCGGCCAGACCGCGGCGATGTTGAAGAGCGGCACGCACACGCCGATCAACACCGCGATCATCAGCAGGCCGGCTGGTCCCGCCATGCGATCGGCCAGCGCCAGGCAGATGAAGGAGTTGAAGCGAAACGCGATCTGTGCGCTGGCCGCGTGGTCGCTGCGGTCGATGTGCGTGCGCAGCCACGGCAGGAAGGGCAAGGCGTAGGCCAGTGCGATACCGGAGAGGCCGACGCCGACGCCGGCGGTCAGCAGGTGCGAGGTGGCGCCGAAGTCGAGCGGGCTGCGCACGATCGAATGAAAAAGCAGCACCGGGAAGAGAAAGTAATAGACCAGGCTCTCGACCTGGTCCCAGACCCGGCGGTTCAGCGCGGTGTAGCGGCACAACAGCCAGCCGCAGGCGATGAGGGAGAAGTCGGGGAAGAGCAGCTGGGCATAGTTCACCCGTCCGAGGATAAACGTCGTCTTTCCATGGGTTATCCACGAACTGGGGCGTGTGCGAAGCCGTTAGCATCCCAGCTTTCGAATTTTCGATCTCCAGGAGCCTTCTTCATGCAACGTCGTCAATGGAACGCACTCGCCGGCGCCGCCGCGCTGGCGCTGGTCGCCGGTCCCGCCTGGTCGCAGGGTTATCCCAATAAGCCCATCGAGCTGCAGGTGCCTTTCGCACCGGGAGGCACCACCGACATCGTGGCCCGCGTGATCGCCGAGCCGCTGGGCAAGCACCTGGGCCAGAGCGTGGTGGTGATCAACAAGGCGGGCGGCGGCGGCATCGTGGGCGCGGCCGAGACCGCGCGCGCCACGCCGGACGGCTACAGGCTCGGCGTGGCGACGGTGTCGAGCACGGCCGCCAACCCGGCCATCAACCCGAAGACGCCCTACGACCCGATCAACGACTTCACGCCCATCATCAACATCGCGGCCACGCCGAACATCATCGCGGTGCACCCGAACTTCCCGGCCAAGAACTATGCGGAGTTCTTGGCCGAGATCAAGAAGAACCCGGGCAAGTACTCCTACGCCTCCTCGGGCACCGGCGGCATCGGCCATCTGCTGATGGAGCTCTACAAGAGCCTGACCACCGCCTTCGTGACCCACATCCCCTACCGCGGCGCCGGCCCCGCGCTGAACGACACGGTGGCCGGGCAGGTGCCGATCATTTTCGACAACATCCCCTCGGCGATGCCCTTCATCAAGGCCGGCAAGCTGGTGCCGATCGTGGTGGCGGCGCCGCAGCGCCTGAAGGACCTGCCCAACGTGCCGACCTTCAAGGAAGTGGGCCTGGAGCCCGTCAACCGCATGGCCTACTACGGCATCCTCGGGCCCAAGGGGTTGCCGAAGGAGGTGGTCGACAAGATCAACGCCGGCGTGAAGAAATCGGTCGAGGACCCGGCGGTGCGCAAGCGCATCGAGGACACCGGCTCGTTGATCGTGGCCAACACGCCCGAGCAGTTCGCCGAGCAGATCAAGGCCGAGTTCGCGGTGTACAAGCAGGTGGTGGTCAAGCAGAAGCTCACGCTGGACAACTGAAGCACCCGGCGCTTCCCCCAGAAAGCCGCCCGCGATCCGGGCGGTTTTTGTTTTTTTGCTATCTTGCCGTCCCATGACTGCGGCCACCGTCGACACGCCCCTCGCCACGCCCGAGATCGATGACTTCATCGATGCGCTCTGGCTCGAGGACGGCCTGTCGAAGAACACGCTGGCGGCCTACCGGCGCGATCTGGCACTGTTCGCGCACTGGCTCCGTGCCCAGGGAGGCCGGGCGCTGGATGCAGCGCGCGAAAGCGATCTGCAGGCCTACATGGGCGCGCGGCTCACGGCCCGCGGCAAGGCGACCTCGGCCAACCGGCGGTTGACGGTGTTCAAGCGCTATTTCCGCTGGGCCGTGCGCGAGCGGCGCATCGGTGCCGATCCCAGCCTCCGGCTGGTGCCCGCGAGGCAGGCGCCGCGTGCGATCAAAACCCTGTCGGAGAAGCAGGTGGACGACTTGCTGGCCGCGCCCGACGTCGACACGCCGCTGGGCCTGCGCGACCGCGCGATGCTCGAGCTGATGTACGCGAGCGGGCTGCGCGTGAGCGAGCTGGTGGCGCTCAAGGTCTTCGAGCTGAGCCTCAACGACGGCGTGCTGCGCGTGCTGGGCAAGGGCAGCAAGGAGCGGTTGGTCCCCTTCGGCGGCGAGGCGCGGCGCTGGATCGAGCGCTACATGCACGAGTCGCGGCCGGCCATCCTCGACGGCCAGCAGACGGCCGACCTCTTCGTCACCGCGCGCGGCGCGGGGATGACGCGCGTGATGTTCTGGATCATCGTCAAGAAACACGCGCAGGCGGCGGACATCCATGTGCCGCTGTCGCCGCACACGCTGCGCCACGCTTTCGCCACGCACCTGCTCAACCACGGCGCCGACCTGCGCGCGGTGCAGCTGTTGCTTGGCCATGCGGACATCTCGACCACCACGATCTACACGCACGTCGCGCGCGAGCGCCTGAAACAATTGCATGCGCAGCACCATCCGCGCGGATGAAGTGCGCACGTGTGAAGGCATCAAGCCGACAAGGAACGAAGCGATGACCCGGAAGCTTTCCCCTCGCGTCCGTGGCTGGCTGCTGGGCCTGGCCTGCAGCCTCGCCGTCGCGGCCGTGCATGCGCAGGCTGTCCCGAAAACCATTCGCATGGTCGTGGCCTATCCGGCCGGCGGCGTCAGCGACGTGGTGGCGCGTGCGCTGGCCGAAAGGCTGGCCGCCCAGCTGGGCAGCACGGTGGTGGTCGAGAACAAGGCGGGCGCCAGCGGCACCATCGGCATGGACGCGGTCGCCAAGGCCGCGCCCGACGGCGCGACGCTGGGCTTTGCGGCTATCAGCCCGCTGGTGCTGAACCCGCACCTCGGCAAGTCGCCCTTCGACCCGCTGAAGGACATCGCGCCGGTGGCGAGCGTCATGTACTCGCCCGTGCTGCTGCTGGCCACGGAGGCCACCGGCACGCGCGATTTCCGCACGCTGATGGAGGACGCGCGCGCCCGGCCGGGCGCGGTGCGCTGGGCCACTTCGGGCCAGGCCTCGCTGGGCCACATCCTGCTGGAGCAGTTGCGCAGCGCGGCCCGCGTGGACATCACCCATGTGCCTTACAGGGGCGGCGCGCAGCAGATGAACGATGCGCTGGGCGCGCAGTTCGAGATCCTGTCGATCAACGCCGGGCCGGCGGTGGCGCCGCATATCCGCTCGGGCAAGCTGCGCCCGCTCGCGGTGGGTGCGCCGGACCGGCTGCAGAGCCTGCCGAAGGTGCCGACGCTGGCCGAGCTGGGCTTTCCGGCCGCCAACCTCAGCTCCGTGTTCGGCGTGTTCGCGCCCGCCCGCACGTCCGCCATCCTGATCGCCAAGTACAACGCCGAGATCAACAAGGCACTGGACAGTCCCGAGCTGCGCGCCCGTCTGGTGGCCACCGACAACGTGCCCGCCGGCGGCGGGGCGGAGGCCTTTGCCGACGAGATCGCCGAAGAGTACGAGAGCAACGCGCGCATCGTGAAGGCGGCGGGCATCAAGGGTGACTGAAGCAGGGCGGGCCCCATGTGCGGGAGGGCTTGTGCGGGAGGGCTTGCCAGGCGACACTGACTACCTTATAGTAGGTAGATGAATTCCACTTCCGTCGAAGCTGCCGGCGCCACCACCCGCGAGCAGATCCTGAGCGTGGCGCGCGAGCTCATCCAGACGCGCTCCTATCTGGGCTTCAGCTTCCAGGACGTGGCCGACAAGGTCGGCATCCGCAAGCCGAGCCTGTACCACCACTTCCCGACCAAGGAAGCGCTCGGCATCGCCGTGCTGCAGGATGCGACCCAGGCCTTCAAGAACTGGACCGGCGCCAAGGTGCGCACGCCGCAGGCCGCGCTCGACGCCTACTTCCGCATGTACCGGGACGGCCTGCGCGCCGGGTTCAGCGTCTGTCCCGCGGGGGCGCTGGCGCCGGGCTGGGACGTCATCAACGACGATCTGCGGCAGGCGGTGCGCGAGGTGCGCAGCACGCAGGTGCTGTGGCTGACGGGCGTGCTGGGGGCGCTGCTGCCTGAGCGCAAGTCGGCCACGCCGGTCGGCGAACTCGCCGCCTATGTGTTCGCGGTCTGCCAGGGCGCGCTGCTGGCGGCGCGCATGACCGGCCGCGTGGACGACTTCGACGAAAGCATCGCACAGCTGAAGCGCTCGCTCGCCAGCTGATCCTTTGTCCCGGCACCTCCAGGTGCCTTTTTTCTGACCTATAACCCTACCTATTGGTTGGTAGTAAATCTTGCAATTCTCAAGGAAAAAACCCATGAAAGCCGTGATTGCCGGGTACGCCCGTTCCCCCTTCCATTTCGCCAAGAAAGGCGCCCTGGCCGAGGTGCGGCCGGACACGCTGGCCGCCGAAGTGGTCAAGGGCCTGCTGCAGCGCACCGACCTCGACCCCGCGTTGCTGGAAGACGTGATCCTCGGCTGCGCCTACCCCGAGGCGGCCCAGGGCAACAACCTGGCACGCATCGTCGGTCTGCTGGCCGGCCTGCCGCACGAGGTGGGCGGTATGACGGTGAACCGCTTCTGCGGCTCCTCGATGCAGGCCGTGCACATCGCGGCGGCACAGATCGAGGCCGGCATGGGCGAGGCCTTCCTGTGCGTGGGCGTCGAATCGATGACCATGGTGCCGCAGGGCGGCTTCAACTTCTCGCCCAACCCGGAGCTCAAGGCGAACACGGCCACCTATCTGTCGATGGGCGAAACCGCCGAGAACGTGGCCGAGCGCTGGCACGTGAGCCGCGCCGACCAGGAGGAACTGGCGGTGCAGTCGCACCGCAAGGCCGCGGCCGCGCGCGAGGCGGGGCGGCTGGCGGACGAGATCGTGCCGATCCACGCCGCCTCGGGTGAGCTGATCAGCGCGGACGGCTGCATTCGCCCGAGCACCTCGACCGAAGCGTTGGCAGGCCTGAAGCCGGCCTTCCGGCCCGACGGCGTGGTGACGGCGGGCACCTCCTCGCCGCTGACCGATGGCGCCGCCGCGGTGCTGGTCACGAGCGATGCCTTCGCTGCAAAGCACGGCTTGCAGGCGCTTGCGCGCATCCGGTCCTTCGCCACGGTCGGCGTGGACCCGGCGGTGATGGGCATCGGCCCGATACCCGCCACGCGCAAGGCGCTGGCGCGCGCCGGGCTGACGGTGGCCGACCTCGACGTGGTGGAGATCAACGAGGCCTTCTCTTCGCAGGCGCTGGCCTGCATCCGCGAACTGGGTTTGAACCCGGCGACCGTCAATATCGATGGCGGCGGTCTTGCCATCGGCCATCCGCTGGGTGCGACCGGCGCGCGCATCACGGGCAAGGCGGCCTCGCTGCTGGTGCGCGAGAACGGGCGCTATGCGCTGTCCACGCAGTGCATCGGCGGGGGGCAGGGCATTGCCACCGTGCTCGAGCGCGTCTGAAGAAGGCCGCGCGTGCCAACATCGGCATCCCACGACAAGGAGAGCACCATGGCCGGTACGCTGTACCTGGAAGATCTATCCCCCGGCGACCGCTTCACGAGCGGGGAGCATGCGCTGGATGCGGCGCAGATCATCGAGTTCGCGCAGCGCTTCGATCCCCAGCCTTTCCACCTGGACGAGGAGGCCGCCAAAGGCACCTTCTTCCAGGGCCTGGCCGCCAGCGGCTGGCACACCGCCTCGATCACCATGCGCCTGCTGGTGCAAAGCGGCCTGCCGCTCGCCGATGGCGTGATCGGCTCGGGCGGCGAGATCCAATGGCCGCGCCCGACCCGGCCGGGCGATGTGCTGTACGTGGAAAGCGAGGTGCTCGAAGTGACGCCCTCGCGTTCGCGCCCCGAGCGGGGAATGGTGGTGGTGCGCAGCGAGACGCGCAACCAGCATGGGGAGGTGCTGCAGCGGCTTACCACCAGGCTCGTCGTGTCTAGGCGTCCTGCTGCGAAGAAGGCGTAGCTGTCGGGGAGGCGAGCGCGTCCAGTTCCTCCGGGGTGAAGCCTGCGCGCGCCCGGGCCTCGAGGTTGAAGGGGGCCCGCAGGCGCGGCGCTTCGTGGCGGCGGTAAAGCACGCGGTAGTGCGCGATCGGGTCCAGCCCCTCGCGCTCGCAAAGCCAGCGGTACCAGCGGTTGCCGATCGCCACATGGCCGATCTCGTCGCGCAGGATGATGTCCAGGATCTCGCAGGCCCTGATCGCATCCGGCGTGTTCACGCGGCGCAGCTTGGCCTGGATCAACGGGGTTGCATCCAGCCCGCGCGCTTCCAGCGTGCGCGGCACCAGCGCCATGCGCGCCAGCACGTCGTGCCGGGTCTTCTCGCACATGGTCCACAGGCCGTCGTGGCCCGTGAAATCGCCGTAGCGCCAGCCCATGCCGCGCAGGTGCGCGTGCAGCAGGGTGAAGTGCAGGGCCTCCTCGTCGGCCACGCGCAGCCAGTCGCGGTAGTAGTCCTCGGGCATGCCGTCGAAGCGCCAGGCGGCGTCGAGGGCGAGGTTGATCTATTGGAAGCTTGATATTATGGTCAGATGAGACCCAAACCTCTGGCCTTTGCCTATGTGCGTTTTTCCAGTGAAAAACAAGCCGCAGGCAGCTCCGTAGAGCGTCAGCTCAAGGAAGCTCAAGATTACGCAAACGAACACGGCCTTCAACTCGATGACACCACGTATCGAGACCTCGGCGTCAGCGCGTACCGTGGCAAGAACGCGATAGAGGGCAAGCTTGGCTTGTTCATCGCTGCGGTGGAAGCAGGGCGAATACCTAAGGGGTCGTACTTGCTTGTCGAGAACTTCGACCGCATGTCACGCAACGTTGTCAGCGAAGCCCAAGCCCTCCTGCTCAACCTCGTCAATCGAGGAATCATCGTCGTCACCATGCGGGACAAGCACGTCTTCTCCAAGGAGACGATAGACGGTGCTGATGGTGCCCACAAGATGATCATTTCCGTGCTTGAGATGATTCGGGCACGCGAAGAGTCGAAGCGCAAAGCAGATTTGGTCACCAAGGGTTGGACCAAGGCCCGCGAAAAGAAAAAGATCTTCACCCGCATGGCTCCCGCCTGGTTGTCCACCGAGGACATGACAACGTGGATCATCAATAAGCAACGAGCTGAGGTGGTGAAGCGCATCTTCAAGATGGCCCACGATGAAGGCATGGGCAGCCCAACAATCGCCCGACGATTGAACGATGAGAAGGTGCCAACGTTCGGTGATGCAGAGGGTTGGTCTGCTGGTGTCGTTGCCCACGTCCTCAAGAACAAGGCGGTGATTGGCACCTTGGAAACACCCAAGGCAGGAACGATGGAAGGCTACTACCCGGCCATCATCGAGCGTGAAATCTTCGATGCTGTTGGATCGCTTCTTCAAAAGCGGAACTTCGCTCCAGGCGTGAGAGGTGAGGGCAACATCGGGAACATTTTCGCTGGACGGTCCTACTGTGGCATCTGTGGAGCACGCATGAAGTCCGTTTCGCAGCACGCCAACGGCCTCTACATTCACTGCGAACGTGCTTACAGCAACAAGGGATGCAATGCCAGTCGCGTGGCGTACCACGCCTTTGAGCATGACATCCTTGCGCACCTAATCATTGCGCAGCATCGAGCGCTGTTCAAACTACAAGATGAGGTCGCCATCGATCCAAGCGTTGCCATTCGAGCTGCCCTTGAGGCGAAGGAAAGGGACATTGAAAAGCTGCTCGACTACATGCTGACCATGGACAAGTCCGAAATCTTGGCAGGTCGATTGGCGAAGGCAGAGGCTGAGCGGGATGAGCTGCGAAGCAAGCTACGAAACGCTGTCCCCATTCCGAAGACCACCCAAGTTCTTCGTGATCTGCTTGGCACCTACAAGCGATACCTTGAGCTGCAGCAGACAGAAAAAAGCGGCGAAGAGTACAAGACCCTTCGCCGCACTCTTCAAGTTGGGCTGAGGAACGCGGTCAAGAAGATCGAGTTCCATCACAAGCCCGGGGGTGGTGGTTCTGAATACTACCGCGTCACGTTCCTCTCGGGCACCGAGCGTGAGCGAACCTACCGGCGACCGGCACAGGGCTTCCAGCCGGGCAACAAGAACGGCAAACGCTGAATATCAGCCTTCAACGCTTCTCACCTAACGCTGAACGACAATAGTCGCTGATTTTTCCAAACTTGCGCCATAGCAATTTCGCTAGGCAATTGGAGAAATCGAATGGCTCATAAAGAGTTGACCCCTGCTGAATCGCAGGCGATCAAGGAAGAGGTGCGAGAGATGGCTGCTGCGCGCGGGGCCAGCCTCGCTGAGTGCAGCGTCGAACTGGTCTACGGTGAGGACGGCACTTTGCACTACCTCAAAGTGTTTTTCGGCGACAAGTACTGGCTCAAGCCAAAGAGTGAGCTGGCGATTGCCATGGCGAACAGGGGCGAGGTCATGAAATCGGCGACGCAGTCAACACGGGGCGTGGTCATGGCTGGGGTCTTCGACCCCGTTGATCTGAACACGCTGCCTATGTCGGAGGTGCCGCAATGAATCGCAGAATCGGTAAGCCACGCACCGCCACGAAGATCAACGGCGGCAAGGGCCTCGTCATCCACAGCAAGGATGTCCACTTTCCTACCTTCGAGAACCGCATCCAGTTCAAGTACGACGGCAGGGATGCGTGCCTCATCATCACGCACGACTACGACCGTGCCTCGGGCTACTTTGTCACTGCTGGTCTTGAACTCGACGGCAAGAAGCTCGACGTGGACGCCTACGTGCAGGAGCACGGTGACGATGGATGGATGGACTACGTCTACTCGCAGTTCCGCGGTGAGTTCATGGCGAACCTCCACACGCTGCAGTTGCCTCGTCCCTTCGTGAAGATGATCGAAGAGCGCTTGGCCTTCATGGCAGCGGAGGTGGCGTGATGGACGATTTCGAGCGTGAGGCAAGCTTCACTGCGAGTGATTTCAGCTTTACTTGGAACGGGCAGCTCTGCTTGCTCACCATCCGCAGACACAGCGCTGACTACGAGCCGGTGCATTTTGTCCCCAAGCTCTGCGTGCATCGTGAACATGGCGGGCGTATCGATTGCTTCATCACAGTCGGCGATGAACCTCAGTTGCACAAAGCCCTTCACGCAATTGACTGGACTGCGGAGACGGTTGCGCTTCCTGACGAGGTAAAGAAGATGCTTGCTGCACTCGTGGATCGGCTCGCGGGCGTCAGGAGGGAGCCATCATGAGCTTCGGCACCTCACCTGAACAGTTCGAGGAATGGAATGTGAGTATGGCAGGCAGTAGCAAAGACGTTAGCCCCGAGCAGACAAGATACGTTGTGAGTCGTGCCATACAGCAGGGGCTGGAACGCGGTGACATCCTTGCTGACGATGCCAAGATGCTGCACTATTTTCTTGAGGCCGTAAAACTGCCGCTTGGGGCAGCTAGGGGCAACGCGAGCCCGCTTCGATTGAGCCCACAGCAATGCTCTCGCTTGTTGTACGCGATCAAGGAATATCGGAATCCCGAAGAGTACAGAAGGTTCGTATTGGCTAATCCAACTCCGCTTGGGGCAAGTGGCGACGGGCCAGCGCGGCGTCGAATACTGCGAATGCGCCATAAAGCCAGTAATGGTGGGCTAGTGCGATGATGGGGGCCGAGGGCAAGCGCGTTGCACTATCGAGCAACATCAAGAAGGCTTTGGAGCAAGGCGTCATCACCCACGATGACGCCAACATGCTGAACTTCTTCTTGCGCCATCCGGTGGTCAACCCAAAAGACGGCTTCAGAAAGCTGCCGATGGACCCTGACCTGCTTAAGACGCTGTTCTTTGCTCTCTTGATCTACCGGAATCCCGGTGAATTAGAGAAGTTCAAGCAGGCAGACCACCCGCCGATTGGCGAGCATCGAGAGAACCACGTGCGAAGGAGACAACTCACCTTCTTCTGAGCATGAAAAAGCCCTCCTAGCGAGGGCTTCTCTTTGGGACCATCAGCGGGCGTAGACGAACATCACTCCGTTGAACTCGTCGTTCGGAATGAAGCCGCGATCCGCGAGCCACATGATGTTGTAGCACGCAAGGATCGCTTGACCCAAGGGCAGTGGAGCGACCTTGGCCGCTGCGGCCAGAGCGCCGAGCTGCGCGAGGTACGTGGCGACGAGGCTCGTCCCGAGGCACGCATCGCTGTCACGCATGTACTGCTTCACCGTGTCTCCGGTGAACATCTCCGTGAGCTCTTCTGGCGAAAAGGCCGGAGGCCTGAGCGTCAAGCCCAAACCATCCGGCTGATCGTTCTTCCAGAAGAACGATGCTTGGACGATCACTGCGCAGCCGGTTCGGGGGCAGGAGCGGGAGCCGGAGTGGGCGTGGTGATGAAGGCTTGCAGAGCCTCGGAGAGCTTGGCGAGTTGGGTCAGCTCGTCCTTCGTCACCTTGTTCTTCAAAGCTGCTTGCTTGAGCGCTTCGCTGATCCGGGTGAATGCAGGAACCGGGGGCTTCGCCGGCTTCTTGGGGGCCTTGGGGGTGGTTTGTGCGTTGGTAGCCATTTGGAATACTCCTATTGAGGTTTTTGAACTACTGGATGGATATCCAGTAAAGAAATAGTATCCTCGGCAGGGATTTCGGGCGGCTAATTGGCGACTTTTACACTTTCGAGGGTGGGAGGTGTTCAGAGGTGTTTTCCATGAGGGCCAATATGTACTATCACAACTCCCGTTTCAAACTTACTGCGTGCATTCTGGAGGTACGCAGCGACAAATGCGCGTGGAATTCCAGCGCTTTCCCAAAGCGTTTTGCGTTCCCGTGCATCCGAATCGCCTCACTGCTCAGGTGAACCCGGAGCGTTACACACCCGCTGTGTACTTCCGGGGTCTGGCAGGAATAATCAAGTTATCGAAACTTGATGAGCTGAATCCGATGTTCCAACCCGGCCACACTCCAAAGCACAAGGGAAAAACCACCACGGTAGACCCGATCAAAACGCTTGACGCAATCGCTCAAGTAAAAGCGCACATCAAGCATCACACCCGGAATTACGCGCTCTTCGTCGTGGCGGTCAATTCCGCTCTTCGAGCTGGCGATCTGGTAAGGCTCACGTGGATGGACGCTCACGACGATGGCGTCACGATCACGCTTCGAGTGCTTGAGGGAAAGACCAAGAAGCCCCGCAGGATTCCGCTCAATGAGGAAGCATCCCAGGCGTTGCGTGATTGGCGAGTCAAGTGTGAGAGCGAGTACATCTACAGCGGCCAACGTGGAGCCCTAACGACAGCCCAATGGGGACGCATGGTGAAAAGCTGGTGTCTTGCAGTTGGTTTGGAAGGCCAATTCGCATCGCACACCACGCGCAAATCCTTTGTCCGGATTCAGCACGACCAATTCGAGACCTCGCTCACGACGCTGATGGTCATCCTAAATCACAGCACTCCAACCCAAACGCTCACCTACATGGGTCGCATGGCTGATGACGTTGAGAAGGCGTACAAGAACTCTATTTGAGTAAATACCTTCGTCCGCTACGGGAGGCATTCGACCTCCCGGGTATGAGACGTAAAGGTATTCACATGAAGACAATTGAGAAGGTTTCGGCCTATCCAGCTTTCCACAAGACTGATTTCAAAGGCCGCGTTCTAGGCACCTACCGCATCAAATCTGTAGATGACAAAGGTGTCGTCCTAGAACTTGACGAACACTACTCCCCAAAACAACTGTACATCCCTCGTGAGGCTGTGCCTGAAGGCATCATAGGATATGTCGTTGAAGGTCGAGACATGAATGAAAACTGGTTTAACCCAGATGCGGTGGTGTATCTGTCGCAGAACTATCCAGGCACTAAGTTTTTCTGGCAGTCAGAGAGCTGATCTTTTAGCCCGCATTTCACGAAGGAGGGCGTCTAGCTCTCCTGGCTGGCGCTTGTTGTTCACCAGCTTGAACGCCTCGTGAACCGGAGTCCACACGCGCGGCTTGCGCTTCTTGGATACCGTTCCCCCGACGTTTTGTAGTGGGTGGCCTTCCTTGAGTAGGAAGTTCTTCCACCAAGTCTCGCTGCGCGCACCCTCTGGGTCCAAAATGTCCATGCGCAGGGTGCTTCTCTGCTTGTGATACCTAACCCACTCATACGCTCGCTTCACATCTTCCCCGTTCTCGATAGCCCTTCGATGCTGCTTCCAACGCGCTTCTGGATCGAGCGCGACACCGCAGTAGAAGTAGATTGGCGCATCGTCAGGGCCGACGGCCAATGCGTAAACTTGATCGATTTGAGGTTGTGGGTCCAAAAAATAGTTCCAAACGTGAGTCAGGAAATATTTAATTGACGAAGCGAAATTGAGGGTGACGGCGAGCGGAAGGCCCATAAGCTTTCTTGAAGGCGTTAACAGAAGGGTAGATAGTCTTGCCATCAAGCGTGCATGGTTTGCTCAGTGCAGCCGAAATCTTTGCGCTGTACGCAGCAGAAAATACGCAATGTCTGGCGTCGTCTCTGCTAAGAAGGTTGTAGACATTAGGAAATGCGTTCACCCATCTACGTTCGACTGTCTTAGACTCTTCGACGCCATCCACCCAATCAATGAACTCGAAATCGAAGCGGTCGCCTGCGTCGTAATCAGCTTGCACGCCAGGATTGTGGTGAATTCCCTTCCGCATTGCGTGCTTGTGATTGACGAACCTAGTATGTGGGTTCTTTGTTCGCCCAACGTAGATCTTGCCGGTCTGCTGGTTGGTGAGGGTGTAGATTGTGTACGTGGTCATGGTTGGTCTCCCTTTTTATTGTTGAAGTGCTGTCGCAATAAATACATCGAGCAAGTTGCCATACAAGCTCGAACTGATGCATTGTGGTAGATGCATGGTTTCTCCGAAAAGGTGCCCGCGATTCTTAGGGGTAGGATTCGCGGGCATTCTTTTGCTCCGAAGATGGGCTATGCAGCGTGTGGCGTGCTTGACCGATCAGAAAGCTTGCGTCATATCCAGCGGTCAACGCCATTTCGATAAGGTACTTGCGCTCATTAAGAAGTTGCGCAATCTCACTCATTACGGCTTTGAGGGATTGAGGATCGAAAGAGCGGCGGCGCTTGCTGTAGGCGCACTCAAGGTTCAACTCGATCTTGTAGAACTGATCGATGAGATACTTGCGGGTGATTGGGGTAGTAGTTAGGGTGAGCATTGGTTTCTCCATAGTTTCTGTACGAATGCCGTACAGGAATATTTATGGAGAAGCGTGCTTTTTCCGCAAAAACGCCCCAATGCGCTAGATTCCGGACAACAAAAAGGGCTCCGAAGAGCCCAAGTCCACTGAAGAATGAGACGCTTACACGTCTTCTGCTATTTCAGACAATCCATGATGTCCTTCGGTGCCCCAGGCACACGTGCTACCACCGCATCCATGCACTGATTCTCACGACGCTCACGATCTGCAATGGCGTTGCCAATCATCATGCCCAAGAGCGCAGCACTCGAAGACGCTTGAGGCTCGTAGTTTGGAACGTACCAGCCAGAGACGTTGCCTCCATTGCCGCCGCAGTTCGTGCATTGATTGAGTTGGTCGCGCTGTTGTTGGATGAAGCGTTGATGGCTCTCGTATTGACGGTTGAGCTGTTCTTGATACTGCAGTTGGTTTTGCAACTGATTCATGAACTCCGTTTGAGCGTTCGCCGTGAAGGCGCAAAACGCAAGGACTAATGCAGCAAGTTTCACGGTTGACTCCTTTAAGTTACAGGTAGTTCTTATTTTAATTAGACTGCCGTCTTTTTACGGACGTTACACTCCCCGTTTTTCTGCCCAAAAGTCCGTGCCAAGGTCCATTGTCGGTGGCTTCCGCATCGCCTTGAGTCGTGCAATCAAATAGTCTGGTGCTGCCTCGCTCCATATCGCATACTCGATAACGAACTCAAGGTCTAACCCGTTGTAGTTCACAAATCGTTCAATCGATTGGTCGCTTGCACGCTCATCAGAGTTGTGTAGGTCGATTAGGAACTCGCTGACCAGCTCTTCCTGGCGTTGCATTTCGTAAAAGTTCATGCTGTCTCCTTTTTGTTATTGTTGTCCGCTCTGATCCTGGCTGAAACTGGTGTCTGCGGGTACTTGTGACAATCATAATGCTTAGCTGTAGTTGGAAAATTCTGCCTCACTCGTCTTTGCTGATGGTCAAGTCAAATCCCGTCTCTTCTCGAATTCGATTGGACAGTTCAACGCAATCAACTTGCACGTCCGTTCTGAACCCGTCATGCTCAGTAAAGTGCTTCACGTTCCGTTCGGTTAGATAGCGCACGATCACGTCCAACACCTTTCGCTCTAAGTGGAAGTAGAGGTTCCATTTCGCTGAACCCGTCTTCATGGACCGTTCCAACTTTGCTGCGATGACCTTCCACATGTTCTTGATCGACGTGCGAAGAAGCTTTAGCTCAACGTCTTCTTGAAGTTTCCGCATCTTCCGCCGATCACGTCCAAGCATCTTGAAGATCGCGCAAGCATCTGAGCACTGCAGGCGGGCACCATTGAATAAACTGTTCAAGATCCTCTTTGCCATTTGGTACTCGATCCCTGCCAGCTCCGCTATGCGCCTGCGCATCTGAGCTTTATTGGACAGGTACTTCTTGATGGGCTCTTGGATTAGCCAGTTCTGTCCGCACTTTTCGGAAAGCTGCTGAAGGATTGTTGGCGCACAAGCCTGGATGTCATAGTTATGCGGCAGGCCAGCCTTCTTCCAAAAGTTGAACTTCAACGTATTCGGCATCTGCTGTAGGCCATGACTTAGACGGCCAGACACGCCTTCCTTGTAGTTGAAGGCCAGGCTCTCCACTTCATCAGCATACCGTTCAGCAAGCTTGCTAGTCTCTTCCTCTACGACTTCAGAAGAAGTGACAATCATAATACTGGCATCTAATTTGGTTTCGACGTACTCAATGCCTGCTGGGTTCAAACGGTATGAGAACGGATGTCCTTTTACTGTGTCGGTCCGGACTTTGTAGTTACCTTCACGGATCAAGATGGTGTCGTGCAAGAACCGTCCTAGAGGTCGATCTGTCCGACCGATGCCTGCGTTGAGCTTGACTGCGTAGATTGGCTTTGCAACGTACTGCGAGAAGTATGTCTTTGCAAAGGCGAGTCCTTTTGCGGCAGCCTTCTGAATACGAGGATCACGCCAGTTTGGTTCGCTTGCTGCTAAAGCATTATGATTGTCACTTCTTCCCTGGTGCGACACATCTGAAGAAGCCAAAACAACCCGATGCTGAGCAAGAGGCTGCAGTGCGCTCAATGCTGCTAAAGCATTATGATTGTCACTTCTTTCCGCCGAGTCCGGATTTGCTCCAGATATATGATTGTCACTTCTTGCCCCTGACGGGTCTTTTTGGTCGGTCATTGTCTTTCTCCCTTTTGGTAGTAAAGGGGGAGTGGAGGTACCAGCTCCACTCCCAAGACAGGTCATGACTCCTGTCTCTCTCCTAATCAGTTCTGTTTGCTCTCTTGATCTTCGAGGGTGTCCATTACATGCAGGATGAATCCAACGCCAATGCCAACACAATATCCGAATACAAACATTGGAGGCGTGAAGTAGCCAATCGCAAAACAGAGGGCTAGGTAGCCGATGAAAGCTTTCTTCATTTTGCTGCCTTCAGCGCCTTACGTGCTGCGACTGCTGCCTTGAATTCTTGAGATGCCTTCCGCTTACGTGCTGCGTGGATAGCATCCTCAAAGGTCTTGAGGTGAGACGCAGATACTAGGCCGCTGCTACGAGCGACGATCACTGCATTCTGAATGGCTTGCACCACTTCATTGATATCGTTGTTCATACGCTGTCCTCTTCAGGTAGTAGACCGTGCTTGACAAGAGTCGCATGCCATACACCCATTTCGCTCGTCAGCAATTCAGCGCCAGTGGAGGTCACGATTACTGTGTGATGAGGGTGTACGTTCTCGCTGAGCCACTTGATTAGTGGCAGAGCAGCTTCCTCAAAGGATGTATGAAATTTTTGTTCTGAGTCGGTCATGGATCTCTCCCTTGTTTTAGTGTTTTTATTTATACAGAAGTCTCAATCTCCTGAAATCTGCGATCACACCTACCCAAATGGCGTCTCTTTGGTCGAGCTTCAACCACTGTGCATCCATCCAGTGGTCACACGTCGCTCTTTGCAATCAGCCACCGACCTGCCATCCACTCGTCAACCTGAAAAACGCCCAACCGCAGGTTAGGGTTAAGGGATTATTTTCAAAGTAATCTATTCACGTCAAAACTACTCTTGGATACTGGGCAGTCCTTGTCAATCCCAATAATCTGAGGCAGGTCAACGTCTGATTACAAGATGATTAGCTCAGCCTCAGAGCACTTGAATCCTTCAGATGATGGAGCTGTCACCTAAAGGATTTCAAGTGTTTAGGGCCTCATCTGTCCCCTCGAAGGTAGGCTTGGTCCTTCTCGATCACTCGACGATCCCCAATGGTCTAGGGTGATTTAGCAACGTGGAAATGGGATCAAAAAGGAAAGTGGGCATGCCCTAGCTAGACTAGGGCTTGGAGCACTACTGGGATTATTTCAATCTTTAGCTACCTGATTAGTCAGCCGTTTGGTCATTTTCACTAAATAAAGCTGTCTTAACAACAACTTTAGGAGTGACATATGAAGATCGAAAAGAATCCGGTGACCGAAATTGTGGCAGCTCTGACAGCCTCGCTGCCACGATCAAGCGGCCTGTTCATTGATCCAATCGACGAGTGCATTGGCAAGCTCAAGAAGGCCACGTACATCCTCGAACTGCTACGAGGTCAGTCCGTCACAGATGCAGAGGTCGAGGAGCACCGTAACGCCAAGAAGGCCGCAAACGCTCAGGTGCTGAAATTTGAAGCACAGTTGCGCAAGCTGGTGCTGGAAGCGTCTGAGGAGTCGAAGTGATGGACCGCCTACATTTCACCCACACGCTCAGCATCCGCCTCAGCGAAGTAGAGCAAGCTCGAAAGCAACTGGAAGCGCTCTACAACTTTCAATCGCGTCATGAGAATTCAGTCGAGGCTGCCAAATTCCTGACGCAAGAACTAAAGCAACGCGAAAAGGCGGTAATCCAGCACGTCATGGGCGGCTACGAAATCAAAGTAGCTCCGGAAGCGTCTGGCAACACGACGTTGTCCGCTGGCGGCACCATCTTGGAAGCGTCTGGGGAGTCGAAGTAATGGCACAAATCACCGCATTCCAAGTCGACGCCGTCACTGGCGGCTTCATCCTGTCGTACATCGACACTGACCTAAGACAGACCACCCGCGAAGTCCACGCAACGCGCCGCAAGCTTCAGCACCGAATCAACGAGCTTTTGAACGCTCTGGAAACGTCGGAATCCGGGGAAGCGTCGTTGACCGATCGAGTTCGGATGGAGCAGATCGAGAAGATGTTCGGAATTCCAGGAGAGGGCGCGGAATGACTGGGAACCCAACTCTCATCAAAGCTGAGATGGAACGCAAGGTTGCGGCCCTGACCCCGGAACAGCGAACCAGATACGACGAGAACTGCCGCAAGTACGCCGCGTACGGGAACGCAGTGTGGATTAAAGAGGTGCTGAAGAAGGTGGTGGTCGCGATGTCATTCGATACGTCATTCTTTACTGACGAAGAAGTGCAGCAGCTTCGAGCGATGTACGACCGAGCCGGTGAACGCCTCAAGACCATTCAACCGCCGAAGTGGGACATGACTGGTCCAAAGTACCCGGAAGACTTGGAGAAGATGTTCCCGCTGGAGGACACGCAATGACCCAGAACATTAAAGACCTCAAGTCGCTGTTCAAAACTCTAACGCTTCGTGAAGGCGCGACCGACTTGGAAAAGGGTGTTGCGCTTGGCGAACAGCTCAAGGAAGTCTGGCCGATCTTGAGCAACTACGACCAGAACAAGGTCGTCGAGTGCATTGATCGCGGCCTACGCAAGCTTGCAGACAAGACGCTAACAACAAAGAAGGGAGAACAGCAATGACAGATTCAAACTTCAGGAAGAGCCTTGACAGCAAAGCTGCGTACGCGAAGGCACTGTCCGTCAAGCACTATGAACGACGCGGACCACTTCAGCCACACGAAAAGTTTGTTGGCCTGTCTACCGTTGACGAGTACGTCCAACATCACACATGGCTAGCGCCGAAGAACTACAAGCTTGTTGAGAAGGACGGGCAGTTCACGGAACTTGGCAGTGCCGTTGATGCAGAGTGGACGAAGCGTGGCCTGCCACCTATCGAGGTTAAGAACGCCGACACTGACTCGGAAGTGTGCAAGAAGTGGCGCGACATTCTCAAGGGGGATGCAGTATGAAGATTGAACGCGGCTGGAACAAGTCACAACCAGAGCAGAAGCCTACTGAATCGACAAACGTCTTCATCGACATCGGCGTGGGCGTGGGCGAGCCGACGATATGGGAACAGCGTGCAGATCACATCAACGATCCGGGCACCTGGGAGAAGGTCGAGCACTCGCACGACGTGACGGACCCAGGCCATAGCCACGGGAACACCACGCAGCGTCAAGCCTTAGCAGCTTTCAATTATCTAAACACGCGGATGGTCGAGCTTCGGCTTGACGGAAAAGCCGAGACGGTTGAGGAAGCGTACGAGATGGCCTGGGCTGAATGGGCTAAGTTCGCCTAACTCATGAAGCCCTTAAGTTAATCGCTCAAGGGCTTCTTTTGCCCAAGCGCTTCTCCCTAGTCCTCTTCCGAAGCTCTGTGTCGCGCTTCCTGCGGCGCTCATTGCTATCCTTCTTGTCTGCGCCCCAGAAAGTCTCGGAACCGATGGCTCCCGGCGTTGCATGGCGCTCCAGCCAGTAGAGCGCTTCGTACCACGTCGGTTCTATTACTTCTCCACGGGCTTTCGCAGCCTTGTACTCCTCACGGGCCGCGTACCACGGCAGCTCAGGGCTCGCCCAGCGCTCAGGGTCTTCTGCCTCAAGGCGCGTCAGCAATGCTTCGATCTGCTTGAGTTCTTCAAGCAGCGCTTCGCCTTCCTTCTGAACGCCTGCGGGATCGACAAGCAGTCGTGACGGGAGATTCGCACGCCTTAGCGCTGGCTTGTTGCGCATAAATCGCGCAAGCCATGCGCCTCTTCGCTTGGAGTCTTCTTTCATACGTGTGCTTTCACTAAATACGAGATCAACGTATTTAGGGCCATCGACCCAAAGAAGGTCGAACCACATTACACATGCAAGACGACGACTCGTTGCCAGAACCATCTGAGCATCTTCCAAGACCAAACGGTCCAAAGCCCCTCGACTCACAACAGATCGCACAACTCGAATCTGACGACGCCTACCTACGTGGCACTGCTGGCCTAAGCATCGTCAATGAATCGCTTCGTGAGATGGGCGTTCATATCCCGCAAAACTATGTCTTCAAGAAGCGAGACCGCAAGGCAGTAGAGACCGCAATCCACTCGACGTTCGACCTTATGGGCGGCGTGCCGGGAATGATCGCTTGGGCGATCAAGAACCCGAACAACTTCTACAGCGCCTTCATGAAGTTGGCTCCGGTGGAAAGCAACGTGCTTGGTGTAGCGCAAGTCATCATCAACTCTCAAGTCCCTGACAGCCCGCTCGACATTGTTGAGATTGACGCCCAAGGTAGGGTCATCGACGTAGGCGGTGACGATGACTTCTGATGGAACTCAGACCGTCAACCTTGCCTACCAGCCACGCGAACAGTTCAAAGCATTCCACCAGCGTCGTCAGCGTTGGTCAATCCTTGTCTTTCACCGCCGTGCAGGCAAGTCCCGCGCAACTATCAACGACCTTGTAGCGAAGGCACTTCGCTGCCGCAAGCCAAACGGAAAGTTCGCTTACATAGCACCGCTCATGGGACAGGTAGATGCCATCGCATGGACCTACCTCAAGGATGCAGTCAAAGACATTCCGGGTGCCCACATCGATCTTACGAAGAAGCGGGTACGGGTTCCATCAGCCCATGGCACAGAAGCTGAAGTTCGACTCTTCGGCGCTGACAATCCTGACAACCTTCGAGGTCAATATTTCGACGGCGTTGTGCTTGACGAAGTTGCTCAGATGAAGCGTCACGTTTGGGGTGAGGTCATACGACCAGCACTCTCCGACCGCAAAGGTTGGGCCGTCTTCATCGGTACGCCGAAGGGCCGCAACTTCTTCTATGAACTTTATGAGAAAGCACGCAAAAACCCAGACCGTTGGTTCTGCCAAGTGCTCAAGGCCAGTGAGAGCGGCATCCTTACTGACGAGGAACTAGAAGATTCACGCGCTGAGCTGGACGAAGAGGCGTACGAACAAGAGTACGAATGCTCGTTCACCGCAGGTATCAAGGGCTCGTACTACGCAACCTTGATTGAGAAGGCAGAGGCCGAGGGCCGCATCTGTGATCTGCCTGTAATCAATGCCGCGCCTGTCCATGTCGTCTTCGACCTTGGTTTCACTGACGCAACCGCAGTGTGGTTCTTCCAAGTTCTGAATGGTCGCCTCCACGTAGTTGACCACGCTGAATGGGAGCAAGTAGACATCGGGCGCATCGTAGAGGACATCAAGGCCAAGCCATACAAGTTTGGCGACTGGTGGCTTCCACACGATGCGAAGCAGCGCAACTTGCAGACCGGCAAATCAACGATTGAGCTGTTCCGGGACATGGGCATCCGTCCTCGTGCAGTTCCATCGCTCAGCGTTGTTGATGGCATTGCCGCAGTTCGCCACACGCTGCCAAAGGTGCTCTTCGATGAGACCCGCTGCTATCAAGGCATCGAGGCTCTGAAGCAGTATCAGAAGAAGTGGAACGCAGAGCGCGAAGTTTTCAGCAAGGTTCCTGAACACGATTGGTCATCGCACTCGGCTGACTCGTTCCGCTACTTGTGCCTGGCTGTCCGTGACATCGACTTGAAGGAGTCAATGGCTCCAGTGTCAACGAAGACAAGACCACAGAAGCCGGTAGTGCAGTCTGCAACCTACGTGGACTATGTACCAGCCAAGCCAACTACCACCTTGACATTTGACGAAATGTGGGACTCGCAGCCATCGTCAACCTACACACGCATCTAAGGGATCAACATGAAAACACTTCAAGAACTACTCGCACAAGCAGCCTACCTCGACTGGCTGGCCCACGACATTAAGCAAGACCCGAAGGGCTTCACGATTCGCATCCAGCTGCTTGACATGTTCGCCAAGCAGCTTGGAGCAATCGCAAAGCCTATCGCTGAACAGTGGGCGTCAGGCCAAGACGTTAAAGCTGAATCGGAAGCATCGGCGCCTCTAAATACAGAAACGCCGAGCTGAGCATTCTCCAGTGGTCGGCCAACAAGAACAACTACAAGAGAACCGATTCGATGGGATATGAAACAGACAAGGGGCTCGCGCAGCGTCACTGGGTAAACGAACTGAAGTCCTCCGACAAGGAGGTTGAGGCGTGGCACAACCAGTGCAAGAACATCATCAACGTCTACCTTGACAAGCGCAAGAAGGGCGATCGCTCTCGCAAGTACAACCTCTTCAACAACAACGTCAACATTCTGCGTGACTCGCTGTTCGGCCGCATTCCGAAGCCAGACGTTTCCCGCCGCTTCAAGGACTTCTCCGATCAGCCTGGACGTGTGGGTTCGCAGGTACTGCAGCGCGCAATGATCACTGAGCTGGAGACGGACGGCTACACGACGAGCACGGCCAAGAACGTCATCAAGGATCGCCTGCTTACTGGCCTCGGCATCTGCCGAGTCAGTTACCGCCACACCGCCACTGGCGAAGAGCCATTCAGCGTTTCAGATGAGGTCGATGAACAGTTGGCAGAAGAGCAGGGCGCAAGCTCGATCATCACCGATCAGCTCACGCCAATCGAGCACGTTCATTGGCCCGACTTCCGATTCCAGCCATCGCGCGTCTGGGAAGAATGCTCATGGGTGGCCTTCCGCTCGTACATGACGAAGGAAGAGTTTGCTGAACGCTTTGGCGAAGAGGAAGCAGAGTACCTGTTCTCCGCTGACAAGACTACTGCGGACATCAATGCAGTAGGCAAGGCTGTTGGCGACAAGCAGTACGGGGAGCAAGGTCCACAGAACAAGATTCAAGCGACCGTTCAGGTCTGGGAAATCTGGGACAAGGACACCAAGAAGGTGTTCTTCATTTGCACAGACTGCCAAAAAGCTCTCGACATCCAAGACGATCCTTACGGGCTGCCTCACTTCTTCCCATGTCCAAAGCCACTGTTGGGAACGAATGACACGTCAAACATGGTCCCTGTGCCTGACTACGTCATTGTGCAAGACCAGTATGAAGAGCTGAACATTCTCAACGCTCGTATTGCGAACCTCACGCGCACAGTTAAGGTCTCTGGCCTCTACGACAAGACCAATGCAGGAGTCAAGAATCTCCTCTCTGATGGCGATGAGAACATCCTCATCCCTGTTGACCGTTGGGACGCGTTTGCAGAAAAGGGTGGCATCAAGGGCTCCATGGATTTCATGGAGATCGGCACTATCGCTGCAGTCATCGCGCAACTACAGGCTGCTCGTGAAATCACCAAGCAGCAAATCTATGAGCTGACTGGCATCTCCGACATCATCCGCGGTCAGTCAAACCAGTACGAGACTGCGGCAGCGCAAGGCATCAAGGCACAGTACGCATCTCTTCGCCTGCAATCCCTGCAGCATGAGTTTGCTGAGTTCATGAGTGACTTGATGAAGATCAAGGGTCACTTGATGGTCAAGTTCTACGAGTGGGACCGTCTTGTGGAGAAGGCGGGTCCTATGACTCCAGCGGACGCCGCTTACCTTCCACAAGCACGCGCACTGCTTGAGAACGAACTGCTTGCGCACACCAACATTGAGGTCAGCGTAGATTCGTTGCAGCTTGCCAACTGGAGCCAAGACAAGTCTGAGCGTGCTGAGCTAATCACCGCACTCAGCTCAATGATGCAACAGGCAGTGCCAGCAGCGCAGCAAGTGCCAGAGCTAGGACCACTGTTCTTGAACATGATCAAGTTCGGCATTAGCTCGTTCCGTGGTGCTGCACAGATGGAAGGCTTCATCGACCAAGAGCTGCAGAAGCTTCTTGCAATGCAACAGCAGCAAGAGCAGGGCGGCAACAAGAAGCCGTCCAAGGAAGAGATGGCCGCTCAAGCTAAGCAAGCTGAGATTCAACAACAAGCAGCGTTGAAGCAACAAGAGCTTCAACAAGAGGCGCAGATCGAGACGACGAAGGCCAGCGCTCAACTGGAGATGAAGCGCATGGAGACCGAGCAGAAGGCAACACAAGCCGCAATCGATGCAAAGATTGAACTACAAAAACTTCAACTTGAAGCGAAGAAGCTTCGTCTTGAAGAGCTGAGGTTCCAGGTAGATACCGGCATCGACACGACTGGCGAGCTTGACCTACCTCCAGGGGACGGCTTTGCTTCACAGCGCGTCTCACCAGACCAGTTCTACCAAGGACTGCAAGCAATGAAGGCGGAGCTTGACAGCGTGAAGGCCGAATCAGCCGCATTCCGTCAAAGCGTCCAAGACTTCATCACACGACCACAGCCACCAGTACGCGCAACGATCATCAGAGATGCCAACGGCAAGATGATTGGCGCAGAAATGGCGTAAATAAAAACAACAACAAGGGAGGCCACCAGTGGCACTAGGATTCTCAACAACTCTAAGAAATGCTCGCCTTGACGCGATCACGACGGCTGCAGGAAGCGGCGCAAAGATTGCCATCTATAACGGCACTCGCCCAGCAACTGGCGGCACCGCAACCACGAAGCTAGCCGAGTTCACCATGTCTGCTGGCCTTGCGCCAGCAGCATCGGCCGGCGTGTTGACTTGCAACTTGCCGCCTAACACAACTGGCATCACTGCTGGTACTGCTACATGGTATCGCATCACCACGTCTGGTGGCACGTTCGTCATGGATGGTAGTGCAGGTACCTCCGGCACCGACATGATCTTGAACACTGCTTCAATCAGCTCTGGCGTCACCTGCTCGATTACGGCACACACGATTACTGCTGGCAACGCTTAAGCGCTAATAGCGAGGGCTTGAGCGCATGACAACCAATGTACTGCTGCATGCTGATGGCGCCAACGGGTCAACAACGATCACGAACGCCAACGGCAGCGGACCGACGTTCACCGCATCTGGTGCTGCAGCATTAACGACCGCAGAGAAGAAGTTCGGCACTGCCGCGCTCAACTTCACATCGCCTGGGGTCATCCAAAGCGGATCGACGGTCACTTTGTCTGGCCCGTTCTGTATCACCTTTCAGTACAAGAGAACGGGCTTTACTGGTAAGCCGTGGTGTATCGGTCAAGAAGAGACCGCCAATAGCCTGATGATGGAAACGTACGTTGGTGACGTCAACGTGCAAGTCTCGAATGCGGGATCAGGAAACACGAACATCATCTCCGTCAGCGGAGATCCAATGGGCAACTCAAGCGGTCCATGGGTGCATGTGGTTGTTAACCGAGATAGTAGTAACGTAATCCGATTCATTGTTGACGGTGTCGTGCTTGGCAGCGCAACCAATTCACAGACCTTCACCGGTATTGTGACGTTTGGCGATAAGGTGGTTAACACCGGTTTGCCTGAAGGTGGAGCTGCTAACTGCTACATGGATGAAATCCTCATCAGCACTGATGACCCTGTCTACACCTCATTCCCGTTCACGCCACCAACCGCTGCATACCCCGATCCAAGTCCAGGCGTCTCTAGCACAATTTCTGCTACGGAGGCTAATGACACTGCCTCCGTCACTGCTTCGCTGTCCGCAACAGCCACCATTGCAGCCACTGAGTCCAACGACACCGCCTCAGTAGCAGGCAACGTCATTCTTGCCGCTTCGATCAATTCGATAGAAGCCGATGACACTGCATCTGTCAGCACGAGCGTAAGCGCTTCTGCGAATATCGCTTCGACGGAAGCCGACGACACCGCATCTATCGGTATGAGTGTGAGCGCTTCTGCGCTTATCGCTGCGACGGAGGACGATGACGCGGCTAGCGTGCTTGTAGATGTCGTGACTCAGGCTACTGCTGTCATCGCCGCAACCGAGGGCAACGACACAGCCTCAATAGCTGCGGTGGTAGGTAATGGATCGCGTGTCGATACGGATGGCGACTACAGCCACATCCCATACGTCATCCCGAATCAGCCAAAGCCAGAGAAGAAGACAGCCAAGAAGAAGACCGCTCCAAAGAAGCTCAAGCCACTCCCAAAAGACTTGTCCAGGGAGCAGCTTCAGGCGCTCAAGGATGCGCTCTCGCAGTCAGACACTCTCTACGCTGAACGCCTCGCACAGATCGATTCGCTGCTCGCGCTCCTCCTTGCTGAAGAAGCTCAACTTGCACAGCAAGCCCAAGAGGAAGAGGAATTCTTGATGCTGATCGAGCTGATGATGGAGTACAGAGAAGCGCAAAGACTTCCTCTGGCCTAAATATCTTCTTTCACAGGCCAACATGTCCATCATCACCGCAAATCGCTTTAATGGCTCAGGTGCCGGTCTATACGACATCCCAGGCAGTGGTGTTATTGGCATCAGCCCCGAGACACTAGCTGCCCTTGCTTTGAAGGCACCAATCAACAGCCCAACTTTTACGGGCACAGTTGGTGGCATCACAAAGGCAATGGTAGGTTTGGGCAACGCTGACAACACGTCAGACGTGAACAAGCCCGTCAGCACGGCCACTCAAACTGCACTTGACGCAAAGGCCCCAATCCTCAATGCGAACCTTGACGGTGTTACCTCGTTCACTGGCACCACTGGATTCAAGGTAAGCCGTGGAGGCGGCTTTCGCTTCTTGAACTTCAGCACGGATTGGTACTTTCGCTTCGCTGAGTCAACTGGTGACCTTAACTGGGTCTCGACCTCTGGCAGTGCAGCAACACTTACTGGTGTTGGCGATCTTTACCTAACGCGCGCCATTCGCCCAAATCCGGCCTATGGGAGCATCACGAATGGTTCTCTTGCAGACGGGTCGAACTACTACGCGCAAATGGTCCAGTCCAATCCAAACTGGGAGACCGTCGCATTCCACGGATACCACGTGCCCGGTGTTTGGGCTGGTGCTCGCCTCGTATGCGGCTCAACTAGTCCGGCGGTGTTCGAGTTCCGCAACAACGGGAACATCTACGCCAATGGCGTACTGCTGACATCGGACAAGCGACGCAAGACCGACATTGTTCGCATTGAGGGTGCGCTTGACAAGATCGAAGAGCTTGTTGGCTGCACGTTCCGACGCACCGACATTAACGATGAGTTTGGCGACCCTAACCGTCGCTACATGGGTCTCATCGCTCAAGACGTTCAGCGTGTTGCACCTGAAGTAGTCATGGATAAGGGCGACGAGGACCACACGCTTACTGTCGATTACGGCCCACTTGGGGCGCTGTTCGCAGAGGGCATTAAGGAACTGCGTGGTGAGGTTCGACAGATTAAGGATGTGCTGGGGATCGCATGAACTACTACGGTATTGAACTCACAGACCCAGCCCTCATTGCGCAGGCGTTAACCGCTGAGGTTCAGCGTGCCATGGACGATGCCGCTCGCTCATTGGGCTATGACGACATCAAGACTGCGATTACCTATCGTGGCGACCCTAATCCAAAGTTTGCTGCCGAAGCTGAAGGCTTCTTCCAGTGGAGGTCTGCAATTTGGACCACCGCCTACGAGATGCTTGCGGATTCTCAAACCAACAACACGCCTCTTCCGACCATGGAAGAAGCTCTTGCGGCGTTTCCCACATTGAACATCGAGTATCCATAGAAAGGCATCTGGGTGGATAAATAAAAACATGCTTTATCACGCCAAATGCCAGTCTTGCGACTTCGAGAATACTTTCATTGCGTCTGTCGCTAACCGTGACAACGTGGAATGTTTGCCTGTGTGTCCACACTGCGACGAAAAGATGCCACGCCAATTCACGGCTCCGATGGTTGCTGCAATGGGACTTACAAGTGGCTCTCTTCAAATGCGTTCACCAATCGACGGCGCCATGATTCATGGGGCTACCGAGTACAAGGCGCACATGAAGAAGCATGGTGTTCTTCCCGAGTCTGAACTTAAAGGTGAGGCCGCTTACCAGAAGAAAGAACGAGACAAGGCGTACAAGAAAAAGCAGAAGGAAACAGTCGCCCGCGTAGTAACGCAGATGACTTCTTAAAACCAACAAGGGAATTAAACCAAGTGACCGACATCAACAATGCCACGGAAAATCTTGAGTCTCCAGTACAAGACTTAGATCCACAAGCCACGACCGAACTTCATGATGAGGTTGTAGAAACAACCAACGATGCGCCAGAAGTGGAGGTTGAAGCCAAGCCAAAGACCACCAGAGAGGCGATTGAGGAATCAATCAAGAAGCTTGAGGAAGAGCAAAAGCCAGAACCGAAGGTTGATGTCAAGCCTGAGGACAAGCCATCCACGATAAGCGAACTGCCACGGACACCGAAGCCGCCAAAGGAATTCGACGCTGCAGCCGCAATGCCAGTTGATGTGCGCGAGCAGTTCAAAAATCTCCCACCCCAATTCAGCGCTCTTCGTGAGCACATCAACAAGCGTGAGCATGAAATTCAGCGCACGCTAACCGTGGTCGCGGATGAGCGAAAGATCGCCAGCGGCTTCATGCAGGCGGCAGCTCCATACGAGGCCCACTTCCGTTCGATGGGCGTCCATCCAATTGCCGCAGCACAAGACCTGTTCAATGCGGGCTACGTTCTCCACACTGGTACGCCGGAGCAAAAGGCCAAGCTACTTGCTCAATACATCACCACGTTCAAGCCTGACATCGACACACTGAACGGAATCCTTGAAGGCGCAGCGCCGAAGGAGTCTCCACAGGAGTCGGCCGCACTGCGTGAAATCAGAGAGCTGCGTGCTCAACTGCAGGGTCAGCAACAAGCCGGTCAAGCTCATCGTCAGCAAGAGATTGAGAGCCAAATCGACGCGTTCATGAACAACCCGAAGAATGAGTTCATTCACGACGTTGCACCTCAAGTGATCGCACTGCTGAATTCTGGGGTTGATAACCTTCAGGAAGCTTACGAGCAGGCAATCTACGCTAACCCGCACGTTCGCAAGGTAATTGAGCAGCGCAATCAAGCTGCAGCAGCTCGCAATCGTGCTGCACAGGGAAGCATTTCAAACAAGGGACCAAGAGCGCCAATGTCGACGAACCCAACACAGTTCAAGGGTAAGTCAACACGCGAAATTCTTGAATCGCTTATTCCTGAAGATGGGCAGAGACTGTAATGGCCCTCATCAATCGCGTAATCATTCCTGGCGTGCAATTTCCTACGAAGGGTCTCACTGCCGCTGAGGCGAGAGAAAAAGCGTTGGAGCGGCTTGCGAAGAAGCGTGAGTTAGAGCGAAAGCAAGCAGAGCAGAAATCGGAATCTGATACCGAATCCTGAGACGCAATATATAGATGATGAGGTGGATGGGACTCGTTAAACCCCATCCAATCAATTGCTTTTTGTCCGGCATACCCAGTTGAAAGACAGTATGCGAAACGACAAGCCGCAGTTCAAAGCAAACCAAGGAAGCCAGACTCGTTTCACTTCCCTTGCGTAAGTAGAACAGCAAACAACTTCGCGATCTTCTGCATGGTGTAGGAGGCGCATTGAACATTTGCCAACTTATTCAAGGAGAACAAGAACATGGCATTCCCAAACGTAAGTGACATCATCGCAACGACCATCGAGGCTCGCAACGGTGAATTCGCAGACAACGTCACCAACAACAACGCACTTCTGACTGTCATCAAGCAGTACGGTGGTGTTAAGTCTGTCGGTGGTGGTTCTTCCATCATGGAAGAAATCTCGTTCGCAGCTAACGGCAACGCTGGCTGGTACTCTGGTTACGACGCACTTCCAGGCGCAACGCAAGACGTTCTGTCTAGCGCTACCTTCTCCCTCAAGCAGGCTGCTGTTGCAGTCCCAATGAGCGGTCTCGAAGAGCTGCAGAACACTGGCCGTGAAGCATTCATCGACCTTCTTGACAGCCGTCTTGAAGTTGCTGATTCTTCGCTTGTCAACCTCATCAACCAAGGTGTTCTCTCCGACGGTACTGCTGCTTCTGGCAAGCAGATCGACGGTCTCAAGAAGGCTGTTGCTATCGCTCCTACGACTGGTACGTACGGTGGTATTGACCGTGCAACTTGGACCTTCTGGCGTAACAAGAAGATGAAGGGTGCTGGTGCTGAATTCGCAGGCGCTCTGACTACCGCAAACGTTGGTGAAATCTTCACCGACATGTGGACTCGCCTGATCCGTGGTAAGGACAAGCCAAACCTCATCCTCACCGATGAAGGCTACTTCAAGATCTACGTCGGCTCCCTGCAGCCACAACAGCGCTTCACTGATCCTACGCTGGCAAATCTGGGCTTCGACAACGTCAAGTTCATGTCTGCTCCAGTCGTGATGGAATCTGTTGCTTCCGGTATCTCTGCGAACACCGCGTACTTCCTGAACACCAAGTTCCTGAAGTTCCGTCCGCACAAGGACCGCAACATGGTCTCGCTGGGCAAGAACCGTCTCATCCCAACGCAAGACGCATCTATCCAGTACCTCGCATGGGCTGGTAACTTGACCTCCACTGGACCACAGTTCCAGGGCGTCATCCAAGACTAATCACGCAACGTGATTACCAATTAAGGAAGCTTCGGCTTCCTTTTTTGTTTCAGCTCTACGCACTAAATACATGGCGAGCACGGCATGTCGTCGTGCGCTTATCAATCTATCAAGGACACCTTTCATGGCCAGTCAATACAACAACTTCGATTTTTCCGGCGAAGGAGATTTTTCCACCGCACAAAACCGCCTTCCAAACGGCAGACTTCCAGAGGACGCTAGCTTGCTTATCAAGTTCCGCATGGTCCCAACTGGCTTCCAGATCAAATCACAAGAAGCCGGACGACACATCTACGAAGACGTAGAGCACATCCAAATTGGTGTGCCGGGCGCATTGGACATTCTTGATGTGCCAGTAGATGACTCATATCGTGAGCGTTTTCCAAATGAATACAAGGCGTTCAAGGAAGGCATCGACGCACCATCCAGCGGTACTCCGTTGAGCCAATGGCCGATGGTATCTGGATCGCAGGTGAGCGAATTCAAGCACTTCAATATTCGCACCGTGGAACAGCTCGCAGCAATGAGTGACACGAATGCACAGAAGTTCATGGGTGCAAGTGCATTGCGTGAGAAGGCTAAACAATGGCTGGCAGCAGCTAAGGATGGCGAAGCGTTGGCAAAGATGGATGCTGAGCTTGCAAAGCGTGACGCAGAACTTGCAGAGCTTCGCGCCATGATCGAAAGTCAAAACAAGAAGAAGGAAGTCGTAAAGGCTTAATTCGGAGAAGGGAGAAAAATGGGAAGACCCCTACTTGAACTAATTAAACAAGCAGCAGCAGAGCTTCAACTGGGGTTTTCTCCAACCGAAATCCTGTCCAGCCAAAACACGTCCATCATCCAAGCTAAGGCTCTTTTGGTGGCAGCGTGTGATGAGCTGACTGAAACCTTCAATTGGCAATATCTGCTGAAAGAAGCAACGATCACTACGGTTCCAGGCCAAAGCCTCTACGACCTACCAAGTGATTGCGCTCGGATTGTTTCGGACACCGCATGGGATCGAAGCGCAATGCTTCCACTCACTGGGGATGTTGCTCCAGCGCAGTTCCAAGAATTGCAATCTGGCTACTACAGCGTTGGTCCGTACTCACGCATTCGAGTCATTGGAAACAAGATTCAAGTGCTGCCAACACCCGGCGCAGAGACAACGTTGGTCTACAACTACATCACCGGGAATTACGTCATCGATGCCAACTTAGGCACCCTTGTTTCTGAGTTCACACATGATGCAGATAAGGTCGTATTTCCTGACCGTCTTGTTATCAACTTCCTCAAGTTGAAGTTGCTGCAGGTGTCGTCGATGGACACCACTACGGCAGTGCAAGACTTCAACTCGTCGTTGGTTGCCGCTCAAGCCTCGGACGTTCCAGCTCCAACGCTGCGCCTTGCACCATACAACAGCGATTACCTGTTGTCAGAACTGAACTTCGGACGCTCCGTCACGGGAGGTGTCTGATGTTCTTGAAGGCAAGTAAGCAGGCTGGTCCTCCACGTGTCCAGTCGTACACCACGCCAGCTCCGACGAGTGGCCTTAACGCCAGAGACCCATATTCGTTAATGGGTGAGGCCTTCGCACTGACCCTAACAAACTTCATGGTGAAGCCGCAAGGTATTGCGGCTCGCGAAGGCTACTCAGAGTGGGCTACTGGTCTGCCCGATGAAGTGCTTACGCTCATGCCATACAGCGGTACCGGCGCTGGAACAGATCGACTGTTCGCTGCCAGCGGTACAGGCTTCTACAACGTGACATCTCCTGGCGCTGTAGGTGCGGCAGTGCAGACGGGCCTTACGTCTGCCTTGTGGCAGCACACCAACTTCACCGGCGCTATCGGTCACTACCTCATCTGCTGCAACGGAGTCGATGCCGTGCGTCACTATGACGGCACAAGCTGGGTCACATGGACACAGGTGTTCGTTACCCCAACCACTCCAGGCCAAATTCAAGGCATCGATCCAACGATGCTCAAGAACGTTTGTGTTCATCAAAGCCGCCTGTGGTTCGTACAGCCAGGCACAACTAGCGCATGGTATCTACCAGTCAACAGCGTTGGCGGTGAAGCAGAGGAATTCCGCTTCAACTTCCCACGTGGCGGCAGGCTTGAACAACTCGCATCATGGTCAACGAACAATGGTGCAGGTATGTCCAACATGCTTGTTGCCATCTCGTCAGAAGGCGATGTGCAAGTTTGGGAAGGTACTGACCCATCGGATAGCAAGACTTGGTTCCGCTCAGCAACGTGGATGCTAGGTGCTCCGGTTCCTGGCTGCGCCCCAATGCAGTTCGGTGGCGACACGCTCATGCTGACGCTGGATGGGCTCATGCCTCTGTCGAAGTACATGCAGAGCACCACTACGGCGGTTGCACTCACAGACACGATTCAGAACGCCATCGCATTGGAAACGGAATCAAAGTTTGAGCTGAGCGGTTGGCAAATCCATTTTGTCCCGCATCGCAACTGCATCATTCTCAACGCACCACAGATCAACCCTGACAACAACGTCCAGTACGTCATGAACACTGACACTGGCGGTTGGAGTGTGTTCACTGGTTGGCCTGCTCGTTGCTTTGCCACGCTGAACCGTCAAACGTACTTCGGCGCAGATGGAAAGGTCTTCCTCGCATTCCGTGGCTACAAGGATGGTGCAGCAAGCAATGGCAGTGGTGGCAATCCGTACATCGCAGTAGCACAGCAAGCATTCAACTACTTCCAGAACCAGTCCACAAAGAAAAGGTTCATCAAGGCTCGTATCAACTTGCTCACGGGTTCAGGCAGCGCGCTTGTCCAGTTGAGCTGCAAAACGGACTTCGATGTCACGTCTCCATTCGGAACAGGCTCTTCCTCTGGTAGTGGTGGTGCGGCGGTATGGGGCACCAGTCACTGGAACGTTGATTCTTGGACAGGTGGCCTCATCAACTACAGCAGTTGGCAAACCGTGGGTGGCATCGGCTACTGCGCATCAATCTCAGTTGCTTTGACCGTTGAGTCTGAAACGTACTGGATGTCAACGGACTGGTTGTTTGAAGGTGGGGCTCCAGGTCCGGGATGATCGTTCACAACAGCAATCATCCCGCTCTACTTCAATGGTGTGCTGAGCACGCAAATCTACCACTCACCGCATTTGACCCGGCCACCACACGCTGCAGTGCGATGGTCGATGACAACTTCACGCCAATCGTTGTCGTGGCGTTCGATGGTTGGTCAAACGGTAGATGCGAAGCAACGATTGCTACGGACCTAACGAAGCGCTGGGCGTCACGAGAGTTCATCACGGGCACCTATCGAACCGTGTTTGAGAAGTGGGGCATGAACCGTATGTCCATGGTTACGGAGGAATCCAACACCCCTGCGCTAAATATGCACATGGCGTTGGGCCACAAACAAGAAGGCATTCACGAACATTGGTTCGGTGAAGGACGAACGGGCATCTCGTTCGGCTACACAAAGCGTCAGTGGGAAACAGGGAAGTGGAACAAGACGCGCATGGAGAAGAATAAGAATGGGTAAAAGCGCAGGATCACCGCCACCAGCACCAGACTATGCAGGTGCGGCACAGGCAACAGCGCAGGGCAATCAAGATGCTTTGTCGCTGCAAACTGAACTTAACAGAGTCAACCAAACCGGCCCTTGGGGCTCGACTACGTACTCACAGCCTGGAGCAAAGTTTGACGAAGCGGGCTACACCGCTGCATATGAACGCTATAGGCAGCAAGAGGCAGAACTTGATGCAAACCCGAACGGCTCACAGTTGCGCCAGTATCTTGCTGCGATTGGACAGACGCCGAAGGCACCAAGCCGCAGCGACTTCACGTCGGGCTCGCAGCAGTGGGAACAAACGACCACTCTTGACCCTCGTCTCCAGCAGGCGCTAGACAGTCAGTTTGCCCTTCAAAATGGTCGCAGTGAGATTGCGAACAGTATGCTGGACCGCCTGAAGGAATCCTACGCAAAGCCGTTTGAAGCTCCAGACCGTGCAAGCTACATGAATGGCATGCCGGGTGTCAACTATGGCAGCAATGACCGTGCAGGCACCTTCAGTAGCAATGCCTCGATCAACACTGACATCAATGGCGCTCTAAGTGGTGTCAATGCGGTGAACCAGAACGTAGCTCAGTACGACCCATCGAAGAGCGACTTGTATGCTCAAAAGGCGTACGAGGCGCAGATGGCGCTTCTTCGTCCAGACATGGACAAGCAAGACACTGCACTTCGCAATGGTCTCGCACTACAAGGCTTCACACCAGACAGCGAGGCATCACGCAAGTCCACGTCGAGCTACGAGCTTGCAAAGGCTGCTCAGCTCAACTCGTTGGCGGCAAACAGCTACCTCACTGGTAACCAAGTTGCGCAGAACGAATACAACACCTACCTTGGTGGTGTGAAGGCTGGCAACGATGCTCAAGGTCAAGCTTATGGTCAAGGTATCAACACCTTCACGACCGGCAACAACGCACAAGCTGCAAAGTTCTTGCAAGACCAGAGCACGTATGGCACGAACCTACAAGGTCTCACAACCAATGCGCAGCTCAATGCAGCTCAGAACCAAGCACAGCAGCAAGACTATGCACAGCGCCTGTCGAACTACGCGACCGACTGGCAGCAAGCACAGGCACTGCGCAATATGCCGCTCAATGAGGTTAACGCTCTGTTGAACGGCCAGCAAGTTCAGAACCCATCGTTCCCGAACGTCAATGGTTCCGCTGGTGCAACGACTGGTGCTGACTACTTGTCTGCGTTGCAGAACCAATCTCAGTACAACCAAGGTCTTTACAACTCGCAGGCAGCTCAAGCTGCTCAGGGTAATGCATCCGCAGTTGGTGCTGGTTCGGCTCTCGCTTCAGCAGCAATCATTGCTATGTCCGATGAACGCTTGAAGAAGAACATCGAGAAGGTTGGTGAGACTCCAGGCGGACGCAACGTTTACTCGTGGGACTGGAACAAGAAGGCCGGTGGCTACCTTGGTCCAACAGTCGGTGTGCTAGCTCAAGAGAACCCAGACGCTGCACGTCCAACGAAGAGCGGCTACCTCGCGGTGGACTACTCGAAGATCAACTAACGGATACCAGAACAAGGAAGACACACCATGACTAACGAAGAACTCCAAGCATCCTTTGAAGAAGCTGCACTTCCACTAATCAAATGGTTGGCAGCGAATGTCCACCCACATCACACGGTAGTCGTTACCTCCACCAGCGCAGAACTGCTGCAGGGTGAAATGTGCGTGGGCGTGAACACACTCGTTAAGCACGGCCTTTGGGACGAGGATATTTGACATGGACTTTCCAACAATCAATCCATCGTCGCTGCCGCAGAACAGCCAAGACTCGATGAAGCAACAGCTCTTGGCTGCGATGCTCAAGAAGAATGCACCACAAGGTGATGGTCGAAATTCAACAAATGCGTCCAATGCCTATGACGCCATCAACGCGATTGCTTCTGCGTACGCAATGCAACAGCTCAGACAGAAGCAGGCAATGGCACGTTCGGCAGCTCCTGGGGCTCAAGCTACGCCAGTGCAGGGATGGGGCAACGTGAATGCACAGAACTTGCCGATGCAAGGTGCGGCGCAGCCAATGCCGCAAGTACAAGCACCGGTTGTAGGTCCGCAAAGCACCTACATGCCGTAAGGAGAGAAGATGGCAGACAACTACGATTACATCAAACAGCAACAAGAACTTCTATACAGACAGCAGCTCGCTAAGCAAATGGCTGGTGCGAAGATGCCTGAAGGCAATATGGTGTCTGGTTGGTATGTTCAACCAAGCAAGGGAGCCTACATTGCGTCAGCACTTGAAAGAGTGATGGGCGCGTACCTTGGCAAGAAGCTTAGTGACGAACAGGGCACCCTCGATGCAGAAGATCGTCGCCGTGAAGATGCAGCCTACGACAAGATTCTCAATCCGCTTTCGGCTGACCGTCAGAAGCAGATCAGAGAGGCAAATCCGATTCCTCAAGACGGCTTCACCTACAAGAACCCTAACGATGTTGGTCCTCGTGATCCAGATGCAGCACAGAGCTTCCCTGTTGCTCAATCGACCATTCCAACGCAGAACATTCCGCCACAGCAGTTTGCTCAAGCTTTGCAACAGCGGTTGATGCCACAGCAGGCAGCACAGCCAGTCACGCCAACACCACAGCAGATCGAACGTGCGGTTGCTCCGAACACGGACACTGCTCCAGTAGGTGCGATGCTGAAGCCAATCGTGAAGCCTCAGGCACCTCTGTCGCCTGCTGTGACAAATCCAATCATCAGAACGCCAGTAGGTGCGCAGGCTCAGCCAGCTCCACAGCAGCCACCGATGATGCCGCCAGCAAGCCCAATGCCTGCTGCACCTGTTGCTGAAGCTCCTCAACAAGCACCGGCTGATCCGTATGCTGACTTCAACGTCACGCCTGCTGACCCTGCGGCAGTGCAAGCTGCTGACCTTGCCTATCGCAGAGAAATTGCCGCCGCTCGTGAAGCTCAAAGGGCTGAGGGTATGCGTGAGCTTGGAAGCACAAAGAATGGACGTGACATCGCTCGCACCATCCGTGTGACGCAGCTCACCAACGCGCTAGATGCTGGAAAGCCAAGCTATCAGACGGTCAAGCCGGGCGAGTCGCTTGTTGCGATTCGTGGTGGTACGCCGCAAGTCATCTATGACGGTGGTGGCAGAAAGAAGATCGACAAGACGGTTGATACGCCACAGGGCACGTTTGCTGTCTATGAAGACGGATCACAAGGCTACATCACTGACGCGAGCGGCAAGCCAATCGTGTCTGCATCTGCGGCTAGCGAGGCTGGCAACAGCGTTCGCAACAACGATAAGATGGCCTTCGATGCAATTGACAAGATCAACGATGCACAGTCGAACCTCAACAGCACGTTGTCCGCACAAGGCAAGGCACGTCGAGCAATCGACCTACTGACGAGCTACGCACCAACTGGTGGTCTGCTCTCCTCGGCTACTGCATCGATCGGTCGCGCCCTTGGTGTTGACAGCGCCAACGAGCTGGACATGGCTTTGAAGGATCTTGCATTCGCTGATCTGAAGTCCTCATTCGGTGGCAACCCAACTGAAGGTGAACGTAAGGCACAGCTCGAAGTCAAGGCAAGCATTGAGAAGGGTCTTGCTCCATCGGTCAACAGCTTGAACGTGATGCTCAGCGGTCTGGCACGTACCAGAAAGGCGCAGGAGGACACGCTCAATCAGTATCAAGGAATCTATAAGCAGTACCGCTCACAAGGTGACAGAGCCTCATCTGGCCCCTCGTTGGTGCCTCCAGAGCAGCAGGGACTTTACAACTCCTTGTTCAAGAGATAAGGAGGTTCGATGGCGTTTAACGACCAGATAGCACGCGTACTTGCAGCAGAGGGTGGATATTCAAACGATCCCGTTGATCGTGGCGGCGTGACGAACTTCGGAATTAGCAAGCGTGCCAATCCAGACGTTGACGTAGCGAACCTCACAAGGGAGCAGGCGACAGGCCTCTACAAGTCACGCTACTGGGACACGATTCCAGGAATTGACAACTTGCCAGCCAGCGCACAAGCCGTCGTGTTCGATGCGTCCGTGAACCATGGCCCAGGCTACGCACGTAATCTCGTTCAGCAGTACGGTACAGACGCAAACGCAATGATTGGTGCTCGTCGTGCCAAGTACGCAGACATCATCAAGAACGATCCTACGCAAGCCAAGTTTGCCAAGGGATGGGAGAACAGAATGAAGGGACTTGAAGGGCAGGGCGGGCAAGCTCAAGTTGACGACCTCGCACAGTTCGGCGGTCAGTATGACGCCATCATTGCTCAAGCACGCAGAGACGGTTTCAGCGATGCAGAGATTGCAAGTCGCTTGAAGGGCGCGCCATCGCTGCAGAAGGCTGCTCCAGACTTCAGCGTGCTTCCAGGCATGGTCACGCAAATGGTTCAGCAGAAGCTGCCAAGCGAGTACATCGTGTCAAAACTAGAGGATGGTCCATTCGGTGCGATCATCAAACAGGCAAAGGCTGACAACTTCAGCGCTGACGAAATCGTTGAGCGTCTTGGTGGAGCCAGCACGGCCACGATCAAGGACGCACGGGCTCAAGCTGCTCAGCATGGCACAGTTGACAACATCATCCACGGTGTTGGTGATGCGGTCGAAGGTGGTGTGCTTGGTGCAAAGCGCCTAGCGGCTCAAGTCACTGGCGATAAGGCGCAGCAAGAAGCTCTGGCTGCAGAGGCGGCAGCTCGTCGCAATGACCCGTACCGTCAAGCACGCATGGACACTACTGGTGCAAAGGTCGGTGCTGCTCTGCCTAACGTCGCAGCTCAAACCGGTGTTGCGCTCGCTACTGGTGGAACATCGCTTCCAGTTCAGATTGCAAGCATGGCGGCAGTTGAAGGTGCGTCGGGCTTGATTGACCCTGATGTAGAGAATGCTGATCGCCTTGAGAGTGCTGCAAAGCGTGGTGCTATTGGCGGTGTTGCTGGCGGCGCTGGCGGCTTGATTGGTCGTGCAGCTCCGACTATTGTTGACGCTGGCAAGCGTGGTGTTGCAAAGGTGCTTGTTGGTGATGTTGATGCGGCCGCAGCCAGAGCAGCAGAACAGCAGGCGATGGGCTTGCCAGCTTCGTTGAGCACTGTGTCTCCACGAGCAGCGTCCATCAAGAGTGGCATTGAACGTGTTCCAGGCTCAGGCTTGGGAGGTGCGGACAAGAGCGGTGCCTTTGATGAGGCGGTTGGTCGTATCGTCAACTCACGTGCTGGAGCTACAGGTTCCACCATTGACGTTGCTGCAGTTCGTGAAGCTCAACAGAACATCAGCACGCTCTACGATGATGCCTTGAATGGTGTTGCCGTCGATGTGCGCAACAGCTTTGGACAGCCTCTTGATGACCTTGTCACGGCCTACGAGAAGAGCACGCTGCCAAGCATGCGCAGCAACACGCCGAAGAACATCATCGAGGACTTGAGAAGCCTTGCTGCCCAAGGTCCGGTTGATGCACGTCAACTGCAGTCGATCCGCAGCACGATTGGTGCAGAGATGGCAAGCCCAAGCGCTGAAGCTTCGACCAAGCAGGCACTAGGCGGCATCTACAGACAGATCAATGAGGCGTTGGAGAACAACCTTCCAGCACAGAACCTTGCAAAGTTCCAGCAAGCCAACCAGCAGTACAAGAATCTGCAGGCCATGGAGAACATGGTTCGCAGCTCCAACGGTACTGGCAACGTCACGAATCGACAGATCATCGTTGGTGGTAAGCAGGGCAACAAGGCCGCGTTCGAGCGGGGTGATGCTCCATACCAAGATGTTGGTGATGCGCTGCTTCAACAGCGTGCAACTGGTGGTCCGCTTGAACGTGTGCTTGAGACATCCGCCGGCGTCGGCACGGTCTTCCATCCGCTCGCTGCTGCTAAGGCCGCAGTACCAGTAGGTCTTGGCGCAAACCTCGCTATGCGGTTGCTTACGGACCCGAAGTATTTGAGCCTTCTGCAGTCAATGACACCAGTTCAGCGCGCAGCTATCCAGCGTGCTGCGACCGGTGTCGCGGAGCCTGTAGCCGCACAAGCCATGCAGCCACCATCTATTGAGGCGTCAAAAGCGGACAGAGAAAAGATCGCAGATGCGTTGCGTAGAAAGATGAGACCGCAGCAAGTAACGACATAAGTAAAGAAGAGCGGCAGCGCCGCGAGGGAGTACAAAAAGATGCCGCGTAACGGTACAGGAATCTATCAACTACCTTCAGACGTCAATCCAGTCGTCGAAGGAACAGTAATCGACGTCGATTGGGCAAACCCAACGATGAACGATATTGCGTCGGCGCTGACTGGTTCGCTGCCACGCGACGGACAAGCCCCGATGACTGGAGTGCTGAAGCTCATTGACGGTACGTCATCTGCACCAAGCATTACCTTCAATGCGGACTCGGCAACGGGGCCATATCGACCAGTCTCCAACTCTTACGCGTTCTCGGTAGGTGGCGTCGAACGTGGTCGCTTCATTGGTCCAAACTTCCTCATTGGAACGACCAGCGACAACGGGGAAATGCTCAACGTCAACGGCACTTCACGTTTGCAAGGCAAGGTGCTTGTCACGACTGGTGGGATGGAGGTCAATGGCACAACGACATTCAACAGCCCGGTTGTTGGTATCGACAAGAGCGAAGTCGGACTTGGCAACGTGGACAACACGTCCGATGCGGCTAAGCCACTTAGCACCGCAGCTCAAGCTGCTATTGACGCAATCATCACTGCACGTCGTGGAACCATTAGTGGTGTCGCATACAACGCCGTTCCTACTGGTGCTTTGCTTTGTAATGGTCAAGCTGTTAGCAGAACGACTTACGCTGCGCTGTTCGCCTTGATCGGCGGTACCTATGGCTCTGGCGATGGCAGCACGACCTTCAACGTCCCTGATTATCGAGGCGTGTTCCTCCGTGGTTTGGACTCAGGTCGCGGTTTGGACTCAGGTCGTGCGTTCGGTACGTACCAAGATTCAGACATCAAGTCGCACGGACACGGTGTGAATGACCCAGCCCACGCACACGGTGTTGGCGATCCAGGCCACGCGCACTCTGTCTATGATCCAGGCCACGCGCACAGCGGATCAACAGACGTTCAAGGTGACCACGCACACAGCTACACCAACACATATGGCGCTGGTGGTGCTGACATCGGATTCTTGACGTTGCTTGGCCAAACCGGTGGCACTACGAGCACCAATGGCGCTCACGCCCACAACTTGAGCATCAATGGTGCTGGTACAAACATCTCCATCTACGCTGCCGGAACAGGCATCTACATTGGAGCTTCAGGAACAGGCATCAGCATTCAAGCAAATGGTGGCGCTGAATCACGTCCTCGCAACTACGCGTTGAACTACGTCATCTGGTACTAATACAGGGAGAACAATAATGGCTTACACAGCAATCCAAGACCTTATCAAGCGCAACGCCACCGTGAAGACGGATGCTCCGTTCCGCAACGCGGCAATCGTCACTACAAGCGATGAGACCGACCTAGCTCCGTATCCACGCGCCATCTACATTGGCGGTGCTGGCAACATCAGTGTGATTCCTGTTGATGCCGCAACTGACACGCCTGTTCTTATTTCCGGTCTGACGGTTGGCACGACGCTGCCCCTGCAAGTTCGTCGAGTGATGGCTACGAACACGACTGCTACTCTCATCGTGGCGCTGTGGTAATGGCTGAATTTGTTCTATCTTCAATGGTGAGCAAATTGGCTGCAGGCGTACTTGGGGCAATGGTGTCAATGAGCTTCATCAAAGGCACTTGGCAGCAGAAGCTTGTAATGGCAATCGGCGGCGTGATCCTGTCTTACTACGGGACGCCGTTCATCGTGTCGTTCTTCACCTTAACGTCAGCGGAAGGCTTGGTTGGATTTCTGTTGGGCTCGTTCGGGATGTCGCTTATGCAAAAGGCATTCGAGACGATCCAGGCTGTTAGAGGCAGTGAAATCGTTTCAGCCGTTGGTGGCTGGATCAAGAAGAAGCTTGGCGGGTGAAGTGACTTCGAGGCTACCGTAACGGATCGTTACCTATCAAGCTTTTAACCAATCTTGATGGCGTTGAATTCGATGTGGCAGATCGAATGGATCAGCGCCGCCCGGCCCTCGGGCGTGAAGGGCGAGCGCTTCTCCACCGCGGTGGCGGCCACGCGTAGCGGCCGTTCCGGGCGGCCGGGCACGCCGGCCTCGTCGCTTTCCGTGCGCACGGCCGTGGCGGGCGCCGGATGCGCCCGCATCCGCGCTGCCGCGGCATGCGTCGCGGCCACCTTCTGCTCGGGGTCGGTGAGGCGCAGCGCGGCCAGGGCATCGAGGCGAGGGTGCTGCATCCCTACAATTCTAGTTTTGCACCCCAGGAGACTCCGAGATGGCCCTCTACGAACTCGACGGCGTGGCACCGCAACTCGGGCAGGGCGCCTATGTCGCCGACAGTGCGACGGCCATCGGCCGCGTGATCATGGGCGACAACGCCAGCCTCTGGTTCGGCGTGGTGGCGCGCGCCGACAGCGACACCCTGACCATCGGCCGCAACAGCAACGTCCAGGACCTCTCGATGCTGCATGCCGACGCCGGCGTGCCGCTGACCATCGGCGAGAACGTGACGGTGGGCCATCACGTCGTGCTGCACGGCTGCACCGTGGGCGACAACTCGCTGATCGGCATCGGCGCGGTGGTCTTGAATAACGCGAAGATCGGCCGCAATTGCATCGTCGGCGCCGGCAGCGTCGTGACCGAGGGCAAGGAGTTTCCCGACAACTCGCTGATCATCGGGGCGCCGGCCAAGGTGGTGCGCACGCTCGACGATGCCGCCGCCGAGCGGCTTCGGAAGAACGCCGATCACTATGTTGAAAACGCCCGCCGCTTCGCGAAGGGCCTGAAGAAGATCGGCTGAGATCCGATCGGAAAGACTGCCTTGAGCGAGTTGCACAAGTTCCTGTTCGACGGCCTGCCGGTGCGCGGCATGATCGTGCGCCTGACCGATGCCTGGCACGAGATCCTGGCGCGGCGCGCCTCGAACACCGCCACCGGCCCGTACCCCGCGCCCGTGGCCGAGCTGCTCGGCGAGATGACGGCAGCCGCCACGTTGATGCAGGCCAACATCAAGTTCAACGGCGCGCTGATCCTGCAGATCTTCGGCGACGGACCGGTCAAGGTCGCGGTGGCCGAAGTCAAGCCCGACCTCAGCCTGCGCGCCACCGCCAAGGTGCTGGGCGAGCTCGATCCCGCTGCGCATCTTTCCGAGATGGTCAACGCGAACGGCAAGGGCCGCTGCGCGATCACGCTCGATCCCAAGGACAAGCTCCCCGGGCAGCAGCCCTACCAGGGCGTGGTGCCGCTGGTCGATGGCGACGGCCGCAAGCTCGAGCGGCTCAGCGAGGTGCTGCAGCACTACATGCTGCAAAGCGAGCAGCTCGACACCACGCTGGTGCTCGCCGCCGACGACAAGGTGGCGGCCGGCCTGCTGATCCAACGCCTGCCCGTCAAGGGCGCGGCCAACCTCGAGGGCAGCGGCCGCGGTGCCAACGACCCGATCGGCGTGGACCAGATCGGCCACAACGAGGACTACAACCGCATCGCCATCCTTGCCTCGAGCCTGACGCGCGACGAACTGCTCACGCTCGACGTCGAGACCATCCTGCGCCGCCTGTTCTGGGAAGAGAAGCTGCTGCGTTTCGAGCCGCAGAGCGGCATGCTGGGCCCGCACTTCGCCTGCACCTGCGGGCGCGAGCGCGTGGCGCAGATGATCCGCGGGCTCGGCCAGGAAGAGGCCGAATCCATCCTCGTGGAGCGCGGCGACATCGAGGTGGGCTGCGATTTCTGCGGCAAGCAGTACCGCTTCGACGCGGTCGACGCGGCGCAGATCTTCACCGCGCCGAGCGACCAGTTGCCGGCGAGCCCGGTGATGCAGTAGAGCGCTGCTTCAGCGCGCGCTCGTCGCGAAGCCGCCGAAGCGGATGTCCGGCGCGCTGGTGTTGTGGCGCGAGGGAATGCTCCGGCCGAAGCGAACATCGGCTGCCTGCAGCGTCTTGATCTCGGGCAACGGCTTGCGCTCCTCGGCGGCGTTCGGCGTGGCCCGCCATGCCACTTCGCTCATGTCGGCGTTGTCCGGTGCGACGTACATCGAGCGCAGCACCGCGAAGCGCGCGCCTTGCCCGCGGCCCGGTTTCATGGCCACGTCGAGCGTGGTGCGCGCCTCGCTGATCTCGCGCACGTCGACCTTCGCCTCGCCGCCGTTCACGAAGCGGAGCTTGAAGGCCAGCGGCTTGGTGTCGATTGCGATCGATGCGATGCGCGCCATCGGCCGGCCGGCCTGCTCGACCGGGCCCATCACGAAGGAGGAGCCGTACACGCCGTCGCCGAATCGCGGCGCGGGCAGGGGCTTGATGCGCCAGTAGCCGTCGGACGGGTACATGACGATCGCCTCCAGCGGCTTGGCGCCGGTCTTGGCAAAGACCTGGATCATGTGGAAGCCGCGCTCTTGCCGGCCGTCGACGCGGACCGGCACCCGTTCGGGCCGCCAGAAGGAGGGAAGGGTGATGCCCACGACCTGCCATCGCGGGCCGTCGTGCAGCACCGCGCGCCGCTCCTTGAAGCTGTAGCGCGGATCGGTCGGGTGCGCGCTGCCGTCGAAGTTGCAGCCCGAGAAATCGGGCGCCGTGCGGTCCTGCTCGATGCTCGCCAGGTAGGCGGGCGGCAGCGCCTCCACGCGGAAGCGGCGGATGCGGGCGCCGTCGAGGTTGAGGGACACGTTGTCCTCCTCGGCGCAGGCGGTCGTGTGGGTGTCGTTGCTCACGGTGGCCTGGGTTGGCGCTGCCGAAGCCGTTGCGGAAGACAGCAGGGCCCACAGCAGGGCGACCGCATGGAGTCTGAGATGCTGCATTACCTTCGGTTCCCTTGTGCTATGACGAGCGCCCGGCGACAAGATCGCTGAACAATCGGTGTTCGCAGGCCGGGTCGGAGCACTTCTCGCAGGTCCACGACCACGCGGTGGCGCCCTCCGGTGCAACAGTGCGGCCGGCATCGTCATCCGCTGCGACGTTGATTGCATTCCACGCGTTGGCCAGCTGTTCCGCGCCTTCGCCGTGCACCACCGCAAAGCTCAGCTTCGCGTCCATCAGCGCCTTGCGGAGCATGTCGTCGACCGGCGTCGGCGAGGCGGGTGCGACGAGCAGGATGAGGGCACCACGGTGCGCCTCGAGCGTGCCTGCATCGAACGAGCCTTCCAGCACGGGCTCGACCACCAGGCTGGCCGCGATGCCGCGCTGCGCCAGCCGTTGCGCGAGCGCCTCGGCGAGCCGGGCTTTGCCGCTGTCATCTGCGCCGATCAGCACGATCACGCTGCCGGCCGGCAGGGCGGGGGTCATGGAAGCCTTCAGCGCGTGATCTGCACGAACACTTCGTTGGGCTTGACCATGCCGAGCTCCTGACGTGCGCGCTCCTCCACCATCTCCAGCCCCTGCTTGAGGTCGTTGACCTCGGAGTTGAGCCTGTCGTTGGCGAGCGCCGCTTTCGCGTTGGCGTCCTTCTGCTCGGCCAGCTTGTCCTTCAGCTGCGCCACGTCGCGCACGCTGCCGCGCCCGGTCCACAGCTGCCACTGGAGGATCAGCAGCAGCAGGACCAGGATGATCGGAACGATGCGCGAACGCATGGTGCTCCGTCCCGCGGGTCAGCGCAGGTTGTAGAAGGCCGCGCGTCCGGGGTAGCTGGCGACGTCGCCGAGGTCTTCCTCGATGCGCAGCAGCTGGTTGTACTTGGCGATGCGGTCCGAGCGCGACAGCGAGCCGGTCTTGATCTGGCCGGCGTTGGTGCCCACCGCGATGTCGGCGATGGTGGAGTCCTCGGTCTCGCCCGAGCGGTGGCTGATCACGGCGGTGTAGCCGGCGCGCTTGGCCATCTCGATGGCGGCGAAGGTCTCGGTCAGCGTGCCGATCTGGTTGATCTTGATCAGGATCGAGTTGGCGATGCCCTTGTCGATGCCTTCCTGCAGGATCTTGGTGTTGGTGACGAACAGGTCGTCGCCCACCAGCTGCACGCGCTTGCCGAGGCGCTCGGTGAGCAGCTTCCAGCCGTCCCAGTCGCCTTCGTGCATGCCGTCCTCGATGCTGATGATCGGGTACTTGTCGACCCAGGTCGCCAGCATGTCGGCCCAGTTGCCTGCCGAAAGCGTGAGGTTCTCGCCGGCCAGCACGTACTGCCCGTCCTTGTAGAACTCGCTGGCGGCGCAGTCCAGGCCCAGGGCGATCTGGGTGCCGGCGGCATAGCCGGCCTTGTCGATGGCTTCCAGGATGAGCTGGATCGCGGCTTCGTGGTTCTCGACGCTGGGGGCGAAGCCGCCCTCGTCGCCCACGGCCGTGCTGATGCCGCGGTCGTGCAGGATCTTCTTGAGCGCATGGAAGACCTCGGCGCCGTAGCGCACGGCCTCGCGCAGGCTGGGCGCGCCCACCGGGATGATCATGAACTCCTGCAGGTCCAGGCTGTTGTTGGCGTGCGCGCCGCCGTTGATGACGTTCATCATCGGCACCGGCAGCTGCATGCCGCCCATCCCGCCGAAGTAGCGGTACAGCGGCAGGCCCGATTCCTCGGCCGCTGCGCGGGCCACGGCCATCGAGACGGCCAGGGTCGCGTTGGCGCCCAGGCGGCCCTTGTTGTCGGTGCCGTCGAGGTCGTTCAGCGTGCGGTCCAGGAAGGCCTGCTCGCTGGCGTCCAGGCCCAGCACGGCCTCGGAGATCTCGGTGTTGATGTTCTCGACGGCCTTGAGCACGCCCTTGCCCAGGTAGCGGTCCTTGTCGCCGTCGCGCAGCTCGATCGCCTCGCGCGAGCCGGTGGACGCGCCGGAGGGGACCGCGGCGCGGCCCATGGTGCCCGATTCGAGCAGCACGTCGCATTCGACGGTGGGGTTGCCGCGGCTGTCGAGGATCTCGCGCCCGACGATGTCAACGATTGCACTCATTCTTGCTTTGCTCCAGATATCAAAACTTGCTTGGCCTTCGTCGCGGCGGCGCTCACACGCCCTCCACGACGATCATTCGCATGATCGCAGCTCCCGCACGCGCTTCGCGTGCCTTGCCGTATTCCGGCGAGGCATAGAACTTATTCGCCGCCTCCACATTCGGGAACTTCAGCACCACCAGGCGCTGCGGATTCCAGTCGCCCTCGAGCACCTCGACCTTGCCTCCGCGCACGCAGACCTCGGCGCCATGCGCCTTCATGGCCTCGGAGGACCACTTCTTGTAGTCCTCGTACTGCGCGGGGTTGGTGACTTCGACGTTCGCGATGATGTAGGCACTGGTCATGCTTGAAAAGTGTCCTCGAGGAATGCGTTCTTCTTGGTGACGCGGTCGAGCGCGAGCAGCGTTTCGAGCAGCGCCTTCATGTGCTTGAGCGGCACGGCGTTCGGGCCGTCGCTCAGGGCGTTGGCCGGGTCGGGGTGCGTCTCCATGAAGAGGCCCGCCACGCCCACCGCCACCGCGGCGCGCGAGAGCACCGGCACCATCTCGCGCTGGCCGCCCGAGCTGGTGCCCTGGCCGCCGGGCAGTTGCACCGAGTGCGTGGCATCGAACACCACCGGCGAGCCGGTCTCGCGCATGATTGCCAGCGAGCGCATGTCCGACACCAGGTTGTTGTAGCCGAAGCTGGCGCCGCGCTCGCAGGCCATGAAGCTGTCTTCGGGCAGGCCCTTTTCCTTGGCGGCCGCGCGCGCCTTGTCGATCACGTTCTTCATGTCGTGCGGCGCGAGGAACTGGCCCTTCTTGATGTTGACCGGCTTGCCCGACTGCGCCGCGGCGCGGATGAAGTCGGTCTGCCGGCACAGGAAGGCCGGCGTCTGCAGCACGTCGACCACCAGCGCGGCGGCCGTGATGTCGTCTTCGGTGTGCACGTCGGTCAGCACCGGCAGGCCCAGCTCGCGCTTGACCTTGGCCAGGATCTCCAGGCCCTTGTCGCGGCCCGGGCCGCGGAAGCTGGTGCCCGAGGAGCGGTTGGCCTTGTCGAAGCTGCTCTTGAAGATGAAGGGGATGCCGAGCGAGGACGTGATTTCCTTCAGCGTGCCGGCGGTGTCCATCTGCAGTTGCTCGGACTCGACCACGCACGGTCCCGCGATCAGGAAGAAGGGCTTGTCCAGCCCGATGTCGAATCCGCAGAGTTTCATGCGACGACTTTCAGTGCCTGCTTGTCCGCGCCTTGATGTTCAAGCGCTGCCTTGATGAACGCGTTGAACAGCGGGTGGCCGCTCCACGGCGTGGACTTGAACTCGGGGTGGAACTGCACGCCGATGAACCAGGGGTGCACGTCCTGCGGCAGCTCGACGATCTCGGTCAGGTGCTCGCGCTGCGTCAGCGCCGAGATCACCAGGCCGGCACGGCGCAGCTCGTCGAGGTAGTTGACGTTGGCTTCGTAGCGATGGCGGTGCCGCTCGGTCACCACGTCGCCGTAGATGCTGTGAGCCAGCGTGCCGGGCGCCACGTCGGAGCTCTGCGCGCCCAGGCGCATGGTGCCGCCGAGGTCGGACTTCTCGTCGCGCAGCTTGATGGTGCCGTCGCGGTCCTTCCACTCGGTGATCAGGGCGATCACCGGGCAGCTGGTGTCGGGATCGAACTCGGTGCTGTTGGCGTTCTTGAGGCCCGCCACGTTGCGCGCGTACTCGATGGTCGCGACCTGCATGCCCAGGCAGATGCCGAGGTAGGGCACCTTGCTCTCGCGGGCAAAGCGCGCCGCCGCGATCTTGCCTTCCACGCCGCGCTGGCCGAAGCCGCCGGGCACCAGGATGGCGTCGTACTTGCCGAGCCGGGCCACGTCCTGCGGCGAGATGGTCTCGGAGTCGATGTACTCGATCTTCACCCGCGCATGGTTCTTCATGCCGGCATGGCGCAGCGCCTCGTTGAGCGACTTGTAGCTGTCGGACAGGTCGACGTACTTGCCGACCATCGCGATGGTCACTTCCTTCTGCGGATGCTCGACCTCGTAGACCAGGTCGTCCCAGCGCTTGAGCTTGGCCGGCGGGGTGTTGATGCGCAGCTTGTCGCAGATCAGGCCGTCCAGGCCCTGCTCGTGCAGCATGCGCGGGACCTTGTAGATGGTGTCCACGTCCCACATCGAGATCACGCCCCATTCGGGCACGTTGGAGAAGAGCGAGATCTTCGCGCGCTCGTCGTCGGGGATGGGCCGGTCGGCGCGGCACAGGAGGGCGTCGGCCTGGATGCCGATGGCGCGCAGCTCCTTGGCGGTGTGCTGGGTGGGCTTGGTCTTGAGCTCGCCGGCCGCCGCGATCCAGGGGACGTAGCTCAGGTGCACGAAGGCCGAGTTGTTGGGGCCCATGCGCAGGCTCATCTGGCGCACGGCCTCGAGGAAGGGCAGGGACTCGATGTCGCCCACGGTGCCGCCGATCTCGACGATGGCCACATCGACCTCGTGCGGCGTGGCGATGCCGGCGCCGCGCTTGACGTATTCCTGGATCTCGTTGGTGATGTGCGGGATGACCTGCACCGTCTTGCCGAGGTAGTCGCCGCGGCGCTCCTTCTCGAGGACGGACTTGTAGATCTGGCCGGTGGTGAAGTTGTTGGCCTTGCGCATGCGCGTCGTGATGAAGCGCTCGTAGTGGCCGAGATCGAGGTCGGTTTCGGCGCCGTCGTCGGTGACGAAGACTTCGCCGTGCTGGAAGGGCGACATCGTGCCGGGGTCGACGTTGATGTAGGGGTCCAGCTTGATGAGGGTGACTTTGAGGCCGCGGGACTCGAGGAGTGCGGCGAGCGAGGCGGAGGCGATTCCCTTGCCCAGGGAAGACACCACACCACCGGTGACGAAGACGAATTTGGTCATGCCAGTTCCGAACGTAGGTCCGGGCAGTGGGAAATGCAGATTATAGGTGCGGCCTCATGGCCTCGAAGACCCAGGGACACCCGGCGAACGCGTGCGTAGCCGGGCTGCTACATTGCCGGCTTATATGCAAGACCTCGCCGGCAAACACATCGTCCTGGGCCTCACAGGCGGCATCGCCTGCTACAAGTCGGCGGAGCTGTGCCGGCTGCTGGTCAAGGCCGGCGCCACCGTGCAGGTGGTGATGACGGAGGCCGCGACCCAGTTCATGACGCCCGTCACGATGCAGGCGCTGTCGGGGCGGCCGGTCTACACCTCGCAGTGGGACGTGCGCGAGCCCAACAACATGCCGCACATCAACCTGAGCCGGGAGGCCGACGCGATCGTGCTGGCGCCCGCCAGCGCGGACTTCATCGCGCGGCTGGTCGAGGGGCGTTCCGACGAACTGCTGAGCCTGCTGTGCCTCGCGCGGCCCGTCGAGCGCGTGCCCTTGCTGATCGCACCGGCCATGAACCGCGAGATGTGGGTTCATCCTGCGACCCAGCGCAACCTGCGCCAGGTCGACGCCGACGGCGCCCGCGTGCTGGGCGTGGGCAACGGCTGGCAGGCCTGCGGCGAGACCGGCGACGGCCGCATGCTCGAGCCCCAGCAGCTGTTCGAGGAGATCGTGGCCCAGTTCCAGCCCAAGGTGCTGGCCGGGCAGCAGGTGGTGGTCACGGCGGGGCCGACCTTCGAGGCACTCGATCCGATCCGCGGCATCACCAACCACTCCTCGGGCAAGATGGGCTTCGCGATCGCGCGCGCCGCGCGCGAGGCGGGCGCCGAGGTCACGCTGGTGGCAGGCCCGGTGCATCTGCCCACGCCGCGCGGCGTCGCGCGCATCGACGTGCAGTCGGCCCGGGAGATGCTCGAGGCCAGCCAGCAGGCCGCACAGAGCGCGTCGGTGTTCATCGCCACCGCCGCGGTGGCCGACTGGCGGCCGGCCTCGCAGAGCGAGCAGAAGATCAAGAAGGACGGCAGCGGCCAGGCGCCGGTGCTTCATTTCGTGGAGAACCCCGACATCCTGCAGAGCATCGCGCAGGGCGAGCGCGCGAGGGCCGGCAAGCTCTTCTGCGTGGGCTTCGCCGCCGAGAGCGAGAACCTGGCCGCGCACGCCAAGGCCAAGCGCGAGCGCAAGGGGATTCCGCTCCTGGTGGGCAACATCGGCCCGCTGACTTTCGGACAGGATCACAACAGCCTGCTGCTCGTCGACGCGAATGGCGTGCGCGAGCTGCCGCGCGCCCCCAAGCTGGCGCTGGCGCGCGACCTGGTGGCCGAGATCGCGGCACGGCTGCCGCCCCGGAGTCCGGGATGAATCCGCAATGGAACACGCCGCCCGACGGCGATTTCGCGCGCTACGTCGAGCGCCTCACGGCGCAGGCCGCGCAGCCGCGCGGCCCGGTACAAGAGGGCGAGCACGGGCTCGATGTCGGCATGACGCATCAGCACCAGGTGCAGCCGGCCCAACAGCCGCAGCCGGAGGCACGCCAGGCGGCCATCGGCGCCGGCCTGGGCCGCAACCTGCTCAAGGGGCTGGGCATCGCCTGGATGCTGGCCTTGCTGGTGCTGCTGGCGGCCGATGCTTCCCTGGTCCTCGTCGTCGCCCTGTTCGCGGGCGGCCTGTGGCTGGCCTACAAGCTCAAGCACCTGGTGTTCCCACCGGGCGTGGAGAACTGGAAGCAATGGCTGGAAGAAGCCGCGAAACGACAACAGCAACGACAACAGCAACTGCAACAGCAACGAAAGCGCAACTCGAAGTGAACGTCGACGTCCGAATCCTCGATCCCCGCATGCAGGACCAACTGCCTGCCTACGCCACCCCCGGCAGCGCCGGGCTGGACCTGCGCGCCTGCCTGGATGCGCCCATCACGCTGGCGCCCAACGCCTGGCAGCTGGTGGGCACCGGCATCGCGATCCACCTGGCCGACCCGGGTTATGCGGCGCTGATCCTGCCGCGCTCGGGCCTGGGCCACAAGCACGGCATCGTGTTGGGCAACCTGGTGGGCCTGATCGACAGCGACTACCAGGGCGAACTCAAGATCAGCGCCTGGAACCGCAGCGATACGGCCTTCGTGCTGCAGCCGATGGAGCGGTTGGCACAGCTGGTGATCGTGCCCGTGGTGCAGGCGCAGTTCCGGGTAGTCGCGGAGTTTCCGCCCAGCGAGCGCGGCGAAGGCGGCTACGGCTCGACCGGAAAGCATTGACCGGGGCCGTGTAGGCGCAGGCTTGCGGGGTCTGGGCTGTGTTGCTCACAGGTAAAGAACGGAACCGGCGATATGGCCCTGGCATCGAAGGTTTCAACATGTGTTCACGGTCATCGCGCAGCGGTGCGATCCGTTAGAGCCCATGGAGAGCGCATTGCGCCGACCTGTTTCGAGGAGTACACAGCATGAAAAACCCAACTCGTTTTGTTTCCGTTGCCGCCTCCGTGCTCGCGCTTGCTGCGCTGACCGCGTGCGTGGCCCCGCAGCCGGTCTACCAGACCTCGCGCTACCCCTATCAGCCAAGCTACCCGGCGGCCCAATCGGCTTACGTCGAGTACGGCCGCGTTGCCAACATCGAGGTGATCCGCAGCCAGACCTCCGGCGCCGGCACCAGCGGCGGCGGTGCCGTGGCGGGTGGCGTCCTCGGCGGCGTGGTGGGCAACCAGTTCGGCCATGGCAGCGGGCGCGCCGCGGCTACCGCACTGGGCGTTGTCGGTGGCGCCCTGCTGGGCAACAGCATCGAAGCCAATGCGAACGCGCCACGTGTCTACGAGAGCTACCGCGTCTCGATCCAGACCGACCATGGCGGCTATCGCTCCTTCGACGTGCCGAGCCCGGGCGACCTGCGCATCGGCGACCGCGTGCGCATCGATGGCGGGCAGATCTCCCGCTTCTGAGCGCGCAGCCAAAAAAAGCCGGGCAGCAACGCCCGGCATTTTTTTCGCCTGTTGATCCGGCTTTGTTGCCCGCTTAATGCAGCGTGCCGTTGCCCGGCGACATGGGCGACACCTTGAAGAAGCCGGTACCGGCCGTCCCGCGCCCGATCTCCTCCTCGGTCGCCTCGCGCACCGAACGCACCGTGAGATCCAGCCGCAGCGCGATCCCCGCCAGCGGATGATTGCCGTCCAGCACCAGGTGCTCGGGATAGATCTCGCTCACGGTGTAGATCGTGTCCTTGGGCAAGTCGGGATTCACGCCGGCCGGCAGCGCGGCGCCGTCGAAGGTCATGCCTTCCTCGATGCCTTCGGGAAAGAGCGATCGCGGCTCGAGGAAAAGCAGCTGGTCGTTGAAGTCGCCGAAGGCCTGCTCGGGCTCGAGCTGCAGTTGCACGCGGGCACCGGGCTCATGGCCGAGCAGCGCGGCCTCGATCGCGTCGAAGAGATCGTCGCCGCCGACGAGGAACTCCACCGGTTCCTCGAGCACGTCCAGCACGTCGCCGAGGGTGTCCTTCAGCGTCCAGGTCAGTCCGACCACGCATTGTTCAGAGATTTCCATACGAGAATTCTCCCATGGAGATTCAACGACCCCTGGCCCTGCTCGGCGGCCTGAGCGCCTCGCAATTCATGCGGCGCCACTGGCAGAAAAAGCCCTTGCTGGTGCGCCAGGCCATTCCCGGCATGGTGCCATCCATCGGACGCGAGGAGCTGTTCTCGCTGGCCGGCCGCGAGGAGGTGGAGTCGCGGCTGATCCGCCACGGCAAGAGCGGCTGGGCGCTCAAGCACGGCCCCTTCGCGCGCCGGGCGCTGCCTTCGCCGAAGCAACCCGCCTGGACGCTGCTGGTGCAGGGCGTGGACCTGCACCACCAGGGCGTGCATGCGCTGCTGCAGCAGTTTCGCTTCGTGCCCGATGCGCGGCTGGACGACCTGATGATCAGCTATGCGAGCGACACCGGCGGCGTCGGCGCGCACTTCGACAGCTACGACGTGTTCCTGCTGCAGGCGCACGGGCGGCGGCGCTGGTCCATCGGCAAGCAGCGCGATCTGCGGCTCGTGCCCGATGTGCCGCTCAAGATCCTCGCGCGCTTCGAGCCCGAGCAGAGTTTCGTGCTCGAGCCCGGCGACATGCTCTACCTGCCGCCGCGTTATGCGCACGATGGCGTGGCCGAGGGCGGCGATTGCATGACCTATTCCATCGGCCTGCGCGCGCCTGCCGCCGCGCCGCTGGGCGCCGACCTGTTGGCCCGCATCGCCGAGGCGCATGCCGAGCTTCTGCAGGACGCGCCAGCCGGATCTGCAGTGCACTACAAGGACCCTGCGCAGCCCGCCGTGCCCGCGCCGGCCGAGATGCCGTCCGCATTGCAGGAGTTCGCGCGCAAGGCCGTGCTGGCGGCGCTGCGCGACCCCGATGCGATCGACCGCGCGCTGGGCGAATCGATGACCGAGCCCAAGCCCACCGTGTGGTTCGAGCAGGGCGAGCCGCCGGACGCGTGGAGCGGCGTGTCGCTCGACCGCCGCACGCGCATGCTCTACGACGCGCGCCACCTCTACATCAACGGCGAAAGCTTCCGCGCCTCGGGCCGCGATGCCCGGCTCATGCGCCGCCTGGCGGACCAACGCACGCTGGGGCCGCGCGATCTCGCGACGGCGAGCGAGGACGCACGCGCATTGCTGGAAGACTGGTGCGAAGCGGGGTGGCTGCATGCCGAATGAAGCTTCCACCGGCAACCTGCTGCCCGAAGGTGCCTTCGATGGCCGCCACGCCTTCGAGGCGCATGTGCATGCCGCCCTGGCCGCCGCTGCGCGCGAGAACTGGCGCGAGATCGTGTTCGCGGATCCGGCCTTCATCGACTGGCCGCTGGGCGAACGCGCCATGGCCGAGGCCCTGCAGGCCTGGTCCGCGGCCGGCCGCAGCTTCGTGATGCTGGCGCAGCGCTTCGACGTGTTCGAGCGCGAGCACGCGCGCTTCGTGACGTGGCGGCGCATGTGGAGCCACATCGTCGATTGCCGCGCCTGCGACGGGCCGGGCCTGCCGCAGGTGCCCAGCGGCATCTGGACGCCGGGCTGGTGCCTCGCACGCATCGACGTAGAGCGCGTGCGCGGTGTCTGCAGTCGCGATCCCGAGCGCCGGCGGGCGCTGCGCGAGCGCGTCGACGAGTGCTTGCGCCATGCGAAGGCCGCATTTCCGGCGACGACACTGGGTTTGTAAGCCAATGCCGCGAATCTCGGCGCAATGGGCTTCCTGGTCAGGGGAGAGGTCTAGAATTTTTTCTTCGAGACCTTCATCCAAAGGAGCCCTGTAATGAGAAAGTCCGTCCTGTTCGCCTCGTTGGTCGCTGCGGTCGCTCTTGCCGCCTGCGGCAAGAAGGAGGAGTCCGCGCCGGCCGTCGTGACCCCGCCGCCTGCCGCCGTCACGCCGGCACCCGCTCCAGCTCCTGCACCAGCGCCTGCACCCGACACCTCGGCCACGACGACGCCGGCACCTTCGCCCGGCGCGTCTTCGGCGCTAGATGCAGCGAATGCCGCTACCGAAGCGGCCAAGAAGAAGGAAGAAGCACCCAAGCAATGACGCGCCACGGCGCCGAAGGCCGCCCGAGGGCGGCCTTTTTCATGCCTGGAGCTCGAGCCAGGCCGAGCCTTCCGCAGCGTTGGCCGTCAGCATCTCGTGCTCGCTCGCCCCGAGCGCCTCGGCCATCGCGCGGCGCACGAGCTCGGGCCGGTTGTTCTGCTCGCTGAGGTGCGCGCCCAGCACGTGATGCAGGCCGCCGTGGTGCAGCGCCCGTGCGATCGCGGCGGCAGCGGCGTTGGACAGGTGGCCGTAGTTGCCGCCCACGCGCTGCTTGAGGAAGGGCGGGTAGGCCGAGCGGGCCAGCAACTCGCTGTCGTGGTTGAACTCGAGCAGCAGGGCATCGAGTCCCGACAGCCGCGACAGCACATGCGGCGTCGCGTGCCCGAGGTCGGTCAGGATGCCGAGGTGGCGTGCGCCGTCGCTGCACCGCAGTTGCAGCGGCTCGCGCGCATCGTGCGGCACGGTGAAGGGCTGGACCAGGATGTCGCCGACCGCGATGTCGATGCCGTCCCGTGCGAGCCGCAGGCGCCCTTCGAAGTCGTGCCCGCCGGCGGCGAGCCAGGTGCCCTCGCTCATCCAGACGGGAATGCGCTCGCGCCTGGACAGCGCACGGGCGCAACCGATGTGGTCGCCGTGCTCGTGGGTGATGAAGACCGCGTCGATGTCGCTGGCCGCGACGCCGGCGCGCGCCAGGCGCGCATCGAGGTGCTTGAGCCCGAAGCCGCAGTCGATCAGCAGTCTCGAGCGGCGCCCGTCGCTGGTCGCCTCGACCAGCGTGGCATTGCCGGTGCTGCCGCTGCCCAGGCTGCGGAAGCGCAGCATGCGGGGCCCGGCTTACTTGAGATCGTCCGCGATGACCTGGACGATGCGCTGGGCATTGGCCGACGTTTCGGCCGCGCCGCTGTCGTTCTGCACCGACACCGTGCTCGTTTCGCCCGTGCCCTTGACCAGGATGCGGAACTTGAGCGGCGCCTCGGCCTTGCTCGAGCTGAACATCTTGGCGAAGAAGCCCGGCTCCTTCTTGTCCGGGTTCGGCGGCACGTAGCGCACGAAGTACACGCCGGCGGCGCGGTCGCGGTCCTCGACGGTGAAGCCGGTGCGGTCCAGCGCCAGGCCGACGCGGCGCCAGGCGCGGTCGAAGCTCTCGTTGATCTGCACCACGGGCTGGCCGCCGACATTGGAAACGCTCGCCGTCTTGGCCGGTGCGCTGGTCTGCGCGATGAGCTTCGACTGTTCCTGCGAGACGCCCAGCTTCACCATCAGGCGGCGCAGGAATTCGGTCTCGAGCTCGGGGTCGCTGGGGCGCGGTTGCCAGACGGTCTGGTCCTGGCGCGTGTTGGTGTAGACCTCCTGCATGCCGCGATGGCTCACGAAGATCTCGGTGGAGCCGTTGACGCCGCGCTCGATGCGGGTGCGGAAGCGGTCGAGCTCGCCGGTGGAGTAGATCGCGTCGACCAGCTTGCCCAGCGTGCCGCGGATCACGTCCTGCGGCAGCTTGGCGCGGTTCTCGGCCCAGTCGGTTTCCATGATGCCGAGGTTGCGCTGCTCGGTGGTCAGCAAGAAGCCGCTCTCCTGCCAGAAGTCCTTGATCGGATCCCAGAGCTGCTCGGGCGAGCGATTGACCACGATCCAGCGCTGCGTGCCCGTGCGCTCCATGCGCACGTCGCCGAGATTGGCAACCGCCGTCGGAATGCCGGGCGCGTTTGCCACGCCGGCCTGGTAGGCATTGGCCGAGACCGCGTTGCCCGGCACCGCGTAGCGGTTCTCGCGCGACAGCTGCGTGAGGTCGGGCGGCACCTCCAGCGTCGGGGCCTTGCCGGCGCTCTTGTAGTCGATCTTGTCGCTCTCGAGGACCGAGCAGGCGGCGAGGCTGGCGATCAGGGCCAGCAGTGCGAATCGCGAAAGGGTTTTCACTCGTCTTCTTCCTAGTGTGGAATGTTTAGCGCTGTGTGAGAGCGCCGGCCCCGCAAAAAGGTTGCCGGGCTTCGTGTACGGCAGGTAAAGATGGAATCAGTTCTTGAGAAGGCCGCTGGCGTGCAGCGCGGATTCGACCACCGGCCGGCTGGCTTCGCCGAGCTCGGTGAGCGGCAGCCGGAGCGCGCCGCCGCACAGGCCGAGCCGTGCCATCGCCCACTTGACGGGAATGGGATTCGGCTCGACGAACAGATGGCGGTGCAGCGGCATGAGCTCGAACTGGATCTGCATGGCGCGCCGGGCGTCGCCGGCGATGGCTGCCACGCACAGCTCGTGCATCTTGCGCGGCGCCACGTTGGCCGTGACGCTGATGTTGCCCTGGCCGCCGCACAGCATCAGCGCGACGGCGGTCGGGTCGTCGCCCGAGTACACGGCGAAGTGCTTGGGGACTTCCTTGATCAGCCACTGGGCGCGCTCGATGTTGCCCGTAGCTTCCTTGATGCCGACGATGCCCGGCACCTGCGCCAGGCGCAGCACGGTGTCGTGCGCCATATCGGCGACCGTGCGGCCGGGCACGTTGTAGAGCACGATGGGCAGGTCGCCCACGGCCTCGGCGATGGCCTTGAAGTGCCGGTACTGGCCTTCCTGCGTCGGCTTGTTGTAGTAGGGCACCACCTGCAGCTGCGAGTCGGCGCCCACGCCCTTGGCGAATTTCGCGAGCTCGATCGCCTCTTGCGTCGAATTGGCGCCGCAGCCGGCCATCACGGGCACGCGGCCCCGGGCCTGCTCGACCGAGACCCGGATGATCTCGCAATGCTCCTCGACGTTCACCGTCGGCGACTCGCCGGTGGTGCCGACCACGCCCAGGCAATCGGTGCCTTCGTCGATGTGCCAGTCGATCAGCCGGCGCAAGGCGGGATAGTCGACGCTGCCGTCGTCATGCATCGGCGTGACGAGCGCGACGATGCTGCCTGTCAATTGCTCCAAGGGGGTCTCTTTGTCGGTTGCGGAAAGGCAGCCATTCTACTGACTGGCCCGGAAGGCCCCTCAGAGGGGGTAGCGCATTGGTTTTCCGGCCGAGAGGTTGCGTGGCTCCCGGACGGCTGCGATCCGCTGCACGAAGCGCTCCGGCTCAGCCAGGAATCCGTCCTCGTAGGCCACCACCCGAAGCCCGGCGCAGGCGGCCAGCAGCTCGCCCGGCTGCAGCAGGAAGTCGGGGCGCGAGGGCTTGCCGATGGTCTCGTTGCCGGCGGCGAAGGTTTCGTAGAGCAGCACGCCGCCCGGCGCGACGGCCGCCACGATGTCGGGCAGGCGCGCGCGCCACAGGTAGTTGGTCACCACCACCGCGCCGAAGACCTGGCCGGCGAAGGGCCATGGGCCGTCCTCGATGTCGGCCAACAAGGCCCGGCCGAAGCGCGCCGATGAGGCGATCGCCTCGGGCGCGCGGTCCACCCCTGTCACCGGGTGCCCGCGCTGCGCGAACCAGCCCATGTGCCGGCCTGCGCCGCAGGCCACGTCCAGCACAGTGGCGCCGGGAGCGAGCAGGTGCGACCAGCGCACGACCCAGGGGGAGGGCGAGAGATCGTGGCTCAGAAGCAGGCCCAGATCTGGTCGACCAGCGCCACCAGGAACGCGGGGCGCGTGTAGAGGCCGAACACGCCCAGCAGCACCAGCCCCGCTGCGGCCAGCCAGCCGGCGTGGACGAGGCGATGGCGGATGCCCGGGCGCATGGCGGTTCAGGCCGGCTGAGGGGCCGGCTGGCGCACGATCGCGCCTTCCTTGACCGGCAGGTTGACCAGCGCCGCGAACACGCCCAGCGCGATCGCGAGGTACCAGACGATGCTGTAGCTGCCGGTGCTGTCGTAGAGATAGCCGCCGAGCCAGACGCCGAGGAAGGAGCCGACCTGGTGGCTCAGGAACACGAAGCCGCCCAGCATCGAGAGATGCGCCACGCCGAAGATCTGGGCCACGATGCCGCTGGTGAGCGGCACGGTCGACAGCCACAGGAAGCCCATCACGCTCGCGAAGACGTACACCGACAGCGGCGTGATCGGCGCCGCCAGGAAGATCGCGATGGTTGCCGCGCGGCTGAAGTAGATCGCGGCCAGCAGCTTGCGCTTGGCCAGCCGTGCCCCGAGCGAGCCCGCGACATAGGTGCCGAACACATTGAACAGGCCGACCAGCGCCAGCGCATAGCTCGCCACTTCGGGCGAGAGCCCCTTGTCGCGCAGGTAGCTCGGCATGTGCACGCCGATGAAGGCCAACTGGAAGCCGCAGACGAAATAGCCCGCCATCAACAGCACGAAGCTGGGGTACTTGAAGGCCTCGCCCACGGCCTGAAGGATGGTCTGGTCGCGGTGGGCGACGGCGGCGTGGCCGACACGGGGCTCGCGCAGGCCGAAGGCGAGCGGCACGATCAGCAGCACCATGAGCGCCAGCAGCAGCAGGGCCGTATGCCAGCCGAAGCCCGCGATCAGGTGGCCCTCCACCGGCACCATCAGGAACTGCCCGAAGGAGCCGGCCGCGGCGGCCACGCCCATGGCCCACGATCGCCGCTCCACCGGGATCTGCCGCCCGATCACGCCGTAGATCACCGCGTAGGTGGTGCCAGCCTGGGCCGCGCCGATCAGCACGCCGGCCGTCAGCGCGAACATGAGCGGGGTGGGCGACAGCGCCATGCCTGCCAGGCCGATCGCGTAGAGCACGGCGCCCGCCACCAGAACGCGGAAGGCGCCCAGCTTGTCGGCCAGCATGCCGGCGAAGACGCCGATCACGCCCCAGGAGAGGTTCTGGATGGCGATTGCCAGCGAGAAGCTCTGGCGCGACCAGCCCTGTTCCTGCGTGATGGGCTGCAGCCACAGCCCGAAGCCGTGGCGGATCCCCATCGAGAGGGTGACGATCATCGCGCCGCAGAACAGGACCTGCTTGAGCGACAGCGGCTGGGATTGAGCGTGCATCCGGCGACTGTAGCCAAAAGCGAAAGGCCGCACGCGCCACGGCCGCGACACGCATTGTTGATATTTTCAAGCGGCGTTGATGCGGGCTGCGCATCAGCGCCGCTCTGTATGTCCATCCAGTTTTTCGGCAGGCCCACGCATACAATCCGCCCCCATGGCGACCCTCAGCAAGACTCCCCCGGCCTATTCGGAAGGCTCGATCCGCGTCCTCAAGGGCCTGGAGCCCGTCAAGCAGCGTCCGGGCATGTACACCCGCACCGACAACCCGCTGCACATCATCCAGGAAGTGCTGGACAACGCCGCCGACGAGGCGCTGGCCGGCTACGGCAAGAAGATCAAGGTCACGCTTCACACCGACGCCTCGGTCAGCGTCGAGGACGATGGCCGCGGCATTCCCTTCGGCCTGCATCCCGAGGAGAAGGCCCCGGTGGTCGAGCTGGTCTTCACCCGCCTGCACGCGGGCGGCAAGTTCGACAAGGGCTCGGGCGGCGCTTACAGCTTCTCGGGCGGCCTGCACGGCGTGGGCGTGTCGGTGACCAATGCGCTGTCGAAGCGGCTCGAGGTCCAGTCCTTCCGCGACGGTTCGGCCGCGTGCATCGCGTTCGCGGGCGGCGATGTGGCCGAGCCGCTCCGGGTCCGTTCGATCGAGAGCGGCGAGCGCCGGCAGGGCACCACGGTGCGCGCCTGGCCCGACCCCAAGTACTTCGAGTCCGGCGTGCTGCCGGTCAACGAGCTGACGCACCTGCTGCGCAGCAAGGCGGTGCTGATGCCCGGCGTGACCGTCACGCTGGTGGTCGAGAAGACCAAGGAGACCCAGCAGTGGCTCTACAAGGGCGGCCTGCGCGACTACCTCATGCAGACGCTCAACGCCGACCCGGTGATCCCGCTGTTCGAAGGCGCCGGCCATGCCGACAAGAACGCCGACAACTTCGCCGAAGGCGAGGGCGCCGAGTGGTGCGTGGCCTTCACCGAAGAGGGCCAGCCGGTGCGCGAGAGCTACGTCAACCTGATTCCCACCAGCGCCGGCGGCACGCATGAAAGTGGCCTGCGCGACGGCTTGTTCAACGCGGTCAAGAGCTTCGTCGAGCTGCATTCGCTCTTGCCCAAGGGCGTGAAGCTCTTGCCCGAGGACGTGTTCGCGCGCGCCTCCTACGTGCTCTCGGCCAAGGTGCTGGACCCGCAGTTCCAGGGCCAGATCAAGGAGCGCCTCAATTCGCGCGACGCGGTGCGGCTGGTCTCCAGCTTCGTGCGCCCGGCGCTGGAGCTGTGGCTCAACCAGCACGTGGACTATGGCCGCAAGCTGGCCGAGCTGGCCATCAAGGCCGCGCAGACGCGCCAGCGCGCCGGCCAGAAGGTCGAGAAGCGCAAGGGCTCCGGCGTGGCCGTGCTGCCCGGCAAGCTGACCGACTGCGAGAGCAAGGACACGGCCCACAACGAGGTCTTCCTGGTCGAGGGCGATTCGGCCGGCGGCAGCGCCAAGATGGGCCGCGACAAGGAAAGCCAGGCCATCCTGCCGCTGCGCGGCAAGGTGCTCAACACCTGGGAGGTGGAGCGCGACCGGCTGTTCGCCAACAACGAGATCCACGACATCTCGGTCGCCATCGGCGTCGACCCGCACGGGCCGGAGGACACGCCCGACCTCTCGGGCCTGCGCTACGGCAAGATCTGCATCCTGTCGGATGCCGACGTGGACGGCTCGCACATCCAGGTGCTGCTGCTCACGCTCTTCTTCCGCCACTTCCCCAAGCTCATCGATGCGGGCAACGTGTACGTGGCCAAGCCGCCGCTGTTTCGCGTCGATGCGCCGGCGCGCGGCAAGAAGCCGGCTTCCAAGGTGTATGCGCTCGACGAGGGCGAGCTCACCGCCATCCTCGACAAGCTGCGCAAGGACGGCGTGCGCGAGGGCGCCTGGACCATCAGCCGCTTCAAGGGGCTGGGCGAGATGAGCGCCGAGCAGCTGTGGGAGACCACGCTCAACCCCGATACGCGCCGCCTGCTGCAGGTGCGCCTGGGCCGCTTCGACCTTCAGGGCACGCAGGGCGAGATCACCAAGCTGATGGGCAAGGGCGAGGCCGCCGCGCGGCGCGAGCTGATGGAGCTGCGCGCGGACGACGTCGAAGTCGACGTCTGAGAACGCGCCGGGTTCCTCAGGACACGAAGGCCCCGGGCACTGGGGCCTCCCCGAGCGCCTGGCGCAGCACCGCCCAGTGCATCGCCTCGTCGCCGAGGATGCTGGCCGCAGCCTTGGACAGCGCGCGGTCGTCGAACAGCGGCACCGCGCCCAGGTAGGCGCTGACCGCGCCTTGCTCCAGCTTGGCGGCAAAGTGCAGAACATCCGCTTGCGACTTCAGCTGCGCCGTGGGGAAGTCGTACTTGCTCTTGGCGCTCACGGCCTTGCCGCCGACCTTTCCAGGGCGTCCTGGCCCGCCAGCAGCGCGATCGCCGTGCCCGAGAGCAGGAGGCCCGAACGGCCGAGGAAGAGGCGTCGCGCGGCGACGGGCGTGGGCATCCGAAGGAAGGACATGGAAGTCTCCTTGACAAGGGTGGGTGGGTGGAAAGGATCAGACGGGCCGGCCCGGCGGCGCCCCGTCGATGACGGCCATCACGCGCGCGACGATGCGGTCGCAGCGTGCGCCGGCGAAGGAGAAGGCATCGCCGATCGCGACATCGATCTCGCGCGACAGGGCTTCGCGCAGCAGGCCGCGCGCGCGGAAGAAGCGGGTGCGCACGGTGGTCTCGGGAATGTCCAGCGCGGCAGCCACTTCCTCGATGCTCATGTCCTCGACCGCGCGAAGCACGAAGACCGTGCGAAACACCTCGGGCAGCGCGTCGATGCCGGCCTCGATCAGCTTGCGCGTCTCGCCGCGCATCGCATGGCCCTCCGGTTGCTCTGCAGGCTCCGTGTGCATCGACGTTCCCTCCTGGGCACTGACCGTTTCGGCAGCCATATCGAAAGCGATGACCTGCGCGCTTGCACGCCGCCGCAGCCGCCCCAGGGCTTCGTTGGCCACGATGCGCACCAGCCAGGTCGACAGCCGCGCCTCGGCACGAAAGGTGGCGAGCGAGCGCCAGGCTCGCAGATAGGCCTCCTGCAAGGCGTCCTGCGCCTCGTCATCGTCCTTCAGGATGCTGCGCCCGGTGCGGAACAGCAGCCGGTTGTGGCGCCGCATGATCTGCTGGAACGCGAGGGCGTTGCCTTGCGCTGCCCGCGCCGCGAGTTCGGTGTCGCTCAACTGCGTGAGTCCGTCCGTCCCGTGGAGTTCTTCGAGCGTCTGCATGGTTCGTCCTGTTGCCCATTGGATGGATGGGGCTGTCATCCTGTTCCCGCATGGAAATCGGCGGGCATCGACGACAATGCGCCCGGCGATGAATTCCCGACACGCTTGCGGCCGCTGGTGGCGGCTCCCGCTCCTGCTGCTGGCCCTGTGCGCATGGCTGCCGCTTGCGCACGCCTCCGACATCTTTGGTTACGTCGACGACAAGGGCGTAGCCCACTTCGCCTCCGAGAAGATCGACGAACGCTACCAGCTCTTCTTCCGCGGCGGCCAGGCCTTCGATACCGCCCAGGGCGTCGGCCCGCTGGCCCGCGGTCGCGCGGGCCGCATCGATGGCCAGGTGCCCCGCGCATCGCAGTCGTTGCTCGCACTGTTCGAGGCATCCCCCAGCTACAGGCCCGCGCAGAAGGCGCTGCGCGAAGCAGCCCTGCGCCACGACATCGACTACGAACTGCTGCAGGCCCTGGTCGCGACCGAGTCGGGCTTCGATGCGCAGGCCGTCTCGCCCAAGGGCGCGATGGGCCTGATGCAACTGATGCCTGCGACCGCGCAGCGCTACGGCGTCGGGGCCGACAAGCGCGGCTCGATCGAGAAGAAGCTCTTCGACCCGCACATCAACATCGCCGCCGGCGCGCGCTACCTGCGCGACCTGATCGCGATGTTCCCCGGCGACATCGAGCTCGCGCTCGCGGCCTACAACGCGGGCGAGGGCGCGGTACAGCGCGCGGGCAACAAGATCCCGAACTACCGCGAGACGCAGAACTACGTGAAGACCGTGCTGCAGCTCTATGCCTACCTCAAGCCCTCGGTGGCCGCGGGCCGGGGCAACGCGCCGGGCCGTGTGCGCATGGAGCTGGCGGCACCGCGCGGCGGCGCGCTGGGGCGTGGGAACATGCCTTCGCCATCGGGTGCGATGCCCGTGTTGCCGGAGTCGGCCGAGGCACCGCAGGTGGCCGAAGCGGATGCGAACACTGCGCCGCTGAAGCTGTCGGATCGAATCTCGAAAAAGCCATAGGGCACCCGCCATGCAGCGCCGACGACTGATCCTCGCGAGCGCGGCCTTCACGCTGGCTTGAGACGCTGGCCTGAACGAGGCCCTCAGGCACCGCCTGAGGCCGGGTTTGCGACTTCCGCATTTCCCGCGGCCGTGTCTTTGGTGAGACTGGGCGCATGCCCAAGTCCTCTTTTTCCCCTGTCAGATTCTTGCGTTGCTGCCGGAGGCACGCATGAGCGCGCTGTCCCCGGAAAGCGCCGCCATCTGGGCGGCCATCGCTGCCGTCTTCATCCTCGCCGGCATGGTCAAGGGCGTCATCGGGCTCGGCCTCCCCACGCTGTCGATGGCGCTGCTGGCCGTGTGGATGTCGCCGGCCGCGGCCGCGGCACTGCTGATCGTTCCCTCGCTGGTGACCAATGTGTGGCAGCTGCAGCCCTGGCGCGGCCTGGGCCGCCTGGCCCGCCGCCTCGGCGGCATGCAGTTGGGCATCGTCGCCGGCACCCTGCTCGGCGCCTGGCTCTTCGGCGCGCCGGACGGCGCAGGGGCGAGGGTGGCGCTCGGCATCGCGCTGGTCGCGTATGCCGCGTGGCTGCTGCTGGCGCCCCCACTCGCGCTCGATGCGCGGCACGAGCCGTGGCTGGGCCCGCTGGTGGGCGCGGTCACTGGCGGCATCACGGCGATGACCGGCGTGTTCGTGATCCCTGCCGTCGTCTACCTGCAGGCCTTGTCGCTGCCGCGTGACGCGCTGATCCAGGCGATGGGGCTCTCGTTCACGACCTCGACCCTCGCGCTCGCCCTGGCGCTGGCCGGGCGCGGCAGCTATTCCACGCCGCTGCTCGGCGCCTCGCTGGCGATGCTGCTGCCGGCGTTGGCGGGCGTGGCCTTCGGCCAGTGGATGCGCGTGCGCATGCCGCTGCCGGTGTTCAGGCGGTGCTTCCTGGCAGGGCTGGCGCTGCTGGGCGTGTACATGGTCGCGCGGGAGCTGATGCGTTGAGAGGGCGGGCGGCACGGCCACTACACTTGCCGCTCTCACAAAGTCTCTCCCCATGGATTCCCAACCGACCCTCGATTTCCAGAACCCCGAAGAGGACGGGGCCCTCACGCTGGCCGATTACGCACAGACCGCCTACCTCGAATACGCGCTTTCGGTCGTCAAGGGCCGTGCGCTGCCGGATGTCAGCGACGGCCAGAAGCCGGTGCAGCGGCGCATCCTCTATTCGATGTCGCGCATGGGCCTGGGCTTCGGCGGCGCCAACGGCACCGTGGGCGCCAAGCCCGTCAAGAGCGCGCGGGTGGTCGGCGACGTGCTGGGCCGCTTCCATCCGCATGGCGACCAGGCGGCCTACGACGCGCTGGTACGCATGGCGCAGGACTTCTCGCAGCGCTACCCGCTGGTCGATGGCCAGGGCAACTTCGGCAGCCGCGACGGCGACGGCGCCGCGGCCATGCGCTACACGGAGGCGCGGCTGTCGCGCATCACCAGCCTCTTGCTCGACGAGATCGACGAGGGCACCGTCGACTTCATTCCCAACTACGACGGCTCCACCGAAGAGCCGCGCCTCTTGCCCGCGCGGCTGCCCTTCACGCTGCTCAACGGCGCCAGCGGCATCGCGGTCGGCCTGGCCACCGAGATCCCCAGCCACAACCTGCGCGAGGTGGCCGACGCCTGCGTGGCGCTGATCAAGTCCAACGGCAAGCTCTCCGACGAGGAGCTGTTCGCGCTGGTGCCCGGCCCCGACTACCCCGGCGGCGCGCAGATCATCAGCGGGCCGGCCGATATCGCCGAGGCCTACCGCACCGGCCGCGGCTCGCTGAAGGTGCGCGCGCGCTGGAAGATCGAAGACCTCGCGCGCGGCCAGTGGCAGCTGGTGGTCAACGAGCTGCCCCCGGGCGTCAGCACGCAGAAGGTGCTGGAGGAGATCGAGGAGCTCACCAACCCCAAGGTCCGCGCCGGCAAGAAGGCGCTGACGGCCGAGCAGACCCAGCTCAAGGCGGCCGTGCTCGCGGTGCTCGACGTGGTGCGCGACGAGTCCAGCAAGGACGCGCCGGTGCGCCTGGTGTTCGAGCCCAAGACCTCGCGCATCAGCCAGGAGGAGTTCATCACCACGCTGCTGGCGCAGACCTCGCTCGAAAGCTCCGCGCCCATCAACCTCACGATGGTGGGCATCGACGGCAAGCCGACGCAGAAGTCGCTGCGGCAGATGCTCAGCGAGTGGATCGCCTTCCGCGAGATCACCGTCGAGCGGCGCTCGCGCCACCGGCTCGGCAAGGTGCAGGACCGCATCCACATCCTCGAGGGCCGGCAGCTGGTGCTGCTCAACATCGACGAGGTGATTGCGATCATCCGCGCCGCCGAGGACCCGAAGGCCGCGCTGATCGCGCGCTTCAACCTCAGCGATCGCCAGGCCGAGGACATCCTCGAGATCCGGCTGCGCCAGCTGGCACGGCTGGAGGCCATCAAGATCGAGCAGGAGCTCAAGAACCTGCGGGAGGAACAGAAGAAGCTCGAAGACATCCTGGCGACCCCGGCCGCGCTGCGCCGCCTGCTGGTCAAGGAGATCGAGGCCGACGCCAAGAGCTTCGAGGACCCGCGCCGCACGCTGATCCAGGCCGAGAAGCGCGCCGTGGCCGAGGTGCGCGTGGTCGACGAGCCGGTGACGGTGATCGTCTCGCAGAAGGGCTGGGTGCGCACGCAGAAGGGCTGGGCCAGCGAGCGCGCCGCCGGCGCCGCCGCAGCCGAGTACAGCTTCAAGTCCGGCGACGCGCTCTATGGCGCCTTCGAGTGCCGCTCGGTCGACACGCTGCTGGTCTTCGGCACCGCCAAGGACAAGAGCGTGCGGGTCTACAGCGTGGCCGTGGCCTCGCTGCCGGGCGGCCGTGGCGACGGCCAGCCGATCACCACGCTGATCGACCTGGAGAGCGGCACGCATCCTGCGCACTACTTCGCAGGCCCGAGCGGGGCCGCGCTGCTGCTGGCCAACACGGGCGGCTACGGCTTCATCGCCTCGGTCGAGAACATGGTGTCGCGGCAGCGCGGCGGCAAGGCTTTCGTCGACGTGGGCGAGGGCGAGCAGCTGTGCCGGCCCTCGCTGGTCGGCGGCGCGAGCGGCGCCGAGCCGATGCCGCCTGCCACCCACGTGGCCTGCGCCTCGGCGGGCGGACGCATCCTGACCTTCGAGATCCTCGAGATGAAGGCGCTGCCCAAGGGTGGCCGCGGGCTCACGCTGATCGACCTCGATGCCAAGGACACCCTGGCCGGCGCCGCTGCCTACACGCGCAGCGTGCGGATCGAGGGCATCGGCCGCGGCGGCAAGGAACGCGAGGAGACGCTGGAGATCCGCACGCTCAACAACGCGCGCGGCAGCCGTGCGCGCAAGGGCAAGGCGGCCGACCTGGGCTTCAAGCCGAGCAGCGTCGTGCGCGTGCTCTGAGGACGCCTTCGCATGATGGATTTCGGGCCGATCGGCATCTTCGTCCTGATCGTGACCAGCGCCGCGAGCTTCCTGCTCGCGCGCTGGCTGTCCAAGCGTGTGCGCGACAAGCGCCGCGAGCGGGAGCGGCGGGCCGCGGAGGCCTCGCAGAGCCGGCAGGTGCGGCGGGCGCGCGAGCGCAGGAAGTGAATCGGCATTGATGATTGAGCCCATGAGAGCGGGGTCCTCGGGCTCGCCGCTGCAACCCCATATCGAGAGCCGCATCTTGGCGCTGCGCGAGCAGCGCGTGATGCTCGATGCCGATCTGGCCGTGCTCTACGACGTACAGACCAAGGTGTTGGTGCAGGCGGTCAAGCGCAATGCCGAACGCTTTCCAGTCGATTTCATGTTCCAGCTCTCTCCAGAGGAGTGGACGGCTTTGAGGTCACAAACTGTGACCTCAAACACCGGTCGCGGCGGCCGGCGTACCGCGCCCTATGTGTTCACCGAGCAGGGTGTGGCCATGCTGTCCTCGGTGTTGAACAGTGCACGCGCCATCGCGGTCAACATCGAGATCATGCGGACTTTCGTGCGGGTGCGGGCGCTGGCCAGCACGCACCAGGACCTGGCCAAGCGCCTGAGCGAGTTGGAGGAGAAGACCGAGCTGCTGGACATGCGGCATGACTCTTTCAGCCGCAACATGCGCAACCAGCTGCGCCAGGTGTTCGATGCGATCAAGGCACTGACGACACCGCCCGACTCGCCCAAGCGACCCATTGGGTTCGTGACGCACGAGGAGAAGAAGAACAAGGCTCCGGGCGGGACGTAGCCTGGGGCCAGCGCCCCTTGTTTCAGAGCCTGTGAGACGCCCGATGGTCTGAGACCACCGCAGGCTCGAAGGGCAATCCACCGCATCCTCTCCCGCCGCTGCGCTGCTCGGCGGCGCCTCAACGGCCGGCCCAGGGCATGCCGCACGCCTCCTTGAATAGGCCTGGTGCCGTGGATAGGCTCGGTGTCCCCACCCCAACCCTCCCCCGAAGGGGCCGCCGCAGTGGGGTCGACTGGCCCGCACCGCTTGCCGGGCGTGCATCCAACGACGGTCTTCGTGCTTCTCGGGCTATTCCTGCAATTCCAGCGCCTTACTTCAGGCCTTCCCACCACAGCGCATTGCTCCTCGGCCGCCCGATCGTCAGCACCTCCCCGATCACCGGCGTCGCCAGCTCGATCTTCTTCGCCTGCGCCAGCTTCGCGATGCGCTCCAGCGGGTCGTGCCAGGTGTGGAAAGCGAGGTCGAAGGTGCTGTTGTGCACCACGTACAGCACCTTGCCGCGCAGGTCCTCGAAGGCGCGCACGCTCTCCTCGGGCGTCATGTGCACCGAGGGCCAGTAGGCGTCGTAGGCGCCGTTCTCGATCAGTGCCAGGTCGAAGCTGCCGAATCGCTCGCCGATCTGCCGGAAGCCGGCGAAATAGCCCGAGTCGCCGCTGTAGAAGATGCGCTCGCGCCCGCTCTCGACGATCCAGGAGGCCCACAACGTCTTGTTGCGGTCGTTCAGCGTGCGGCCCGAGAAATGCTGCGCCGGCGCGGCTGTGAGCCGCACGTCGTCGTGCTCGGCGGCCTGCCACCAGTCGAACTCGGCCACGCGCTCGGCCGGCACGCCCATCTCCACCAGGCGGGCGCGCACGCCCAGCGGCACGAAGTAGCGCTTCACGCGCTGCCCCAGGTACTCGATGGTCGGCACGTCGAGGTGGTCGTAGTGATCGTGCGAAAGGATCAGCCCCTCGATGGGCGGCAGCTGCTCCAGCGCGATCGGCGGCTTGTGGAAGCGCTTCGGCCCGATGAACGAGAAAGGCGAGGCGCGCTCGCCGAACACCGGGTCGATCAGCCAGTATTTGCCGCGCAGCTTGAGCAGGTGCGACGAATGGCCGAGGCGGATCACGTGGTTGGCGTCGCGGTCCAGCGCCTCGAGCTGCGCCCCGTCCAGCGTGCGCACGGGAATCGGGTCGACCGGCACCGTGTCGGTCTTGCTGCCCACGATGAAGCGCGACCAGATCTTCCACGGGCTGGCGGAGGGCAGTGCCTGCGGATTGGGCGGGTTCTCGAACAGGCAGTTCTTGAACTGCGGCGAGCCCGCGTAGGGCGTTTCGCAGGCGCTGCTGGCGGTGGCAGCGCACCCGGCCACGAGGGCGCAGAGCAGGGCCAGCACCATGCTGCGGCCCAGCAGGCGCGCGCAGAAGGAGGCGCAAGGATCGACGTGCGGCGTGTCGGAGTGCATGGCGTGGTTTCCCGAAGCGGGCCGGAGGGGCCCGGGTCGGCGCGAGCTTAACCGCTGGGCCCAGCGTTCCGGCATAGACCGTTCGCGGCATTGCCGCCCCTCGCGAGGCATGAAATATTCCACGCCGAACAGCGTCCACTGAACCAGGAGCCGCATGGACGAGACCATCCAGAAGCTGGTGACCGCACGGCGCCAGGCGCTCGCGGGCGTCGACGATGGCCACAGGCCCTGGGGCCTGGCATTGTCGGGCGGGGGCATCCGCAGCGCGACCTTCTGCCTCGGCCTGCTCAAGTCGCTGGCCGCGCGCCGGCAACTGCTCAGGTTCGACCTTATCTCCACCGTCTCGGGCGGCGGCTACGTCGGCGCCACCCTGGGACGCCTGTGCACCAACGCCAAGTCGGCCGAGGAGGTGCGCGAGATCGAGCGCGCCTTCGGCGACGTCGACCGCGCGCGCTTCGGCTGGTGGCTGCGCGGCAACGGCCGCTACCTGATCCCCGGCGGCCTGCGCGATACGCTGTTCGCCGGCGCGCTCTACCTGCGCAACCTGCTGGGCACGCACATCGAGATCGCGATCGCCGCCAGCCTGATCGGCATGGTGCTGGCCGCCGTCAACCTGCTGCTGTGGGACTCGGTGTTCCGCGCGGTCGACCTCAACAGCGTGCCGCCCGATTCGGTGGTCGGCGTGAGCGACCTGGCCAGCGTGCATTCGCTGCGCCTGCTGGTGCAGTGGGCCACCCAATGGCCCACGCTGTGGTTCACGCTGGTGGGGCCCTTCATCGCCTCGGTGGTGCTGGCCTGCGGCTACTGGTCGGTGCGCGACAGGAAATCCACGGCCTCCATGCTGCTGCAGGTGGCGATGTGGTGCGTGCTCGCTGCCGCCGCCTGCTGGGTCGGCCCGCAGCTGGTGCGCCACTACAGCGGGCCGCTGTGGCTCGCGCCGGCCTTCGTCGGCTTCGCGATGTGCTGGGTGGTGGCGCTGCTGTGGGTGCTGTGGCGCAGCCGGAAGCGCTCGCCCGCCCAGCTGCGCAACGACCTGACCGACGGCCTCGCCTCGGTGATCAACACCGCGCTGCTGATCGCGATGCTGGGCCTGCTCGATCGCGCCGCCTGGTGGATCGCGGCCGAGAGCCAGGACCTGCGCGCCTTCTACGGCGCCACCTTGCTCGTGGTGGCGGCGGCGCTGCGCGGCGTGCTGCCGATGCTGCTGTCGCAGAAGCAGCAGGCGCCCGGCATCGGCAAGACGATGGTGCTCAGCCTGGCGAGCCTGCTGGGGCTGCTGCTGGCCTTCTGCCTCGCAGCCTGGTGGGTGGGGGTGGTGTACGCGGCGACGCTGCTGCCGGTCTTCACGCAGGGCGGGCTGGACTTCTCGCGCGGCTGGGTCTGGCTGGGCACCATCTTCGTCATCGTCTTCACCTATGCGCTGGTGACGGGGCGCAACTTCGGCTTCCTCAACGTCTCCTCGCTGCACATGTTCTACAAGGCGCGCATCGTGCGCGGCTACCTCGGCGCGGCCAATGCGCGGCGCCTGGGCGCGAGCCCGACCGACCAGGTGTCGGGGCTGGAGCCGCCGCAGGTGCCGGTGGGCGAGGTCGACGCGCATGACGACATCTCCCAGCTGCACTACGCGCCACACCTGCACGGCGGGCCGGTCCACCTGGCCAACGTCTGCATCAACCAGACGCACGACACCAAGCAGAAGCTCTTCAACCGCGACCGCCGCAGCCTGCCGCTCACCATCGGTCCGCAGGGCTGGATGCAGGCCGGCGGTGCCGGCTGGGCGCAGGCGCATGGCGACGGGGCGCTCTCGCTGGGCGCGTGGACCGCGATCTCGGGCGCCGCCTTCGCGCCCGGCCTGGGCCGCCTGACCAAGCGCGGCATCGCGGCGCTGTCGGTGTTCGCGGGCCTGCGCCTGGGCTACTGGTGGAACAGCGCGGAGGCCGGCATCGTGCAGACCGGCGCTGCGGTGCATGGCAGCCCGCTGTTGATGAAGACGCGCTTCATGCTGCTCGAATGCTTCGGCGTCTTTCCCGGCAGCAGCTCTGCCAACTGGTACCTGAGCGATGGCGGCCACTTCGAGAACACCGGCGCCTATGCGCTGCTGCGCCAGCAGGCTGCGCTGATCGTGATCGCCGATTGCGGCGCCGACCCGGACTACCGCTTCTGCGACCTCGAAATCCTGATCCGCCGCGCGCGCATCGACCTCAACGCCGAAATCACCTTCATGAAGCCGCGGCCCGGCGCCGACTGGGCGCACCTGGGCGCCTTCGGCTCGCTCAACGACCTGGCCTCTTCCAACAGCCAGGCCTGCCTGGCGCTGGCGCAGGTGCGCTATGCGAGCGGCGCGACCGGGCAGATCGTGCTGGTCAAGCCCAATGTCTCGGCCGCGCTGCCGGTGGACCTGGTGAACTTCAAGGCCGCCAATCCGCTGTTCCCGCAGCAGCCCACCACCGACCAGTTCTTCGACGAGGCGCAGTGGGAGAGCTACTTCCGCCTCGGCGCCGAGATCGGCGCGCGCCTGGAAGGCGAGATGCTGGAGCAGGTGGCGCAGGGTGCGCCCGGCATGTTCGTGCCCGACGACGGCCAGCCGCAGGCGGTCGTGAAGGCAGGCGCCGCGCAGGAGGGCGGCGAGGCGCAGGACAAGGACAGCGCCACCGCCGCCGCCGTGGGCTCGATGAGCCGGCTGCAGGCGCGCGTGATGCGCGCCGGCGCGGTCACCGCCTCGGTGGGCATCGGCACTGCCGCCACCTTCGGCGTCGCGGCCTGGCAGGGCATCGACAGCTGGCGCGCGCAGCGCGCCGAGACGGAGAAGGCCGAAAACAGCTCCTTCAAGGAGCTGACCGAGCGCTGGGCCCGGCTGCAGGCGAGCGCCCCGAGCGGCGATGCGTCCGCGCAGCTCGCGGCCGAGCTGCTGCGCACCGGCGACCTGCTGTGCCGCGACGGCCGCGACAACTTCATGGCCAAGTTCCGGCTCTCGGTGCGCATCGTGGACGATGCCAAGCAAGCCTGCGCCAAGGAGCCGCCGGAGGCGCGCGCGCCGGCCTGCGCGCGCCTGCTCGATGCCGGCAATGGCATCGACTGCCTGCAGCCGGCGCAGGCGCCGCCCTGCGCGCCGCGCTACTGGGCGCGCGACTACACCGGCCAGGTGGGCTCCAAGCAGAACTGCAGCGGCATCCTGCCCACGCCGTTTCCGGCGGTGGTGTGGCTGCATGATCGCTTCCTCGACCTGATGCCGGCCCGGCCGCAGGTCGCGTCGGTGGAGGTGCCCATGACGAGGCCTGTGCCGCGTCCCTACCCGGTGCCGGCGCCGGGGCCGGGCGTCGAGCCGTCGAACGGCGTCGAGGCGCCGCCACCACCACCACCGCCCGCGTCCGATGTCTGCGAGGGCACAGTGGTCTACATCCAGATCTACGGCCCCGCGCTGCGCGACCGGGTGCGCAGCTGGCGCGGGCCCTGGCGCTCGCTGGGCGCCTCGGTGCCGCCCATCGAGGACGTGCTGAGCACTTCGCGCCGGGCCGGACGCTCGCCGCCGGTGGGCCATCCGGAGCCCACCGTGATCATCCGTGACGAGAAGACGCGCCCCTGCGCCCAGGCCCTGATCCAGACCGCCGCCTCGCCCACCGGGCAGCCCTGGGCCATCAAGCTGCGTCCGCAGGGCGGCGCAGAGACGAAGAGCAACATCGAGGTGTGGCTGCCGCGCACCGGCGGGCCGCTGGCGAACTGAAGGCATCGCACAAGGAGCAAAACCATGGCAACCAACGGCAGGCCCGTCGTGATCGTGCGGCCGGAGCAGCTCGGCTTCGGCAACAACAGCGTGAGCCCCTCGGACTTCGGCCGGCACATGCTGGCAGAGGGCGACTCGTGGTTCTCCTTCGGCTCGCTCTTGGGCAACAACCTGCTCAACCGGCTGGTCCTCACGCGCAGCACGCTGGTGACCAGCACCGCGCGCCCCAGCGACACGCTGGCCCACATGGTCGACTGGTGGCGCGACCCGGCCTTCGCGACGCTGCTCGCGGACGGCCCGCGCAGCTGGCACTTCGATGCCATCCTGCTGAGCGGCGGCGGCAACGACCTGATCGATGCGGTCAGCGATCGCCTGGTCGGCCAGCAGCTGCTGCGCCTGCTGCCGCCGGGCAGCGACCCGGCTTCACCCCAGGACTGCATCCGTCCCGAGGCCTGGACGGCGTTCGAGACTTATCTGCGCGCCAACTTCGCGATGGTGTCGCAGCTGGCCGCCGGCAGTCCGCACAACGCCGCCACGCCGATCTTCGTCCACACCTACGACTACCCAACGCCCAACGATCTGCCCGCGGCGCCGGGCCGCGGGCCCTGGCTGCTGCCGGCCCTGAAGGCACACGGAATTCCCGAGCCCATGCACCAGCCCCTGACCGATCACCTGATCGAGCGGCTGGCCGGCGTGGTGCGCACGCTGGGCCTTGCGAACGTCCACGTGATCGACACCCTCGGCACCTTGACCCGCGCGGTCTCCGGCGCCACCGGCGACAGCAACGACTGGCTCAACGAGATCCACCCCAATCCGCAGGGCTACGGCAAGCTGGCCTTGGTGTGGCGCGCCGCGATCGAGGCAGTGGTCGCGCCCTGAACCCCCGCGCGGACCAGGCGCAGCGCGTGGCGCGCGATCACGGCCTCCTCGTCGGTCGCGATCACCCAGGCGCTGGCCGGCGAGCCGGGGGCCGAGATCACGCGGTCGCCGCGTCCCTCGGGCTGCGCATCGGGGTCGAACTCGATGCCGAGCCAGTCCAGCCCGCTCAGCACCGCGGCGCGCACCCGCGCCGAGTTTTCGCCGATGCCGCCGGTGAAGACCAGGGCATCGATGCCGCCGAGCGATGCCGCGAGCGCACCGGCTTCGCGCCGGATGCAGGCGCAGAAATACGCGATCGCCTCGCTCGCGTGCGGGTCCTCCGAGGCCTCCAGCTCGCGCATGTCGTGCGAGATGCCCGACAGGCCCTTGAGGCCCGACTCCTTGTAGAGCAGGTCGGACAGGCGCGCCGCGTCGTAGCCGTGCGTTTCCAGCAGGTGCAGCAGCACGCCGGGGTCGATGGCCCCGCAGCGCGTGCCCATCGGCAGGCCGTCGAGCGCGCTGAAGCCCATCGTCGTGTCGATCGAGCGCCCGCCGCGCAGCGCACACATCGAGGCGCCGTTGCCGAGGTGGGCGACGATCACCCGTCCTGCGGCCTCGCGCGGCGCGAGCTCGGCCAGGCGCCCGGCGACGTACTCGTAGGACAGGCCGTGGAAGCCGTAGCGCCGGATGCCGGCCTCGAAGTAGTCGCGCGGCAGCGCGTAGGCCTCGCTCAGGAAGCCGCCGCCGCGGTGGAAGGCGGTGTCGAAACAGGCGACCTGCGGCACGCCGGGGAAAGCGCGGCGGGTGGCCTCGATGCCGACGATGTTGTTCGGCAGGTGCAGCGGCGCCAGGGGCACCAGGGTGCGCAGCGACGCCAGCACCGCATCGTCAATCACCGTCGAGGCGCTGAGGCGCGCGGCGCCATGCACGACGCGGTGGCCGATGGCGGCGAAGCGCAGCTGCGGGAACTCGGCCTGCATCAGCGCGAGGATTGCGGCCAGTGCGTCGCCATGGCCGACCCGATCGCCCTCGGGCAGCTCCGCGTCGTGCAGCACGCGGCCGTCTGCGGCCTTCGCCTCGAGATGCGCGCCGGCACCCAGCCCATCGACCTGGCCTGCGGCCGCGCGACGCAAGAGGCCGTCGGCATCGATCGAGAACAGCGCGAACTTGATCGAGGACGAGCCGGCGTTGAAGGTGATGATGTGTTCGGACATGAGGCTTGCCTGGTCGATCGGCCCTCGCGGTTTCAGTCCGACCCGGGCCGCCACACCTGCGCCAGCACCGCGAGCCGGCTCTTGAAGCTGTGGCGCTCGTCCGACAGCGCGTCGATGAAGTCCGAGAGCCGCTTGGACTTGATCATGGTGTAGAAGGTCAGCCAGGTGGTGAGGGCGCCCACCACGCCGAACCACAGCAGCTTCTGCCACAGCGGCGAATCGGCTTCGGCCAGCAGGTTCATGCCGAGGAAGCCGGTGGTGACGGTGCCGATCAGGCCGAAGAGCGTGACCACCGTGAGCCGCACCACCGTGTTGGCCTGGCGGCGCAGGCTGTCGGCGTCGAGATAGGTGTTCATGTCGGCGATGCGCTCCTTGACCTCCTCGTAGAGCGGGTCCGTGTCCAGGTGCGTGGCGCACAGGTGCCACAGCGCGCGCACCTGCGCCTGCTCCGAGATCTCGTGGAACCAATAGCGGTGCGTGAAGCGCAGGAAGCCCTCGAAGCTCGAGCGGATCGCGCGCTTGAAGTTCTTGACGCTCACGACATCGTGCACGTCGAGCCGGCGCAGCGCCTCGACCAGACGGTCGGAGAACATCAAGAGCGCCGCCTTCTGGAAGTGCGCGATCAGGAACAGCAGGAAGTGCTGGTGCCGGAACTGCGCCAGCACGCCGCGGTCGCGGCAGCAGAAGAACTCGGAGTCCGCGGTGCCGATCACGACCAGCGAGCGGCCGCTGCACAAATAGCGCGTGTTCGGCGCGCTGCCGGCGTCGACCCAGAAGCGGTCGTAGCAATAGCGCTGCTCGAAGTCCGCCAGGTGCTCCTTCGCGAAGGGCAGGGGGCCGCTGCCGCCGACCGCGGGTTCGGCGGCGCCGGTGACGAGGGCCAGCCGGATGAAGTCGTTGCGCGAGAGCCGGCGCGGATCGTCCAGCGCGAGGTAGGCCATCAGCGGCATGCGGTAGTACTCGAGCTGGCGAAAGCGCAGCGCGCCCGGCTCCCCCGAATGGTCGCTCACCAGGGGCAGCATCAGCCAGGCCCAGTGCGCGGCGATGCGCGGTGCGCGGTGCTCCGCCACATGCTCGAGGAAGAGGTCGCGCTGCTGCGCATCGGAGCTCGCGAGCACGCGCCCTTCGGCGTCCAGCCACTCGACGCTGGCCATGCAATGCAGCGCCGCGCCCTGGGCGTCCCAGCCGCCGGGGTAGGCGCGGCCGAAGCGGTAGAGGATCTCCTGCGCCTGCGGCAGGCTCAGGTCGTCGACGCCGACTTCCATGTTGAGCATCACCACGTCGACGTCGAAGAAGAAGTAGAGATCGGTGTGCACCACCTGCAGCGTGACGGGCGTGTCGCCCAGGCGCGCCACCACGCGGACGGCGGCGATGTCGCGCCGGCGGAACACACGCATCGGCGACTCGCCGCCCGTGCCTCCGGCCTCGCGGCCGCGGCGGCCGCGGCGGCCTTCGCCGTAGAGGAAGCGCTGGACATAGGGCAGGAAGCTGACGAACTCGTTGTAGTGACGCTCGTGGAAGCCTTCGCTGCTGCCCGTGTATTCGTCGACCTCCTCGCGCCAGGGCGAGGCATCGCCCATCTCCTTCAGCACTTGCCATGGACTGCGCCTGTGCCCCTGCGTCGGCATCAGGCGCAGCGGCCACAGCAGGGTCGCGCGCAGGTGGCGCACGGCGGGCGCCGTGCCCGCGTTCGCCGGCTGCGCCGCAGCTTCTAAGGTTGGAGTGATCTGCTGCATGCCGCGAGTGTAGGCATGCGCATGCCGACGGGAAACGGACAGGGGTGTCTAGGGAAATCCCTGATTGGTGCTGAAACCGGTTTCAGTACACTGACTCGACGCCTCGGAAGGCCCTTTTTCGGTGCCATCGCAACCGCGCATGCACCAGTCCCGAACCCTTCATCCCCCCGTGAACTACCAATTCCAGTTCGACGCCGTCCTTGCCGCCTGGCCGCTGCTGCTGAAGGGCACCTGGATCACCATCCAGCTCTCGCTCGTCGCCACGCTGCTCGGCCTGGTGGTGGCCATCTTCTGCGCCTGGGGCAAGACCTCGGGGCCGGGCTGGCTGCGCTTCATCGTCAACGCCTACATCGAGGTGATCCGCAACACGCCGTTCCTGGTGCAGCTGTTCTTCTTTTTCTTCGCGCTGCCGGCCATCGGGCTGCGCTGGTCGCCCTACACCGCGGCGCTCACCGCGATGGTGGTGAATCTCGGCGCGTATGCCACCGAGATCATCCGCGCCGGCATCGAATCCATTCCCAAGGGCCAGATCGAGGCGGGCAGGGCGCTCAACCTCAAGCCCTGGGAGATCTTCCGCTTCGTGATCATCAAGCCGGCGCTGAAGGCCATCTACCCCGCGCTCACCAGCCAGTTCATCCTGCTGATGCTGAGCTCTGCGGTGGTGTCGGTGATCTCGGCCGACGACCTGACCTCGGTCGCGGCCAACCTGCAGTCGCAGACCTTCCGCAGTTTCGAGATCTACATCGTCGTGGCCGGCATCTACCTGGCGCTGGCGCTGGCGTTCTCGGCGCTGTTCAAGCTGATCTACCGGCGCACGCTCAACTACCCGGATCGCCGCTGAGGCACTGTCAAACATGCGTACCTTCGGCTTTCCCGACTTCCTCTTCATCCTCGAAGCGGCCAGGTGGACCTTGGCGCTGTCGCTGATCGCCTTCATCGGCGGCGCGATCCTGGGGCTGGTCATCGCGCTGGCGCGCACGTCCGAGAGCAAGGCGGCGCGCGTGCTCGCCACCGGCTTCATCCAGATCTTCCAGGGCACGCCCTTGCTGCTGCAGCTGTTCCTGATCTTCTTCGGCGCGCCGGTGATCGGCTTCGACATCAACCCGTGGATCGCGGCCGGCGTGGCGCTGGTGCTCAACAGCGCGGCTTTCCTCGGCGAGATCTGGCGCGGCTGCATCGAGGCCATCCCGCGCGGCCAGACCGAGGCCGCACACGCGCTCAACCTTGGCTATGCGAGCCGCATGCGCGACGTGGTGCTGCCGCAGGCCTTCAAGATCGCACTGGCGCCGACCGTAGGCTACGTGGTGCAGATCATCAAGGGCACTTCGCTCGCCGCGATCATCGGCTTCACCGAGGTCACCCGGGCCGGCCAGATCATCAACAACGCGACCTTCCAGCCGCTGTACGTGTTCACGACGGTGGCGGCAATCTACTTCGCCATCTGCTGGCCGCTGTCGCTGATGGCAGCGCGCATGGAGCGCCGCCGCGCACGGGCGCTCGCTCGCTGATCACGCCTTTCCTTCCTCTTCACGTCCTCAATCACGGAGACCTCCACATGACTCTCTTCACCACCCGCCGCGCCGCCATCGCCGCCCTCGGCCTCGGCGCTGCGCTGACCGCCTTCGCACCGCTCGCCTCGGCCCAGACCGTGGCCGACATCAAGAAGAAGGGCGAGGTCACCATCGGCATGCTGGTCGACTTCCCGCCCTACGGCACCACCAACGCGCAGAACCAGCCTGACGGCTACGACGCCGACGTCGCCAAGCTGCTGGCCAAGGACTGGGGCGTCAAGGCCACCATCGTGCCGGTCACCGGCCCCAACCGCATTCCCTTCCTGCTGACCAACAAGGTCGACCTGCTGGTGGCCTCGCTGGCGGTAACGCCCGAGCGTGCCAAGCAGGTGCAGTTCTCGCAACCCTACGCGGCCGCGACCATCGTTCTCTACGGCAAGACCGGCAGCAACATCAAGGGCGCGGCCGACCTGAAGGGCGTGCGCGTGGGTGTGGCCCGTGCCAGCACGCAGGACGTGGCCGTGACCAAGGCCGCGCCCGAGGGCACCGAGATCCGCCGCTTCGACGACGACGCCTCGGCCATGCAGGCGCTGATCTCGGGGCAGGTCGACGCCATCGGCTGCTCGGTGACCGTCGCCGCCCAGATCGCCAAGCGCGTGCCGGCCAACACCTTCGAGAACAAGTTCACCCTGGTGCAGCAGGCCATGGCGATCGCCATGCGCCCGGGCCAGGACGAGCTCTTGAAGAACGTCAACGAGTTCGTGTCGAAGAACGCGGCGAACGGCGAGCTCAACAAGCTCTACAACAAGTGGCTGCAGACGGATCTGCCGAAACTCAACTGAGCGCCTCCATGAACCACGCAGTCGCTACCCACGCCGGTGCCGAATCGATCATCCGCATGGAAGCGGTGAACAAGTGGTACGGCACCTTCCAGGTGCTGACCGGCATCGACCTGTCGGTGCGCACCGGCGAGCGCATCGTGATCTGCGGGCCCTCGGGCTCCGGCAAGTCGACGCTGATCCGCTGCATCAACCGGCTCGAGACGGTGCAGAAGGGCAAGATCGTGGTCGACGGCATCGAGCTCACGGCCGGCGGCAAGAACGTCGACGCGGTGCGCGCCGAGGTCGGCATGGTGTTCCAGCAGTTCAACCTGTTCCCGCACCTCACCATCCTGCAGAACTGCACGCTGGCGCCGATGCGCTCGCGCGGCATGTCGAAGGAGCAGGCCGAGGAGGTGGCGATGAAGTACCTCACGCGCGTGCGCATCCCGGAGCAGGCCCACAAGTACCCGAGCCAGCTCTCGGGCGGGCAGCAGCAGCGCGTGGCGATCGCGCGGGCGCTGTGCATGTCGCCCAAGATCATGCTGTTCGACGAGCCCACCTCGGCGCTGGACCCCGAGATGGTCAAGGAAGTGCTCGACACCATGATCGGCCTGGCCGAGGACGGCATGACCATGCTGTGCGTGACGCACGAGATGGGCTTCGCGCGCAGCGTGGCGGACCGCGTGATCTTCATGGCCGACGGCAAGATCGTCGAGCAGGCGCCGCCGGGGGAATTCTTCGGCAGCCCGAAGCACGAGAAGACGAAGCAGTTTCTCGGGCAGATCCTCAGCTCGCATCAAGCGCACTGAAGAAGCCTAAATGAATGTATTGATTTCCTTGTCGTCCTTTGGTGCGGCCGAGGTGGGGCGGCATGGGCAGCTGTGGTGTACGCGGCTGGCGCTGGAGGCGGGGGCGGATGGCGTGGAGGTACGTGGGGAACTGCTGCGCGATGCGGCGGGCGAGTTGCCTGCGTTGGCCGGCCTGGCGGCCGTCTACTCGAGCCCCGAGGGGCTGTGGGCGCATGACGGCACTTTGGATGAAGGCGCGCTCGCACGAGGCCTGGCTGCGGCCAACACGCTGCGCGCGCACCGGCTCAAGATGTCGATCGGTGGTTTCGGCGCAACTTCGCATGCTTCCCTGTCGCGGCTCAAGTCGCTGCTCGATGCCCAGGCGGTGGAGTTGTTGATCGAGAACGACCAGACCGTCAGTGCCGGCACGCTTCCCGCGCTGCAGGCCTTCTTCGGTGCGGCCGACGCCGCCGGGCTCGACCTGGGCATGACCTTCGACATGGCCAACTGGCACTGGCTGGGCGAATGCCCGGTCGCGGCGGGCGAGGCGCTGGCGCCGCGCGTGCGCTACGTGCATTGCAAGGGCGTGCAGCGCTTGCCGGCCAAGTGGGTGGCGGTGCCGCTGGCCGACTCGCTCGCGCCCTGGCGCGCCGTGCTGCGGGTTTTGCCTGCGGATGTGCCGCACGCCATCGAATACCCTCTGGTCGGCGACGACCTGCTTGCCGTCACGCGCGAGCAGGTCGCGCAGATCCGTTCGCTGAAGGCCATTCCATGACAAGTTCCGAATTCGATGTCGCGCTGTTCGGCGAAGCCATGATGCTGCTGGTGGCCGACCAGCCCGGTCCCATCGAGAACGCCACCGGCTTCCACAAGCGCACCGCCGGCGCCGAGACCAACGTCGCGATCGGCCTCTCGCGCCTGGGCCTGAAGGTCGGTTGGGCCAGCCGGCTCGGCACCGACTCGATGGGCCGCTCGCTGCTGGCGACCATGCAGGCCGAGGGCCTCGACTGCTCGCATGTGATCAGCGACCCGGCGCAGCGCACCGGCTTCCAGTTCAAGGGCCGCGTGACCGACGGCAGCGACCCGCCGGTCGAGTACCACCGCAAGGGTTCGGCCGCGAGCCACATGGGGCCGGCCGACGTGGACGAGGCCTGGCTGCGCTCGGCGCGGCACCTGCATGCGACCGGCGTGTTCGCCGCCATCTCCGACACCAGCCTGCAGGCCTCCCTGAAGAGCATGGAGGTGATGCGCGCGGCGGGCCGCACCATCTCCTTCGATCCCAACCTGCGGCCCACGCTGTGGTCCTCGACCGAAACCATGCGGCACTGGATCAACGAGCTGGCCGCGCGCGCCGACTGGGTGCTGCCCGGCATGGAAGAGGGCCTGCTGCTCACCGGCCAGAGCACGCCCGAGGGCGTGGCACGCTTCTACCGCGAGCGCGGCGCAAAGCTGGTGGTGGTCAAGCTCGGCGCGGAGGGCGCCTACTACGACAGCGATGCGGCGGGCACCGGCCGCGTCGACGGCTTTCCGGTGGCCAAGGTGATCGACACCGTGGGCGCCGGCGACGGCTTCGCGGTGGGCGTGATCAGCGCGCTGCTCGAGGGCAAGACCTTGCCCGAGGCAGTGCGCCGCGCCGCCTGGATCGGCGCCCGCGCGGTGCAGGTGCTGGGCGACACGGAAGGCCTGCCGACGCGGGCGCAACTGGACGAGGCGCGGCTGTGACGCGCAAGAAGGTCCTGGTCTTTCGAGAGCTGCCCGAAGACCAGCGGGGCCGTCTGCAGGCGGCGCATGAGGTCACGGTGGCCAACCCGCGCATCGCGGAACAGCGCAGCGCCTTCGAGGCCGCGCTGTCCGAGGCCCAGGGGCTGATCGGCTCCAGCTTCCCGGTCGACGAAGCATTGCTCGCGCGCGCACGGAAGCTGGAAGTGATCTCCAGCGTCTCGGTAGGCGTGGACAACTACGCGCTGGCGGCGCTGCACGCGCGCGGCATCTTGCTGTGCCACACGCCGGGCGTGCTCGACGAGACGGTGGCCGATACCGTCTTCGCGCTGCTGATGGCGACCAGCCGTCGCGTGGTCGAGCTTTCCAGCCTGGTGCGCGAAGGCCGCTGGACGAAGAACATCGGCGAGGATCTGTTCGGCCACGACGTGCACGGCAAGACCCTGGGCCTGCTGGGCTTCGGCCGCATCGGCCAGGCCATCGCCCGGCGCGCGGCCCTGGGCTTCGGCATGCCGGTGCTCTACCACGCGCGGCGCGCCGTCGACCTGGCGGCGCAGGCGCCCGAGCTGCGGGGGCGGGCGACGCACACGGCGCTGGATGAACTGCTGTCACGTGCCGACATCGTGGTCGCCATGCTGCCGCTGTCGGACAGCACGCGCGGCATGATCGATGCGCGCGTGTTCGGCTGCATGAAGCCGGGCGCCATCTTCATCAACGGCGGGCGCGGCGCCACGGTGCAGGAGCCCGCACTGCTGGCCGCGCTCGACCAGGGCACGCTGCGCGCCGCCGGGCTCGACGTCTTCGCGACCGAGCCGTTGCCCCTGGATTCGCCGCTGCGCACCCACCCGCGCGTGACGCCGCTGCCGCACATCGGCTCGGCCACCCACGAGACGCGGCATGCGATGGCCGAGCTGGCCGTCACCAACCTGCTGAAGGCGCTCGCCGGCGAGCGGCCTTTGGCGGTCTACGACACGGCGTTTGCATGAGCCGCCGGGCCGCTCCCAAGGCGAATAGCACCGTAGCCGAAGGCGAAGGTGCTCCAGTGAGCCGCCGGGCCGCTCCCAAGGCGAATAGCACCGTAGCCGAAGGCGAAGGTACGCCGATAGGCCCGAGGAAGCCTGGCCGAGCGACCATCGGCGACGTGGCGAAGGAAGCCGGCGTCTCCAAGGCCACCGTCTCGCGCTTCCTCAATCACCGCGATCGCCTGCTGAGCGCCGACATCGCCGCGCGCGTCGAGGCCGCGGTCGCCAGGCTGGCCTACACGCCGAGTCCGATGGCCCAGGCCCTGAGCCATGGACGCTCGCGCCTGATCGGCCTGATCGTGGCCGACATCACCAACCCCTATTCGGTGGCCGTGCTGCGCGGCGCCGAAAAGGCCTGCCAGGAGGCCGGCTACCTGGTGATGCTGTTCAACCTCGGCAACGACATCGACCGCGAGCGCGAGGCCATCGATGCGCTCGCGGGCTACCAGGTGGACGGCTTCATCCTCAATACGCTGGGCCGCGGCGCCGGGCTGGTCGATGCCGACGCGCTGCACGGCAGGCCCGCGGTGCTGGTGGACCGCCGGCATGACGGCATGCACACCGACTTCGTCTCACTGGACAACCCGGCCGCGATGAAGGCCGCCTGCGGCCACCTGGTCGAGGGCGGATACCGCGAGCTGCTCTACATCACCGAGCCGCTGCAGGGCGTGAGCTCCCGGCGCGAGCGGACGGCGGCCTTCGGCGACTGCATCGCGGCGCACCAGCCGCGCGTTGCCGGCGAGGTGTTCGAAAGCACCGGCGAGGACAGCGATGCGCTCGACGCCGCCTTGCGCGCGCTGCGCAAGCGCGCCAGGAGCGGGCGCCGCGCCGCCGTGCTGTCCGGCAATGCGATCGTGACCCTGCGCGTTGCCTCGGCGATGGCGCGCCTGGGTTGGCATTTCGGCGTCGAGCTCGGCTTCGTGGGCTTCGACGATCCCGAATGGGCGCCGCTGATCGGCCCCGGCCTCAGCGCCGTCGCCCAGCCCACCGACGCCATCGGCCGCACCGCCGCAACCTGCCTGATCGAACGCCTGCGAGGACTCGAAGGGCCGCCGCGGCAACTGCTGCTTCCGGGAGAACTGGTGGTGCGCGGCTCTTCGGGCGCGGCATGACTCCCTCTCCCCCTGGGAGAGGGTTGGGGTGAGGGCACCGGACCGTTGATCCGGGCGCTCGCGCCTTGGTCGCTTCGCGCATAAGCATCCTCGACCCGCATTGTTAGCGATCGGGAAACGCACAACTTCCCCGCGCTGTCTTTGAGAAGCAGTGGTGCCCCCTCAGACTCGGCCTTCATTGCAACAAGCCCGGGCCATCCCCAAGGCCCAGGCTTTTCTTTTTGAAGTCCTTGCCCATGAATGCTCCCTGCACCACCTGCGACGATGCCGTGCTCGCGCCCGCGTACATGCAAGAGCCCACGCGTTCCACCTGGCTCGCGGTCGGCTCCATCGCCGTCGGCACCTTCGCCATGGTCACGACCGAATTCCTGCCCATCGGCCTCTTGACCGATATCGCGGCCGGCCTCGGCGTCTCCGACGGCACGGCCGGCCTGATGGTCACCATGCCCGGCGTGCTGGCCGCCTTCGCCGGCCCGGCCCTGATCGTGGCCTCGGGCCGGCTCGACCGGCGCACCGTGATGATCGCGCTCAGCGCGCTGCTGGTGGCCTCGAACTTCCTGGCCGCGCTGGCGCCCAATTTCGCCACCATGCTGCTCGCGCGCCTGCTGCTGGGCTTGTGCATCGGCGGCTTCTGGACCTTCGCGCCGGGCGCGGGCACCCAGCTGGTGCCGGACGCTTCGAAGGCGCGTGCCATGGCCATCGTGCTGGCCGGCATCTCGGGCGCCACCGTCTTCGGCGTGCCCATCACCGCCTTCCTCGGCAACCTGGCCGGCTGGCGCGCCGCCTTCGGGGCGACCGGCGTGCTCGCGGCCGTGGTGCTGCTGATGCAGATCTGGTTGCTGCCTTCGATGCCGCCGGCGCGCGCCATCCGGCCGCGCGACCTGCTGACGCCGCTCACCCGCCGCATGGCGCAGGTCGGGCTGCTGGCGGTGCTGTTCCTCATCGCCGGCCATTTCGCGGCCTACACCTACCTCAAGCCGCTGCTGCAGCAGAGCTTCGGCCTCGGGCCCGATGCGGTGACGACCTTGCTGCTGGTCTACGGCGCGACCGGCTTCGTCGGCACCTTCTTCGGCGGCAGCCTGGTGGCGCGCAGCGTTCGCGTGGCTGCACTGACGGCGGCGCTGCTGCTGGCTGCGGCGCTGGTGCTGGCGACCCTGGTCGGCAGCGGAATGTTGGCCGGCGCGCTCGTGGTCGTGGTCTGGGGCGTGGCCTTCGGCCTGATCCCGGTGGCGCTGACCGGATGGATGATGCAGGCCGTGCCCGATGCGCCCGAGGCCGGGCAGGCGCTGCTGGTGAGCGGTTTCCAGGTCGCCATCGCCAGCGGTGCGCTGGCCGGCGGGCTGGTGGTGGACGGCTACGGCATCGCGAACACCATGCTGATGAGTGCCGCGCTGGTTCTGGTGGCGGCAGCCGTCATCGGCACGCTGGGCCGGGCGCCGCGTCCGCTGGCCCTGAATGCCTCGGCCGAGCGGTCTTAGCAGGCTAGGAAAACATTCGATCGTCGAAGGTGAAAGGGTTGCGCTCGACGGTGACCGCGACGGATGCGAATGACGGATGGTTCGGGTTGAGAACGATGTTGTTCTCGCCGGGCTCGACCGCCGAGGGCACCCACAGTCCGAGCGCGTGGTTCGTTCTTCGCCATGCAATGCCGATCGACTGCGTCAGCGATTCCCGGTCGATCCAGTTGGAAGGCAGGTCCGTCAGGGCGCGCACGTCTTCGAGGATCGCGCCATCGGGAAGATCGAGACGCAACAAGGCCTGGTTCAGCGGCCTGATTCCGTTGCAATGGACGCGTTTCTCGAGTTGGCAGAGCGCCCGGCTGCCACCTGCGTAGACAACGGGGCGGCCGGCAGGAGGCGGCTGGTGCCAGCGGCCTGGGGTCAATGTCGACCCCAGGTCGAGTTGTTCGAATCGCAGCGCCCTGGTCGTTCCGATGCGCCAGACCGCCAGGCTCAAACAACGCCTCCGTGCTCGATCGCGTTGAGCATTGAGCGAACCTTCTCGCCGCCGAATTCGTTGGTGGCGAACTCAGCAGGTGCCTTGCCGTCCAGGAGAGGGTGGGGCGTTGCCATCCAGGTCGGGCCGTCTTCGCCGAACACCTCCGTGGCGCGTACCAGCAGGTCCGCCTGCCTGAACATGCGTTCCGTCACGACCGGCTCCAGCGGCTTTTCCGTGTGAGCGCGGGACAGCATGGAGGCGTTCAGGCACAGGGCCAGCTGAAGGTCCTTCTTGCGCGGCAACCGGGAGGCCTTGAACCATTCATCCACCGCACCGGCACGCATGCTCGAGGAAGCGTAGTGAGAGGCCTTGTCCCGATCGAGCCGACAGGAATTGGCGGAGCGATCGAAGAAGTGATCGCCGGAGCGAAGCCTGCGGTCAGGGGAGTCGAGGAACACCACGAAGACGCGCTCGAACTCCCGCGCCATCTTGCAGGCGGCCGATGAGGTTTCGTTCTTTGGCATTGCGCCACCTTAGCACAGTTGCAAATGCAACGTCTATATATTGCATTTGCACTGTTCAAAGGAAGCTCCCCTGCCTTGGGGGCGGGTCCGGCCTTACTCGACTTCAGCGATAAGCTCGATCTCGACGCAGGCCCCAAAGGGGATCTGCGCCACGCCGAAGGCACTGCGCGCATGCGCGCCCTTCTCGGGGCCGAAGACCTCGGCGAAGAACTCGCTGGCGCCGTTGGTCACCAGGTGCTGCTCGGTGAAGGTGGCCGTCGAGTTGACCAGGCTCATCACCTTGACGATGCGCTTGACCTTGTTCAGGTCGCCGATGGCCGCCTTGAGCGTGCCCAGCAGGTCGATCGCGATGGCACGCGCGGCCTGCTTGCCTTCCTCGGTGCCGAGGCCGGCGCCGAGCTGGCCGACCCAGGGCTTGCCGTCCTTCTTGGCGATATGGCCGGAGAGGAAGACCAGCTTGCCGGTCTGCACGAAGGGGACGTAGGCGGCGGCGGGGATGGCGACCGGCGGGAGGGTGATGCCGAGGCTTTTCAGTTTGTCGTCGATGCTCATGAGGGTTCCTTGTCTGGGTCTTGGAAGGGCGATTGTGTCTGGGTCTGGGTCTGGGTCTGGGTCTGGCTCTGGCTCTGCGACTGCACCTGCTGCGCCGCCTTCGCGGCCTCGGCCCGCAACTCCTCCAGCGGCCGCACCGTGACGCCGACGGACAGGGTGTGGCGCGCGCCCCCGTGCAGCACGCCGCGCATCGGCGAGACATCGGAGTAGTCGCGGCCGATGGCCAGCGCGACATAGTCCTCGCCGGGCTGGCGGCCGTTGGTGGGGTCGAATTCGGCCCAGTCGCCAGGCCCATCGGCGCCGGGAATGTAGACCGAGACCCAGGCATGCGAGGCATCGGCGCCGAGCAGCCGCGGCCGGCCCGGCGGCGGCTGCGTCAGCAGGTAGCCGCTGACGTAGCGCGCCGCCAGGCCCAGGGTGCGCAGGCAGGCGATCATGATGTGCGCGAAGTCCTGGCACACGCCGTGGCGCTGGGCCAGGGCCTCGATCGCCGGGGTGCTGATCTCGGTGCTGCCGCTGTCGTAGACGAAGTCGGTGTGCATGCGCAGCGCCAGGTCCATGGCGGCGTCGAAGAGCGGGCGGCCCGGCGTGAAGCTGGGCCGCGCATAGGCGGCGAAGTCGTCGTGCCGCGGCACGTAGTGCGAGGGGAAGACGAATTCGGCGGCGGCATCGAAGCGCGTTTCCTTGGCGTAGCGGAAGCGCTCGCGCACCTCCTCCCAAGGCAGTTCGCGCGCGGCGGCGGGCGAGAGCAGGGGCGTGGAGGTCTCGACCACGCTCTCGGCCGTGACCACCAGCTCCTCGTGGGTCGAGTCCAGCGCGAAGAAGGCGCGCGCGTTGCCGTAGACGTCAGGCGACTCGCTGCGTTGCGCAGGCTCGGGGCTGACCGTGAGCGCGTGGCTCACCAGGCGCTGCGACGGCGTGGCCCGCGGCTTGAGGTGCGCCAGGTGCTGGGCGGTTTCGACGGGGGGCGAATACGCGTAGCGCGTTTCGTGAGTGACGTGCAGGAGCATGGCTAGGCCCTCTAGGCCCCGACGGAATGGAGCGATTCCAAGGTCAGGGTGAAATAGCGGATGCCGATCGCATCCGACACATGGTAGGCCGCGGTCTCGCAGGTCTCGAGCAGCTGCGCCAGCGCGGCGTAGTCCGCGCGGGGCCCGGGCTCGCACAGGTGCTCCAGGGTCCAGGTGGCCGGGTCGGGCAGCTCGTGCGACAGCGCCGTGAGCTTGCCCGGCGCGCTGCCCGCGAGCCGCGCGATGCGCCCGCGCAGCGTCTGCGTGACCCAGGCCAGCGAGCGCGGGTTGTCGCCGTCCAGCACCAGCAGGTCGACCAGGGTGGCGACGTCGCGGCGCTGCTGGTAGCGCGCGTGGAAGGTGATGGTGCTGTCGAACAGCGCGACCATCGCCTCGAAGCCGCTCACGTCGTGTACCGAGCCGAGCTCGAAGCCGGCCGCCAGCGAGCTGGAGAGGAAGGCCAGGCGCTCGATGTGGCGGCCGATGGAGAGCAGGCGCCAGGCGTCGTCGCGCGTCATGCGGTCGGTCTGGGCGCCGGTCATGGCGGACAGCGCGGCGCTGGCGGACTCGAGCATGCGCAGCGCGGCGGCGCTGGCATAGCCGCCTTCGCCGCGCTCGCCGGCCTGCTCGGCGCTGCGGCGCATGAACTCGGCCTCGGCGCGCACGATCTGGTTCCAGTGGTCCGGCGACAGCCGCTCGCGCACCGCGGCCGCGGCCTGGCGCACGCAGCGCAGGCTGTAGCCCACGCTGCCGCCCTCGTCGATGTCGCCCAGCTCGGCGATCAGCGCGCGCTCGAAGACGCGCCGCGAGCGCGGCAGCCTGGGCACGTCGCGCGGCACCAGTGCGTTGCGCCGCGCCATGTCGTGCAGCCAGGTCAGCAGGCTGGGCGACGAAGGATCTTCGCCGCTGAGGAGGTCCAGCGTGAGCCGCGCCAGGCGCACGGCGTTCTCGGCGCGTTCGGTATAGCGGCCCAGCCAGAACATGTTCTCGGCCGCGCGGCTGGTGACCGGCGCGCGGTGGCGCGCCAGCGAGGCCGGCGTGCTGTGGGCCTGCAGCAGGGTGGTGCGGTCGACTTCGCCGTGCGTCTGCACCCACACGTCGGCACTGCTGCCGCCACGCTGCATCGAGGCGATCTGCGCGTCGGCCGCCGCCAGCCGTGCCAGCCCGCCAGGCAGCACGCGCCAGGACTGCGGGCCGACGCAGACCGCGAAGACGCGCAGCAGCACCGCGCGTGGCGCGATGCGGCCCTCGCCCAGGTCCTGGCTCCAGGTCGGCATCTGCGCGATCGGCAGGTAGTTCTGCACCGTGTATTCCTCGCCCTCGCGCACGATGCGGCCGGCCCATTCGTCGAGCTCGCGCCGGCTCAGGCGGCTGCCGAGCATGGTCTCGAAGCCGGCATGCCCGTCCTCGCCGGCGTAGGTGGGCTTGATGGTGCAGCCGGCCAGCTGCGGCAGCACGGCCTCCATCGCGGCGCGCTCGCCGCACCACCAGGTGGGCAGGGCCGGCAGCAGCAGCTTCTCGCCCAGCAGCCGGCGCGACAGCGCGGGCAGGAAGCCGAGCAGCGCGGGCGATTCGAGGAAGGCCGAGCCGGGCGTGTTGGCCACCAGCACGTTGCCGGCACGCACCGCCTGCAGCAGGCCGGGCACGCCGAGGGTGGAATCGGCGCGCAGCTCCAGCGGGTCGAGGAACTGGTCGTCCAGGCGCTTGATCAGCCCGTGGACCGGCCGCAGCCCCTGCAAGGTCTTGAGGTAGAGCCGCTGGTCGCGCACCGTGAGGTCGTTGCCCTCGACCAGCGTGATGCCCAGGTAGCGCGCGATGTAGGCGTGTTCGAAGTAGGTCTCGTTGTAGGGCCCGGGCGTCAGCAGCACGATGTGCGGCGGCTGGCCGGCGGGGCACATGTGCTGCAGGCCCTCCATCATCGCGTTGTAGGTGGCGGCCAGGCGCTGCACGTGCAGCGCCTCGAAGGCTTGCGGGAACTGCCGCGCGATGGCCAGGCGGTTCTCCAGCAGATAGCCCAGGCCCGAGGGTGCCTGCGTGCGCTGCGACACCACCCACCAGTTGCCGTCGGGGCCGCGCGCGAGGTCCAGGGCGGCAATGCGCAGCCAGGTGTCGCCCGGCGGGCGCACGCCGTGCATCGCTCGCAGGTAGCCCGGGTTGCCATGCACCAGGGCGGGCGGCAGCAGGCCTTCGGCCAGCAGCTTCTGCGGGCCGTAGACGTCGGCCAGGACGCGATCGAGCAGGCGCACGCGCTGCAGCGTGCCGGCCTCGATCGTGGCCCAGCTCTCGGGCGGAACGATCAGCGGGAAGAGATCGAGCGACCAGGGCCGCTGCGGGCTGTCGGTGTCGGCATACACGTTGTAGGTGACGCCGTTGTCGCGGATCTGGCGCTCCAGGCTGACGGCGCGGCGGGGGAGGTCGCTGAAACCCTCGGTGCCGAGTTGCTCGAAGAAGCCGGCCCAATGCGGCGCCAGCGGGGCGCGTTCATCGGCCGGGGCCTCGGCCGGCGTGGCCGGGGGCGGGGAGGATGCGTCGTGCAGCGGCGCCGGCTGCGAGGGCACGCCGAGCCGCGGCACGCTGGCCGGCGTGGCGAGGCCGCGCAGCTCGTCGAAATGCCCCGGCGCGGCCGGCGGCGCGAGCGACGACGCCAGGACGGCCGGCGATTCCAGCGCCTGGGCGTCGAAGAGGGATTCGTTCAAGGGGTCCACGGTGCGTTGATTGTCACACCCTCGCCACAAGACCCAGGCTCGCGCGTCAAGCTTTGCGCAAATCCAGCGTGAACGGGAATTCCCGGCTGCCCGCGATCTCGATGCTCGCCGGCGGGGTGCGAAGCAGTCCCGGCGAATGGCCCATGCGCGAGAAGCGCGACAGGCGCCGGCTCTCGGCCTCGTAGGCATTGACGGGGAAGGTGTCGTAGCTGCGTCCGCCCGGATGCGAGACGAAGTACTGGCAGCCGCCGAGCGAACGCTTCATCCAGGTGTCGACGATGTCGAAGGTCAGCGGCGCATGCACGCCGATGCTGGGGTGCAGCGCCGAGGGCGGATTCCAGGCCTTGTAGCGCACGCCGGCCACGAACTCGCCGGCCGTGCCGGTGGGCTGCAGCGGCAGCACCTGGCCATTGACGGTGATGACGTAGCGGCTCTCGTTGAGGCCGGTCACGCGCACCTCGACGCGCTCCAGCGACGAGTCGACATAGCGCACCGTGCCGCCGGCCGAGCCTTCCTCGCCCATCACGTGCCAGGGCTCGAGCGCGTTGCGCAGCGAGAGCTCCACGCCCATGGCCTGCACCTGGCCGACCAGCGGGAAGCGGAACTCGAAATGCGGCGCGAACCAGACCGGGTCGAAGGCGAAGCCGGCCTGGCGCATCTCGCTGATGACGTCCTCGAAGTCCATCTTGACGAAGGTGGACAGCAAGAAGCGGTCGTGCAGCTCGGTGCCCCAGCGCGTGACGGGGGCGCGGTAGGGCGCGTCCCAGAAGCGCGCCACCATGGCGCGCAGCAGCAGCTGCTGCGCGATGCTCATGCGCGCATGCGGCGGCATCTCGAAGGCGCGCAGCTCCAGCAGGCCGAGGCGGCCGGTGGTGGCGTCGGGCGAGTAGAGCTTGTCGATGCAGAACTCGCTGCGGTGCGTGTTGCCGGTGACGTCGACGAGGATGTTGCGCAGCGTGCGGTCGACCAGCCAGGGCGGCATGTCCTCGCCATGCACCTCGCGGCTGCGCGCGATCTGGGCCAGAGCGATCTCCAGCTCGTAGACCTGGTCGTTGCGCGCCTCGTCCACGCGCGGCGCCTGGCTGGTGGGGCCGATGAAGAGGCCCGAGAACAAATAGCTGAGCGAGGGGTGGTTGTGCCAGTAGAGCAGCAGGCTCGCGAGCAGCTCGGGCCGGCGCAGGAAGGGGCTGTCGGCGGGCGTGGCGCCGCCCAGCACGAAGTGGTTGCCGCCGCCGGTGCCGGTGTGGCGGCCGTCGGTCATGAACTTCTCGGCCGACAGCCGGGTCTCGAAGGCCGCGCCGTAGAGAAACTCGGTGTGCTCCACCAGCTCGCGCCAGTTGTGGGCCGGATGGATGTTGACCTCGATCACGCCCGGATCGGGCGTGACCTGCAGCAGCTTGAGGCGCGGATCGCGCGGCGGCGGATAGCCTTCGATCACCACCCGCAGGTCGAGCTCCCCGGCGGTGGCCTCGACCGCGGCGAGCAGGTCGAGGTAATCCTCCAGCCGCGCCAGCGGCGGCATGAAGACGTAGAGCACGCCCGAGGCGCTGCCGAGCTTCTCGGCTGCGGGCCCGTTGGCGCGGCGCGGGTCGCGCACTTCCACGCACAGCGCGGAGCGCGTGATCCAGTGGGCCGACTCGCCGCGCCGCGGAGGGCGCACCGTGGTCGGCTCCGCCGCGGCCTGCGCGCGCGCCGCCGCGGCATTGCCGTGCGCGGCCTGGAAGCGCACGGCGGTTGGCGACTGCTGCGGCGTGCCGAAGTCGTAGGGCACTTCGACGAGGTCGGGCGCGCTGCCCGGCGTGCCCTCGTAGCGCGCCCGGAACAGGGCCGAGGCCGGCAGGGGCGCGCGTGGCGCGGTGGGGTCGCGCTCGACCAGGTAGGGGTAGTCGCCCTTGCTGGCCCAGGGCTGCGAATCCAGCGGCAGGCGCAAGCCCATCGGCGAATCGCCTGGGATCAGGTAGAGGCGGTCGTCGCGCAGGAACCAGGGGCCGGTCTTCCAGCCCGGGCCGGCGAGCGCGGGCGCATCGGTGTCGGCGTTGGCGGCCTCGATGGGCAGCACGTAGCCGATGACGGCATCGAGCTTCTGCGTGAACACGCGGCGCAGGCGCACGCGCTCCATCTCGTCGTCGAGCTTCGAGTCGAAGGGGTCGACGTTCACCGGCAGCCGGCGCTCGCGCCAGAGGTAGTAGTAGACGTCCTCGTAGCCGGGCTGCACGAAGCGGTCGGTCAGGCCCAGCCGGTGCGCCAGGGCGCGGGTGAAGCGCTGCGCGTCTTCGCTGGTGTAGTGGGTGGGATGGCGCTCGTCGGCGAAGAGCTCGGGGCGGTGCCACACGGGCTGGCCGTCGGCGCGCCAGAAGATCGACAGCGCCCAGCGCGGCAGCTGCTCGCCCGGGTACCACTTGCCCTGCCCGAAATGCAGGAAGCCGCCCTGGCCGTACTCGTCGCGCAGCCGGTGCACCAGCTCGGTCGCGTAGCCGCGCTTGGTGGGGCCCAGCGCATCGGTGTTCCATTCGGCGGCGTCGCGGTCGGTGGTGGCAACGAAGGTGGGCTCGCCGCCCATGGTGAGGCGCACGTCGCCGGCCGCCAGGCGCGCATCGACGGCATCGCCCAGGGCCAGCACCTCGGCCCACTGGTCCTCGGTGTAGGGCTTGGTCACGCGCGGCGACTCGTGGATGCGCGTGACCTTCATTTCGTGGCCGAAGTCCACCTCGGCCTCGTCGACTCCGCCTTCGATCGGCGCCGCGCTGGAGGGCGTGGGCGTGCAAGCCAGCGGGATATGGCCTTCGCCGGCCATCAGGCCCGAGGTGGCGTCGAGGCCGACCCAGCCGGCGCCCGGCAGGTAGACCTCGCACCAGGCGTGCAGGTCGGTGAAGTCGACGTTGGTGCCGCTGGGACCGTCGAGCGCCTTCACGTCGGGCGTGAGCTGGATCAGGTAGCCCGAGACGAAGCGCGCCGCCAATCCTACGTTTCGCAGCAGCTGCACCAGCAGCCAGGCCGAGTCGCGGCAGGAGCCCGAGGCATTGCCCAGCGTCTGCTCCGGCGTCTGCACGCCGGGTTCCATGCGGATCAGGTAGTTGACGTCCTGCTGCACCTGCTGGTTGATGCCGACCAGGAAGTCGATGGTGCGCTGCGTCTTGCGGTCGATCTTCTCGAGGTAGGCGGCCACCAGCGGCGTGGCGGGATCGGCCACCAGGTAGGGCGCCAGCTCCTGCGCCTGCGATTCGGTGTACTTGAAGGGAAAGTTCTCGGCCTGCGGCTCGAGGAAGAAGTCGAAGGGGTTGTAGACCGCCATCTCGACCACCAGGTCGACCGTGACCTTGAACTCGCGCGCCTTCTCGGGGAACACCAGCCGCGCGAGGTAGTTCGCGAAGGGGTCCTGCTGCCAGTTGACGAAGTGCTGCTCGGGCTCGACCCGCAGCGAGTACGAGATCACCTTGCTGCGGCAATGCGGCGCGGGACGCAGGCGTACCACCTGGGGGCCCAGTTGCACCGGACGGTCGTACTTGTAGTGGGTGACGTGGTGGAGTGCGGCGTGGATGGACATTTTTTTCTAAAGCGTCGAGGGAGCCTCTGAACGAGGACGCATACTAGCCCACAGGCATAGCAATTAGCGCGCCACAGAGCGCAGCTGAGGGAGTGATTGCAGCATGGCATCGGTGAGTGTTTCGTGACGGCCGGCGAGCAGGGCCGCGGCTTGGGCTTCTTTGCCTTGATGGCCGGCTCGGTGCTGGGCGCGGCCTTGCAGCTGCAGCAGGCCGCGCTGTGGGGCGCCGCCGTCTACGTCGCCATGCTGGCGGCCGCGGCGGCATGCCTGCCGTTGCTGCGCGGGCGGGGGCCATCCGCGCGCGTCCTGCTGCCTGCCCTGCTGATCGCCGGGGCGATGGCCGGCGGCGGCCTCGCGGGCTGGCGTGCCTGCGCCTATGCGGGCGAAGCGTTGCATCCCTCCCTCGAAGGCCGCGACCTGCAGGTGGAGGGCGTGGTCTCGCAGATGCCGCAGCACGGCGATGGGGCCGTGCGCTTTCTCTTCGATGTCGAGAGCGCCCGCTGGGCCGGCGATGCCGACAGCAGGCTGCCGCGCACACCCTCACGCATCGCGCTGGGCTGGTACGCGGACAACACCGGCTTCTGGGGGCGCGCGCCTGAGCAGGCCTCGCGCGCCGAGCCCGCTGCCGCGCCGGGCGCCGTGCACGCGGGCGAGCGCTGGCGCATGACGGTGCGCCTGAAGGCGCCGCACGGCAATCTCAACCCGCATGGCTTCGACCAGGAGCTGCGGTTGTGGGAGCAGGGCGTGCAGGCCAGCGGCTACGTGCGCACGGGCACGCGGGATGCGCCGCCGCAGCCGCTCGGGCAGACCTGGCGCCACCCCGTCGAGCGGGCGCGCGAAGCGGTGCGCGACGCCGTCTTCGAGCGCGTGCCCGAGCGCCGGCCGGCCGGCGTGATCGCGGCCCTGGTCACCGGCGATCAGAACGCGATCGAGCGTGCCGACTGGGACGTGTTCCGCGCCACCGGCGTGGCGCACCTGATGTCGATCTCAGGCCTGCACATCACGATGTTCGCCTGGCTGGCCGCATGGGCGGTGGGCGCGGCCTGGCGGCGCAGCAGCCGCCTCACGCTGTGGCTGCCCGCGCCACATGCGGCCCTGGTGGGCGGCGTGCTGCTGGCGACGCTGTATGCCCTCTTCAGCGGCTGGGGCCTGCCCTCGCAGCGCACGGTCTGGATGCTGGCCACGGTCGCGCTGCTGCGGCTCACCGGCCGGCAGTGGCCCTGGCCCTTCGTCTGGCTGGGCGCATGCGCGGTGGTCGTGGCTGTCGATCCCTGGGCACTGATGCAGGCGGGCTTCTGGCTCAGCTTCGTCGCCGTCGGCGTGCTGTTCGCCAGCGGGTCGGCGGACGCCGGCGGTGCGGGCGCCGCGGCGCGCCTGGCGCGCATGGCGCGCGAGCAATGGGCGGTGACGCTGGCGCTGACGCCGCTGAGCCTGCTGCTGTTCCATCAGGTCTCGAGCGTCGGGCTGCTGGCCAATGCCATCGCCATTCCCTGGGTCACGCTGGTTCTGACGCCGCTCGCCATGCTCGGCGTGCTGATGCCGCCCCTGTGGGACCTGGCCGCCCGGGCGGTGCAACTGCTGGCCTTCGTGCTGCAGTGGCTGGCCGAGCTGCCGCTGGCCACGCTCTCGGCGCCGGCGCCTGCGCTCTGGGCCAGCGTCGCCGGCGTGGCCGGCGGGGTGCTGCTGGCCATGCGCCTGCCCTGGGCACTGCGCCTGCAGGGGCTGCCGCTGCTGCTGCCGGCACTGCTCTGGCAGGCGCCGCGGCCGCCGGCGGGCGAGTTCGAGCTGCTGGCGGCCGACATCGGCCAGGGCAATGCGGTGCTCGTGCGCACCGCGACCCACAGCCTGCTCTACGACGCCGGTCCGCGCTACAGCCTGGAAAGCGATGCCGGCCACCGGGTCCTGGTGCCGCTGCTTCGGGCGCTGGGCGAGCGGCTGGACACCGTCGTCCTGAGCCACCGCGACAGCGACCACACCGGCGGCGCGCCCGCGGTGCTGGCGACGCAGGCCGAGGCCGAGCTGCGCAGCTCGGTCGAGGCTGGGCACCCGCTGCAGCAGCTGCGGCCGGTCCAGCGCTGCCTGACCGGCCAGCAGTGGACCTGGGACGGCGTGCGCTTCGAGATCCTCCACCCCCAGGAGGCCGACTACGCCGGCTTCACCAAGCCGAACGCGGTCTCCTGCGTGCTGCGCGTCGGCAACGGGCGTGCCGCCGTGCTGCTGGCCGGCGACATCGAGCGGGTGCAGGAAGCCGCGCTGGCAGCGCGCACGCCGGCGCTGCAGGCCGACCTGCTGCTGGTCCCCCACCATGGCAGCAAGACCTCCTCGACCCCCGCGCTGCTCGACGCCGTGCAGCCGCGCATCGCGCTGGTCCAGGCCGGCTACCGCAACCGCTTCGGCCACCCCGCCGGTGAGGTGGTGGCGCGCTATGCGGAGCGCGGCATCGCCCTGGTCGATTCGGCGCATTGCGGCGCCGCCCGCTGGTCCAGCGCCCATCCCGGGAGCGTTCGCTGCGAACGGCAGGAAGGCCGGCGCTACTGGCATCACCAGCCGCCCTGAATGTCGCGTTGGGGTTAGCGTGAGCAGAGCGTCTGGCCTTGAACTTGCTAAGCTACGGCCAAGGAGATTGGTCGTCCCATGCACAAATTCGACGAGATGTACGAGCAGCTGCCCTACCCAGGCGCGGCGATCCGGAATCACTACAAGCGCTACGACCAGTGGCTCGCGAAGCAACCGCCCGAGGTGATGCGTTCGCGGCGCGAGGAGGCGGAGATGATCTTCCGCCGGGTCGGTATCACCTTCGCCGTCTACGGCGCGAAGGACGAGGACGGTTCGGGCACCGAGCGCCTGATCCCCTTCGACCTGCTGCCGCGCATCATCCCCGCCCATGAATGGGAGAGCATGGAGAAGGGCCTGGTGCAGCGCGTGACGGCGCTCAACCGCTTCATCCACGACGTCTACCACGGGCAGGAGATCGTCAAGGCCGGCGTGGTGCCCTCCGAGCAGATCTTCAACAACGCGCAGTACCGGCCCGAGATGGTGGGCGTGAAGGTGCCCAACGACGTCTACTCGCACATCGCCGGGATCGACATCGTGCGCGCGCCCGACGCCAGCGGCAACGGCGAGTACTACGTGCTCGAAGACAACCTGCGCGTGCCCAGCGGCGTGAGCTACATGCTGGAGAACCGCAAGATGATGATGCGGCTCTTCCCCGACCTCTTCAGCCAGAACCGCGTCGCCCCGGTGGCGCACTATCCCGACCTGCTGCTCGAAACCCTGCGCGCGTCCGCCCCGCCGGCCACTGCCGAGCCCACGGTGGTGGTGCTCACGCCCGGCATGTACAACAGCGCCTACTTCGAGCACGCCTTCCTCGCCCAGCAGATGGGCGTGGAGCTGGTCGAGGGGCAGGACCTCTTCGTCAAGGACGACTTCGTCTACATGCGCACCACCCGCGGACCGCGGCGCGTGGACGTCATCTACCGCCGCGTGGACGACGACTTCCTCGACCCCGAGGTGTTCCGCCCGACGTCCACACTGGGCTGCGCCGGCCTGATGCGCGCCTACCGCGAGGGCAACGTCGTGATCTGCAATGCCGTGGGCACCGGCGTGGCCGACGACAAGTCGATCTACCCCTACGTGCCGAAGATGATCGAGTTCTACCTGGGCGAGCAGCCGATCCTCAAGAACGTGCCGACCTGGATGTGCCGCAACAAGGAAGACCTCGACTACACCCTGGCCCACATGAAGGACCTGGTGGTCAAGGAGGTGCATGGCGCCGGCGGCTACGGCATGCTGATCGGCCCGGCCGCGACGCAGGCCGAGATCGAGGACTTCAAGAAGGCCGTGCTGGCCAAGCCCGACGGCTACATCGCGCAGCCCACGCTGAGCCTGTCGACCTCGCCCACCTTCGTCGAGTCGGGCATCGCGCCGCGCCACATCGACCTGCGGCCCTTCGTGCTTTCGGGCAAGGAAGTGCAGATGGTGCCGGGCGGGCTCACGCGCGTCGCGCTCAAGGAGGGCTCGCTGGTGGTCAACTCCTCGCAGGGCGGGGGCACCAAGGACACCTGGATCCTCGAGGGCGACCGGCGAACCAAGCCGCGCAACGGCGCGCCGGAACAGACGCAGAGCCAGACCCAGACGCAGTCGAGCTGATCCGAGGAGAAGAACACCATGCTTTCGCGCACTGCCGATCACCTCTACTGGATGTCGCGCTACACCGAACGGGCGGGCGATATGCCGAAGGCATTCGCGGGGGCGACTGACAATTGCGCGAAGCGCTTGTCATGTCGCCACCAAAACACGCCAAAGCGCGACAGCGCTTTCGGGGTTTGAGGCCATTACAGGGAACCGCCACATGCTCTCACGCACCGCCGATCACCTTTACTGGATGTCGCGCTACACCGAACGGGCCGAAAACACCGCCCGCATGCTCGACGTCAACTACCAGACCTCGCTCTTGCCGCAATCGGCCGAGGTCGCCAAATACGGCTGGCAGGGCCTGCTGTCGATCAGCGAGCTGCTGCCGGCCTTCAACGACAAGTACGACCAGATCACGCCCGACCGCGTGATGGAGTTCATGGTCAAGGACGAGGCCAATCCTTCGTCCATCGTGTCCTGCCTGCGTGCCGCGCGCGAGAACGCGCGGGCCGTGCGGGGCGCGCTCACCACCGAATCGTGGGAGACGCAGAACACCACCTGGCTCGAGGTCAACCGCATGCTGCGCGCCGGCGACTTCGAGCGCGACCCAGGGCAGTTCTTCGAGTGGGTCAAGTTCCGCTCGCACCTGTCGCGCGGCGTGACGGTGGGCACCATGCTGCAAGACGAGGCCTTCCACTTCTCGCGCCTGGGCACCTTCATCGAGCGCGCCGACAACACGGCGCGCCTGGTCGACGTGAAGTTCCATGCGCTCAACAGCGAGTTCTTCGGCACCGCCACCGAGGAGGACCAGGAGTACGACTTCTATCACTGGAGCGCCATCTTGCGCAGCGTCTCGGCCTTCGAGGTCTACCGCAAGGTGTACCGCGACGTGATCAAGCCTGAGCGCGTGGCCGAGCTGCTGATCCTGCGCGCGGACATGCCACGCTCGCTGCACGCCAGCCTGGTCGAGGTGGTGAACGACCTCGAGAAGGTGCAGAACGACCAGAGCGCCGAGACCCAGCGGCGCGCCGGCAAGCTGCTGGCCGATCTGCAGTACGCGCGCGTCGACGAGATCCTCGCGACCGGGCTGCACGCGTACCTCACGCAGTTCCTCGACCGGGTGAACGAGCTCGGATGGCGGATCAGCCAGGACTTCCTGGTGCCGGGACACTGAAGGGATTAATCCCAAGTCCGCGGAAAGTGTGCGTGCGGTAAGGCGTAAGTCTTATCGATTTCAAGTATCGACTTTTGGAGGGGTGCGGCCCCTCCGGGCTTCGGCTATCTTCCCTCGCCACACACCAAAGGCTCAGGGAGTAGGCGATGCAGGGAGTACAGGGGGCCGCGATAGCGGCGGGTTCGCGCGCAGGCTTGGAAGAGGGCGCGCGAACCGCAGACCCCGCGCTGCATGCCTTGTGTGCTCTGCCGCGCACGCACCGCATCGCAGCCGATCCGGCCACGCTGGCCCGCGACCTTGGCTGCAGCCTGGTGAGGGCGCCGACATCGATCTGTTCTTGCGTGCGGCCCGGCATCTGGCCGTGCGGCAGCGGGCCGAGATCAAGCCGAAAACCTTTCCGTTCATGCGCTACGGCACCGTTGGCGCCGCCGCCGTGCGCACCGTCACGGCCGATTCGGTGAGCTACGAGAAGCGCGGGGTGGTCTTTCCGGTGACGCTGGTGATGGAGCGCTGAGGGCGCAAGCCGCAAGAGAAAAGGGAAAGGAAAAGCACAGCATGGATTCGAGTGAGATCCCCACCATCGTCTGGCTCAGCATGGCGACTGTGATCCTGGCCTTGGCATGGTTTCTCGGCTGGGACGCGACCAGCGAGAGGCGATACCGGCAGCTCGTGCGTCTGGAAAAAATCCTGCTACGAGCTGCTGCATATGCGTTGGTGCTGGGCGGACTGGCGTCGGTGGGCTTTGTTCTGTGGTGGTGGTTGGCGTGAATCCACGCAAGGCGTTGCGTGATATCCACGGGAATCAAATCTGACCAATTCTCGCTTGGGGAATATTCACATTGAACGCGACGTCGCGGGTCGTTAACGTGCCGGACTTGATTTCGCTGTCGCACAAGTCACCAACTAATTAACCAGGGAAGAAAGACATGGCAACTACGCCACTGCCGTTGGCCGCCTGCCTCAAGTACGCCGAACTACAAAGGCAGCAGAGGCATCTTTAGTCAATGAGAGCAACGCATGGAAGCGTGGTACCAAAGCCTCAAGGATCGGCGGCTACTGCAGTCTGGCCAACGACCTGTCCCCAGAACAGCCTGGCGCCCCTCCTGGCCGCCGACTGGCGCTGAAGTGCAGCGATCGATCGAAAGGCGCGTTGCCCGGCGCGCCTGCCGATCTCAGCGCCGGGACAGTGGCTTCTAAACCCGCACCGGCCGCGGCCGGCGCTCATTGCCGTAACAATGGGCGCCAAAAGGAGAGATGCCATGGCCGGATTCGAAGTCAATGAGATCGTTGCTGCGCTGCGCGGGGCGCGCGAGGAGTGGCGCGATGCCCAGAAGCGCTCGCGGGAGCCGGGAAGCCGCGAGTTCCCTTCGCGCGATGCGCTGGCCGCGATCGTCGAATCGCTGAAGGGCGCGCTGTTCCCGATGCGGCTGGGCCCGCCCGAGCTGCGCCACGAGAGCGAGGACTTCTACGTCGGCCACACGCTCGATTCGGCGCTGCAGTCGTTGCTGGCGCAGGGCCGGCTGGAGCTGCGCTACAACGCACGCCACCAGCCGCGCGATCCGGCCGAGATCGATGCCGAGGCGGAGCAGGCCGTGCGCGCCTTCGCCGCGGCGCTGCCGTCGATTCGCCGCCTGCTGGACGGCGACGTGCTCGCCGCGTACCAGGGCGACCCGGCCGCGAACAGCGTCGACGAAGTGCTGCTGTGCTACCCCGGCATCCTGGCGATGATCCATCACCGCCTCGCGCACCAGCTCTACGGGCTGGGCCTGCCGCTGCTGGCGCGCATCGTGGCCGAGCTCGCGCATGCGCAGACCGGCATCGACATCCATCCCGGCGCGCGCATCGACGCTGGCTTTTTCATCGACCATGGCACTGGCGTCGTGATCGGCGAGACCACGGTGATCGGCAAGCGCGTGCGCCTCTACCAGCATGTGACCCTGGGCGCCAAGCGCTTCCCCATCGACCCCGAAGGCAACCTGCAGAAGGGCCTGCCGCGGCATCCGATCGTGGAGGACGACGTGGTGATCTATGCCGGCGCCACCATCCTCGGCCGCGTGACGCTGGGCAAGGGCGCGGTGATCGGCGGCAACACCTGGATCACCGACGATGTGCCGGCCGGCGCGAACATCACGCAGGCCAGCCTCCAGAAGGCGGGCTGCGATTGAGCTTGTCTGGAAAAGGTCAAAGGCGCTTCGCATAATTTGCCGCACCCCAACACAAAGGAGCTTTTATGAGCCAGACCCGAATTGCCGTCATCGTCGGCAGCCTGCGCAAGGATTCCTTCAACCGCAAGCTTGCGCTCGCGCTCGCGCATCTGATGCCTGCGGACTTCACGCTCGAGCATCTGCGCATCGACGACCTGCCGCTCTACAACCAGGACGACGACGGCAACCAGGCACCCTCGGTGAAGCGGCTCAAGTCCGAGATCGCCGCCGCGCAAGGCTTGATCTTCGTGACGCCGGAATACAACCGCGCGTTGCCCGGCGTGCTGAAGAACGCAATCGACCACGCATCGCGGCCTTACGGGCAGAGCGCCTGGGCCGGCAAGCCGGCCGGCGTGATCGGCATCTCGGTCGGCGCCATCGGAACCGCCGTCGCGCAGCAGCAGTTGCGCACCGTGCTGGCTTATCTGGACGTGCCCACGCTCGGCCAGCCCGAAGCCTTCATCCAGAACAAGGAAAGCCTGTTCGATGACAAGGGCCATATTGCCGAGGGGAGTACCAAGAAGTTCCTGCAGGGGTGGGTCGACAAGTACGTGGACTGGATCAAGCGCCACGCCACCGCCTGAGGCACATCGTGTGCGGGGCGGCTGAAACGCCGCCGGGCCGCATGGCGGCCCTTCGAGGCGCGTGAGGCCTGAGCCTCACGCTGCACAACTTTCTGGAATCAGGCCGCGATGGACGCGACGTCCTGGTTGGCGGCTTCGCCCGCCACCACGCCGATGTCGGCGCGTGCGGCACCGAGTGCTGCCGCCTTCGGCGCATCGCCCATGGCCAGGCCTTCGGCGCGCACAAAGCGCACGTCCGTGATGCCCACGAAGCCCAGCACCACCTTGAGGTAGCTCTCCTGGTGCTCCATCGCCTGGCCGCCTTCGGTCGTCGAGTAGATGCCGCCGCGGGTGATGGCGACGATCACGGTCTTGCCGCCGGCCAGGCCCACGGGGCCCTTGTCGGTGTACGTGAAGGTGCGGCCGACCTGCGCGATGCGGTCGATCCAGGCCTTCAACTGGCTCGGAATCGAGAAGTTGTAGAACGGGGCGCCGATCACGATCACGTCGGCGGCCAGGAACTGGCTCACCAGCTTTTCCGAAACCGCGTTCTCGGCGCGCTGGCGCTCGGTGAACTCGGTGCCGGCCGGTGCGCGGAAGCCCAGCGAATGGCTGTCGAGGTGGCTGGGTGCGGAAACGGCCAGGTCGAGGTACTCGACTTCCGTGCCGGGGTGGTTGTTGCGCCAGGTGGCGACCGCTTCGGCCGTCAGCTGGCGCGAAACGGAGTTGTCACCCAGGACGCTGGAATCGATGTGCAGCAGCTTCATGATCAATCGCTTTCTTTCGATGTGGCGCCGGCACAGGAATCGGTCGGCATGGGTGATAGTCTATTTTTGAGTCGAGTGATTGATAAGCCGGCAAATTTCACACAGTTCGTCCTATTGATGGAACAATGCCGGCCATGCAAGACCTCAACGACATGGTTTTTTTCGCCGAGGTGGCCGAGCGCGGCGGCTTTGCGGCAGCCGGCCGGGCGCTGGGCATCCCGAAGTCGAGGCTGTCGCGCCGCGTGGCTGAACTGGAAGGGCGGCTGGGCGTGCAGCTGTTGCAGCGCAGCACCCGGCAACTGTCGCTGACGCCGGCCGGCGAGCTCTATCTGCGCCACAGCGTCGCGATGCGCGACGCGGCCCAGGCCGCGGCCGAGGCCATCGCCCAGGTGCAGACCGAGCCGCGCGGCGTGGTGCGCATCAGCTGCCCCATCACGCTGGCGCAGAGCGGCGTCGGAGTGCTGGTGTCGCAGTTCATGCTGCGCTACCCCGCGGTGCAGATCGAGATGCGCATCCTGAACCGGGCCGTCGACCCGATCGAAGAGGGCATCGACCTGGCGCTGCGCGTGCGGCCGGTCATCGAAGACAGCACGACGCTGGTGGCCAAGCAGTTCGCCACCTCCCGGGGCGTGCTGGTGGCCAGCCCGGACCAGCTCCGGCGCCAGGGCCCGGTGCGGACGGTGGATGAGCTCGGGCGCCTGGACACCGTGTCCCAGTCGGCCGCGGACGGGCGTGCCAGCTGGTGCCTGGAAGGCCCAGGCGGTGCCAGGCACACGTTCCAGCACCAGCCGCGCTACTTGGCGGACGACCTGCTGACACTGAAATTCGCGGTGGTGGAGGGCGTCGGCGCCAGCATGCTGCCCGAGTACATGTGCAAGGACGACCTCGAAGCGAAGCGCCTGGTCCAGGTGCTACCGGGCTGGGGCCCGCCGCCGGGCATCCTGCATGCGGTCTTTCCCTCACGGCGGGCACTGGTGCCGGCGATCCGGAAACTGATCGATTTCCTGGCCGAGCACACCGGCGCGGGCGGTTTCGTGCTCACGGTATGACGAAAGTCTGAGGCTGTCCTTATTCGCTTTATGCCATATTCAAACAAGCAGATATTCGTTTGGCTTTGAAGCAATGCTTCGCAGAATCGGCGCTCTCTCCATCGAGCAAGAAGAAAGAGCGACCATGGCAACCCTGCGACTCGGCGACACCGCCCCGAATTTCACCCAGGACTCCAGCGAAGGCCCCATCGACTTCTACCAGTGGGCCGGCGACGCCTGGGTCGTGCTGTTCTCGCACCCGGCCGATTTCACGCCCGTCTGCACCACCGAGCTGGGCAAGACCGCGGCGCTGGCCACCGAATTCGCCCGGCGCGGCGTCAAGCCGATCGCGATCAGCGTCGACCCGGTGGACAAGCACAAGGAGTGGATCGCCGACATCGACGACACGCAGAACACCACCGTCAACTTCCCGATCCTGGCCGATGCCGATCGCAAGGTGGCCGACCTCTACGACCTGATCCACCCGAACGCCTCGACCACCGCCACCGTGCGCAGCGTGTTCATCATCGATCCGAAGAAGGTGGTCCGCACCACCATCACCTACCCGGCGAGCACGGGCCGCAACTTCGACGAGATCCTGCGCGTGATCGACTCGCTGCAGCTGACCGACAGCCACAAGGTGGCGACGCCCGCCAACTGGCGCGACGGCGACGAGGTGGTGATCGTCCCCAGCCTGCAGGACCCGGACGAGATCGCCCAGCGCTTTCCCAAGGGCTACAAGGCCGTGCGGCCCTACCTGCGCCTGACGCCGCAGCCCAACCGCTGAGCGAGCAAGCGAGCGAACTCGTGAGCGCAGCGACCCTCGTCATCGTCCCCGGCTGGCGCGATTCCGGTCCGGGCCACTGGCAAAGCCTGTGGGCCGAGCGCATGCAGGGCGCCGTGCGCGTGGTGCAGGACGACTGGATCACGCCCAAGCGCGAGGCCTGGGTGGCGGCGCTCGAAACGCTGGTGCTGCAAAGCCCCGGCCCGGTCGTGATCGTCGCCCACAGCCTGGGCTGCATCGCGACCGCGCACCTGTCCGAGGCCGCCGCGGCCCGCATCCGCGGCGCGCTGCTGGTGGCGCCGGCCGACCCGGAACGGCGCGCCGCGCTCGCGGACTTCGCGCCCGTGCCTTATGCGAAGCTGCCGTACCGCAGCATCGTGGTGGCCAGCAGCAACGACCCCTATTGCCCGGTGCGCCTGGCCGGCGCCTATGCCCGCGCCTGGGGCAGCGAATTCGTTCGCATGCAGAATGCCGGCCATATCAACGTCGATTCGGGGCATGGCGACTGGCCTTTGGGCCTGGCGCTGCTCCAGTCGCTGACGGACGACCCCCATGCCCCGACGGGCGTCCGTCCCCCCTTCGAACCACTGGCAACCCTATGACTTTCAAGACGACGAAGACGAAGGCGATCATCGCCGCCCTGGCGCTGGCTGCCGCCGCAGGCACCGCCTCGGCCCAGACCCTGCTGAACGTGTCCTACGACGTGGCGCGCGAGTTCTACAAGGACTACAACGCGGCCTTCGTGGCCCACTACAAGAAGACCGCGGGCAAGGACGTCAAGATCGACCAGTCGCATGCCGGCTCCAGCGCGCAGGCGCGCGCCGTGGCCGACGGCCTGGAGGCCGACGTGGTGACCATGAACACCACCACCGACATCGACTTCCTCGCCAATGCCGGCGTGGTCGCCAAGGACTGGGCCAAGCGCTTCCCGCAGAACGCGGCGCCCACCACCTCGACCATGCTGTTCCTCACGCGCAACGGCAACCCCAAGGGCATCAAGGACTGGGACGACCTCGTCAAGCCCGGCGTGCAGGTCGTGATCGTCAACCCCAAGACCGGCGGCAACGGCCGCTATGCCTACCTCGCCGCCTGGGGCTACGTGAAGAAGAAGGGCGGCAGCGACGCGCAGGCCGCCGAGTTCGTGGGCAAGCTCTTCAAGAACGTGCCGGTGCTGGCGCGCGGCGGCCGCGACGCCACCACCGCCTTCCTGCAGCGCAACATCGGCGACGTGCTGATCACCTTCGAATCCGAAGTGGTCTCCATCGACCGCGAATTCGGCGCCGGCAAGGTCGATGCGGTCTATCCCTCGATCAGCATCCTGGCCGAGAACCCGGTGGCCGTGGTCGAGCGCACGGTGGCCAAGAAGGGCACCGGCGAGCTCGCCAAGGCCTACCTCGACTACCTGTACTCCGACGAGGCGCAGGAGATCGCGGCCAAGCATGCGCTGCGCCCGCGCTCGGAAGCCGTGCTCAAGAGGCACGCCGCGACCTTCAAGCCCTTGCAGCTCTTCACTGTGCAGGAACTGTTCGGCAGCCTCGGCGAAGCGCAGAAGGTCCACTTCAATGACGGTGGTCAGTTCGACAAGCTCTACACGCCCGGCGCCAAGTAAAAAATGAGCGGTGCTCTCTCTTCGGCGCTGCCGGCACCGGCAGCGCCGTCCGCACGTCCGGGACGCCCAGGCGTCTCGCGCCGCGTGCTGCCCGGCTTTCATCTCACGCTGGGCTTTTCGCTCTTCTATCTCTGCCTGATCGTGCTGATCCCGCTGTCGGCGCTGGTCTTCAAGACCTCGGCGCTCAGCTGGGAGCAGTTCTGGACCGCGGTGACCGCGCCGCGCGTGATGGCTTCGTACCGCCTGACCTTCGGCGCCTCGCTGATCGCGGCACTGGTCAACCTGGTCTTCGGGCTGCTGGTGGCCTGGGTGCTGGTGCGCTACAAGTTCCCGGGCAAGCGCATCGTCGACGCGCTGGTCGACCTGCCTTTCGCGCTGCCCACCGCCGTGGCCGGCATCTCGCTCACGGCGCTGCTCGCGGGCAACGGCTGGATCGGCCAGTACCTCGAGCCCATGGGCATCAAGCTGGCCTTCACGCCGGCCGGCATTGTGATCGCGCTGATCTTCATCGGCCTGCCCTTCGTGGTGCGCACCGTGCAGCCCGTGCTCGAGGACACCGAGAAGGAACTGGAAGAGGCCGCCACCAGCCTCGGCGCGACGCGGCTGCAGACCTTCACCAAGGTGATCCTGCCCTCCATCACGCCGGCGCTGCTGACCGGCTTCGCGATGGCCTTCGCCCGCGCGATCGGCGAGTACGGCTCGGTGATCTTCATCGCCGGCAACATGCCGATGATCTCGGAGATCACGCCGCTGATCATCATCGGCAAGCTGGAGCAGTATGACTTTGCGGGCGCCACCGCGGTCGCGCTGGTGATGCTGGTGATCTCCTTCGCGCTGCTGCTGGTCATCAATGCGCTGCAGGCCTGGCAGCGGCGGCGTGGAGCCTCGGCATGAGCAGTACGCGCACCGTTCGCCGCGCCAAGGCCGGCACCACCGAGGCGGCCTGGGTGCGCTACACCTTGATCGGCGTGGCGCTGGCCTTCATGTTCCTGTTCCTCGTGCTGCCGCTCGCCGCCGTGGCGACCGAGGCCCTGCGCAAGGGCGCCGGCGCCTACCTCGAAGCGCTGAAAGAGCCCGATGCCTGGAGCGCGATCCGCCTGACGCTGATCACCGCCGCCATCACGGTGCCGATGAACCTCGTCTTCGGCGTCGCCGCCGCCTGGGCCATCGCCAAGTTCGAGTTCCGCGGCAAGGCACTGCTGACCACGCTGGTCGATCTTCCCTTTGCCGTGTCGCCCGTGGTGGCGGGCCTGATCTACGTGTTGGTCTTCGGCGCGCAGGGCTGGTTCGGCCCCTGGCTGGCGGCGCACGACATCAAGATCATCTTCGCCGTGCCGGGCATCGTGCTGGCCACCATCTTCGTGACCTTCCCCTTCATCGCGCGCGAGCTGATCCCGCTGATGCAGGCCCAGGGCACCGAAGAAGAGCAGGCCGCCATCGTGCTCGGCGCGACCGGCTGGCAGACCTTCCGCCGCGTGACCCTGCCCAACATCAAGTGGGGGCTGCTGTACGGCGTGATCCTCTGCAACGCGCGCGCCATGGGCGAGTTCGGCGCGGTGTCGGTGGTCTCGGGCCACATCCGCGGCCAGACCAACACCATGCCGCTGCACGTCGAAGTGCTCTACAACGAATACCAGTCCGTGGCCGCTTTCGCGGTGGCCTCGCTGCTGGCCATCCTGGCGCTGGTCACGCTGGTCATCAAGTCGGTCATCGAATGGCGCCACGAGCGCGAGATGAAGGCCCTGGCCGAGCTGCCGCCCGAGCGGCCGCTCTCGGCAGCGCAAGCCTGAGGAGAACAAGACATGAGCATTGAAATCCGCAACGTCAGCAAGCAGTTCGGCGACTTCCACGCGCTGCGCGACGTCAGCCTCGACGTCGATTCGGGCGAGCTGGTCGCGCTGCTGGGCCCCTCGGGCTGCGGCAAGACCACCTTGCTGCGCATCATCGCGGGCCTGGAAACGGCCGACGCCGGCAGCATTCTCTTCGCCGGCGAGGACACCACCGACGTGCATGTGCGCGAGCGCCAGGTCGGCTTCGTGTTCCAGCACTACGCGCTGTTCCGCCACATGACCGTGTTCGAGAACGTGGCCTTCGGCTTGCGCGTCAAGCCGCGCGGCCTGCGGCCCGGCGAGGCGCAGATCAAGGCCAAGGTGCACGAGCTGCTCAAGCTCGTGCAGCTCGACTGGCTGGCCGACCGCTACCCGGCCCAGCTCTCGGGCGGCCAGCGCCAGCGCATCGCCCTGGCCCGCGCGCTCGCGGTCGAGCCCAAGGTGCTGCTGCTCGACGAGCCTTTCGGCGCGCTCGACGCCAAGGTCCGCAAGGAGCTGCGCCGCTGGCTGCGCCGGCTGCACGACGAGCTGCACGTCACCAGCATCTTCGTCACCCACGACCAGGAGGAGGCGCTGGAAGTCGCCGACCGCGTGGTGCTGATGAACGGCGGCCGCATCGAGCAGGTCGGCTCGCCGCAGGACGTGTGGGACCACCCGGCCAGCCCCTTCGTCTACGGCTTCCTCGGCGACGTGAACCTGTTTCACGGCCGCGCGCACGAGGGCGAGGTACATCTGGAGGGCGTTCGCATCGATTCGCCCGAGCACCGCGACCTGCGCAACGGCAAGGCCCTGGCCTATGTGCGGCCGCACGACCTCGACGTCGAGCGCTATGTGCCCGGCGCCAGCGGCATCGTCGCCACCTTGAGCCGGGCTATCGTGGTCGGACCGATCGCGCGCCTGGAACTCGAACCGGTCGAATCGAATCCAGACAATCCTGGTTCCGGAACCATCATCGAGGCGCAACTCCCTGCGCAACAGTTCCGGGACCTGGGCTTGCGCGAAGGCGAGACGGTGGTTGCCACGCCGCGCCGGGCCCGCGTCTTCGTAGAGGGGCATTGATTTGTTGGACTGGTATTTCGGAGCGCCGCGCCGCGCGCTCGCGCTGATCTGCGCGGCCTGCGTGGCCATGCTGGCCTTCGGGCTTTATCTGCAGCATGTGGTGGGGCTCGAGCCGTGCCCGATGTGCATCGTGCAGCGCTATGCGCTGGTGCTGGTGGCGGTCTTCACCGGCCTGGCGGCGCTGAGCAAGGGCCGTGGCCTGCAGCTCACAGGCGCGACGCTGGCGTTGGTGATGGCGGTGGGCGGTGCCTATACGGCCGCGCGCCAGAGCTGGCTGCAGTGGTATCCGCCGGAGGTCGTGTCCTGCGGGCGCGACCTCTACGGGATGATCGAGACCTTTCCGCTGAAGCGGGCGCTGCCGATGATCTTTCGGGGTGGCGGGGACTGCACGCAGATCGACTGGACCTTTTTGGGGTTGTCGATTGCGAACTGGTCCTTCATTTCGTTCGTGGTGTTCGGCCTGCTGTTGCTGGGGCTGTTGTTCTGGCGGCGCGGCCCGCGCGCCGGTGTTCAGAGCGGTAGCGTGTCGAAGGCCGCTTAGGTTGTGCCTTCATCGACCATCTAGGTTGTCCTTGCTGAGCGTGGGATAGCGCTCAGATCACCATATGGGCAAGTGTTGCCCGTGTGCTGGCATGAGGTGACGCGCTCAGACATCCAGTCGGCCAGAGAACTCAGCCGTGATCCCATTGGGAATTGAGAGCTCTAGCCGATGTTCGCGAGCGGCGTCCCCATCGATGATGAAATCAGCCTTCCAATGAATACCGATGACCTGGTTCTTGGCCAGCGGCAGCCAGTCCTGGCCTTCGTTGGCAACCGCATAAGTTTGCCAATCGATCGAGATTTTGAAATTGTTATTTTCATGAGAAAGCTCCCACTTGCAGGCACCCATGCCGAGTGGGTCGAGTTGGTTGGCGGCGAGGTCCTCAGGCGCCAGAAGAGAACTGAAAACTTCGTTTGCTACCGAATCGGGCCCGTGCGCCGAGCCCGTCGTCCCGTTCGATGCTCCAGCGAGGGGCGTCGGCTTCCTGGACGATGCTTTCGATGCGCGGTGTGCGTTTGCCCCACTCCACGACGAGTTGGGCTACCTGGCCTGAATCAATGGTCATAGATACGTACCTGCTTGCACGTGGCTAGCCGACCCCTGTAGGACGTGCTTCTTCGCCACGACGTGGAACCCCCTGTGAAGCTCGGAAACCTTTGTGACCCGGTTTGCTCATCGGATCAGTAACCTGCTGCAAACGAAGGTTCCACCGTCAGGAAGCCCAGGCGGTTGAACTTTTCTGACCCGTTGAGAAGAAAGGGCAAGGAACAGGTTTCACTCGGAAACAGGGCGCGAATGGGCAATATTTCTCCCATCTTCGGCAGCGGTTGGAACGCGCTTTGCTTGCAGCAGTACGGAAATAAAGCAAACAAAAGTACTGACTACAAAGAAGCCAGCTTCGACCTACCTGTTCACCATCGAGAAAAACGGCCCAAAGTTCCCCAGCAGCCAGTTCTGGCTGAAGTCCAACGCCGCTCTCCGGGACTTCTCGTCGGCCTGCGCAGGCAGCAGGTCCAAGCGCGCGACCACCTTCGACAGCTCGCGGTCGACGACCAGGTTGCACCCGCGCTTGCTGATCTCGGGCCAGCAGCAGCGGCTGGCAATCCGGCCGCCCGGTCTTCAATCGATCAGCTAGAGCGAGATCTCGACGTGGCGCGCCTGTTCTCCGCGTTCACGTCGTTTCTGGGCCGGGTCTCGAAGACGAGGCGGATCGCCTCGCCCATGCCTCCCGCCGCGAAGGCGGGAGCCGCGCTCAGAGCGGCAGCGTGTCGAAGGCGGCGTAAGAAGTCGCGAGCCAGCTCTTCACGCGCTGGCGCTCCAGTAGCCCGAGCGCGCTGGCGCCTTCGCGGTCGTTGACCGCCTTCCAGAAGCTGGTGTTCCGCGCATCGATTTTGCGCATGCTGGCGTCGTGCAGGCGGGGCAGGGCGATCACGCGGGCCCCGTGCGCGGCCGCCTTGCTGAGCGACTGCGAGCCGAGCAGCAGGCCGAAGTCGTTGCCGCGGCCGTAGTTCTGCACCACGATGTAGTTGGGCCGATTGCCGAAGGTGTCGACCAGCGTGCCGAGCAGGTCGCTCGAGTCCTTGCCGTCGTCCAGCACGTGCCAGAAGTTGACCGTCACGCCGAGCTCGGCGAAGACGTCGAAGAGATCCGAATCCTTGATCCAGCGCGCCAGCGGCGCCAGCGTCTGCGCTGCGAGGTCGACGATCACGCTCTGCTGCGGACGCGTCTCGAAGCCGTTGACCACCGTGTCCAGGCCCTCATAACTGTCGACCACCACCGGCGAGGCGAAGCCTTCGTAGAAGCGGGTGAAGGAGCTGTGCGATCGATCGGTGTCGAAGCCCACGAAAGGCTTGCTGTGATCGATGAAGTACTGCGCCAGGACCCGGGCGGTGACGGACTTGCCGACACCGCCTTTTTCGCCGCCGATGAAGTTGAGGGAGCTCATAAGGGTGTTGGTGCGGTGGTAGAGAAGGGTCAGGCATTCTAGGTGCCAAGTACCGTGATGACGCCCGACACCTTTTTGCCGTGGACCGCAGCGCAACGCACCGAAAAGACGGGCAGCCGCCAATCTTCGTTCAGTTCAGATCGAGGCGTCCCGAGAACGTCACCTGAATCCCCTCCAGACCGCCAACAGTCGACATTTCCATACGGCCTTGGGTGGCTGCCTCTCCGCTGATCATAAATTCCGCTTGGAAGCGGATACCAATGACCTCGTTTTCGGCCAAGGGCAGAAGGGATCTCGCATTTGGTTTTGCCTCGGCATAAGCTTGCCAGTCGAACAGCAGCCTAAAGTCATTGCCGTCGCGCAATATTTTTAGCTTGGCGCTTCCCATGCCTTCGTGGGGGCCAATTATTTGCCGCGTACCATCAGGTTGAACCAGTTCAACCTGCCGTCCGACAGTATTCCTTGACGTGATCATGCGCAAGTGGCTCATGGGCCTTCCATCGACGCTTATCAGTCCTTTCCAGAAAGCTGTTGCGAACCCTTGAGTAAGGACCGACGAGATGACAGTCCTTGCCGCGGGGAAAGTCGCGAGGTCGATAAAAGCAAGAGCGACGGCTTCCTTGTGTAAATTTTCCCCTTTGATTTTGTGCTCTTGGCTACGAAATATCGTTCCCTCGTGAACAAACTCGACCTCACCTCGATGCAAATCGAGAAATGCCTGATCTGTTACGAGTACCTGTTGCCTCTCTTCGAGTTCTGGGCCGACGAACTTTGTTGCGCGTTTTATCTCTTCATTCAGGGCTTGATTGAAATAGGACTCGTAATACAAGTCATTTTTCCCGGGAAACTCATCAACCCCGTCACCTTGGTAAGTTGGAGTTTTGGTCAACGAATAGGTGCCCTTCAAATTCCCGTGGCCATCCAAATTTATGCCTTTGGGAATTTTGTTGCGAACAGGGCTCAGCTTGGCGCTCACCTTTTTCTTGAAATCCGGCACGTTCTGAGATCTCAGAGAGTCTGAGGCGTACTTGTGCCTCCTTACTTCGTGAGCGATGATTGGTGGCAACTCAGACCAGGCCGCATTCCACATCAATGGTAGTTCGATCAGATTGTTGTGTCTTTTCAGACGCGACGATTCCGGGCCGTTGGGCGAAAACGCAGTTTGCCGAGATGGTATGTTTGGTTCTTTGTCGATCTCATCCGGATCGAGGGATTTAACGTTGTTCAGTAACGCCTTCATGTCCTTCAGAGCTTTGTCGGACTCTGAACTGCTCGATACTTCTTCTTTGGCATCCGCCAATGATTCAGAAGCCGTTTTCACCAAAATATCACGCTCGCCAAGTTCATTGTTTAAAATGCCGGTCTCCTTGATTGGACTGACGGGTGTGGCGTTGAAAAAAACGGCATTTGCATCGAAATTCGACCCTCGAAGATTAACCTCGGCTGGTCGATCGTTTGCAATTTTGCTTTCGCGCCTAGACCCGATTCTCTGAGATATGACTGAGGGGGTTGAGGCTTTTCTTCTTTCAAACAAGGTTGAAAGAATTTTCTTTTGCCGAGCATCTTCCGTTTTGCCCTGCTTGTCTGTGCTTGAATCGAGCGGGATCGGTGACGGGGATATTTTGTTTACGTTCATGATTTGATTTTGCCAAGTGATTTTCAATGACGCCGGCATTGTTAGTCAAGCCAGTGTTGCGGTAAATACTGCGCCGAGGCTCTTGGATATGATGCCGCTGATAATTTGCCGAGCTCTTTCGGTCTCACCCTTGGAAGCACCGCGGCATCTCAGCGGGCTCATTGCTCTTCACGAGCGGCCGTCACGCAAATATCCTGAAACTTTGTGTGGTCCATCAAGAAGACACTTGGTTGGTTGGAGAATGAGTTGCTCGGTACGCGAAGTTGTTCTCAGGCGAGAAGCGCAGAACTGAAAACCTCATTTGCTACCGCATCGGGCTGTGCTCCTCGCGCGACGATTTCCCTCCATTGCTGTGCTTGGTCGACGAAGGAGAGAAGGCCCGATTGCAGATCAGCTGAATAGGCGTGCGGCACCGTGACGCGGCCACAGAGCTGGAATTCGCCATTCGGCTCGCTGAGCGCCATCGCCCAATCGTTGGCGGCGTGCTCGAGGGACGTGAGCATCATCAAAGCCTCGCAGGTCGCGAGCCGGTGCTCCTCGGGCGGTCGGCCTAGGTCAGTTTCGAGGCTGAGCCTGCCGCGTTCTTCATCGAGTTCCGCAAGAACAATGTGGCCGTCTTCCAACTCGATGGCCCAGCGAGGCGCGTCGGCCTCCTGGACGATGCTTTCGATGCGCGGTGTGCGTTCGCCCAGCTCCACGAGGAGTTGGGCTACCTGGTCTGGATGAATGGTCATAGACACATGCCTGCATGCACGTGGCCAGCCGCCCCTGCGGACGTGCTTCTTCGCCACGACGTTGAACCCCCTGTGAAGCTCGGAAACCTTGTTGACCCGGTTTGCTCATCAGATCAGTAACCCGCTGCAAACGAAGGTTCCATGGCCAGGGAGGCCCGGCGGTTGATCTTTTCTGACCCCTTCAGAAGAAAGGGGAAGGAATCGCCTTCACTCGGAAATCCAGCGCAGATGGGCAATATTTCCCCCATCTTCAGCAGCCGTTGGCGCACGCTTTGCTTGCAGCAGTACGGAAATACCGCAAACAAAAGTACTGGCTACAAAGAAGCCAGCTTCGACCTACCTGTTCACCATCGCGAAAAACGGCCCGAAGTTCCCCAGCAGCCAGTTCTGGCTGAAGTCCAACGCCGCTCTCCGGTACTTCTCGTCCGCCTGCGCAGCCAGCAGGTCCAGCCGCGCCACCACCTTCGACAGCTCGCGGTCGACCACCAGGTTGCGCCCGCGCTCGCTGATCTCGGTGGCCAGCAGGAGCGGCTGGCCATCCGGCCCGGTCTTCGATCCGATCAGCCACAGCGAGATCTCGACGTTGCGCGCCGCGCGGTAGCTGTTTTCCGCGTTCACCCCGTCGAGCATGGTCTGCTCCCAGGTGCCGCCGTTGGCCTGCTTGAGCATGGAAGCCCAGCCCACCACCAGCGCCGCCACGCGGTCCCCCTCGTAGGGCCTGGGCTGGGTCTCGAAGGCGAGGCGGATGGCGTCGATGCCGGTGGCGCCGCGCAGCTGCGCCAGCGGGGTGTCCTGCGAAACGGCGTCCCAGGTGCGCTGGGTCGCGTCTTCCGCGCTCGACGCCCACTTGCGCCATTCCCGCGGATTGCGCCGGTACAGCGAGAGCTGCACGCGCCGTATCGATTGCAGGTTGTCGCGCAGCGCCAGGTTCGCGATGCGGTTGGCGCCGGACTGCAGCCACTCGTTGCTGCCATAAGGCTCCGCGCGCTCGGTGCTGGCGCAGCCCGACAGGCCGAGGAGGGTTGCGGCCAGGCCGCCCATGAGCACGGCGCGGCGGCGCGCGGGAGGGGAAGAACGGAGGGATTCGCGCATGGCCCGCACGTTATCATCGCCGCCTCGGGCAGCAGCCGGTCCCGGAGGGTGAGGCCGGCGAATATTCCCTTACAAATCAATACCTTGGCAATCTAAGCCAGACCAGCCGTGCGTCTCAACTCGATCAAGCTCTCCGGCTTCAAGTCCTTCGCGGAACCCACCAATTTCCTTTTGCCCGGCCAACTGGTGGGCGTGGTGGGCCCCAACGGCTGCGGCAAGTCGAACATCATGGATGCGGTGCGCTGGGTGCTCGGCGAATCGCGCGCTTCCGAACTGCGTGGCGAGTCCATGCAGGACGTGATCTTCAACGGCACGACCACGCGCAAGCAGGCCAGCCGTTCGAGCGTGGAGCTGGTGTTCGACAACTCCGACCACCGCGCCGGCGGCCAGTGGTCGCAGTTTGCCGAGATCGCGGTCAAGCGGGTGCTGACGCGCGACGGCAATTCGAGCTACTTCATCAACAACCAGCCGGTGCGCCGGCGCGACGTGCAGGACGTGTTCCTGGGCACCGGCCTCGGCCCGCGCGCCTACGCGATCATCGGGCAGGGGACGATCAGCCGGATCATCGAGTCCAAGCCCGAGGAGCTGCGTCTCTTCCTCGAAGAAGCCGCCGGCGTCTCCAAGTACAAGGAGCGCCGCCGCGAGACGGAGAACCGGCTCGGCGACACCCGCGAGAACCTCACCCGCGTCGAAGACATCCTGCGCGAGCTCGGCAGCAACCTGGAGCGGCTGGAGAAGCAGGCCGAGGTCGCGACCCGCTACAACACGCTGCAGGCCGACGCCACGCGCAAGCAGCACCAGCTGTGGTTCCTCAAGCGCAGCGAGAGCGAGGGCGACCAGTCCAAGGTCAAGGCCGATGGCGAGAAGGCGATCAACGACCTCGAATCGCGCACGGCCGATCTGCGCCATGTCGAATCCGAGCTCGAGACCGTGCGCCAGGCGCACTACGCGGCCGGCGACCAGGTCAACCAGGCGCAGGGCAAGCTTTACGAGGCGAGTGCCGAGGTCGGCCGGCTGGAAGGCGAAATCCGCTTCGTGGTCGAGGGCCGCCAGCGCGTGGAGCAGCGCCTGGTGCAGCTCGGCGAGCAGATCGCGCAATGGAACACGCGCCGCGAAGATGCCGAGGCCGAGATCGAGACGCTCGCCGGCCAGGGCGTGAATGCCGAGGAGCAGGCCGAGTTGCTGGCCGCGCAGCTCGAGGAGCATGACGCGCGGATTCCCAGCCTCGAAGAAGCGCAGCAGCGCGCGCAGGACGAGGCCAACGCCCAGCGCGCCAGCGTCGCGCAGGTGCAGCAGCAGATCCAGGTGCTGGCCGCCGACCAGCGCAACATCGAGGACCAGACCCGCCAGCTGACGCAGCGCGCCGAGCGCCTGCGCAGCGATCAGAACGCGCTCGCGGCGCCCGACGAAGCGCGGCTGCGCGACCTGCAGGAGCAACTGGCCGCCGCGCAGGAAGCCGCCAGCGAAGCCGATGCGCGCCTGCACGAGCTGCAGGAAGCCGTGCCGCAACTCGACGAGGACCGCCGCGGCAAGCAGCAGGCCGTCAACACCGAGGGGGCGCGCCATGCCGAGCTGTCGGCCCGGCTCGAAGCGCTCAAGGCACTGCAGGAGAAGGTCAAGACCGACGGCAAGCTCGCCCCCTGGCTGTCCAAGCACGGCCTCGAAGGCCTGCAGGGCCTGTGGAGCCGCATCCACATCGAGCAGGGCTGGGAGAACGCGCTCGAAGCCGCGCTGCGCGAGCGCCTGGGCGCGCTCGAAGTCAGCCGCCTCGACATGGTCCGCGCCTTCGGCGGCGATGCGCCGCCGGCCAAGCTGGCCTTCTACAGCCCGCCCACGGCCGCGGCGCCACAGGCCCAGGGCGAGCTGCCGCGCCTCGCGGATCTGCTGCGCCTGGGCGATGCGGGCCAGCAGGCGCTGCTGTCCGACTGGCTGCACGGCTGCTTCACCGCGACTACGCTCGAAGAAGCACTGGCCCAGCGCGACAAGCTGCAGCCGGGCGAGGCGATCTTCGTCCAGAGCGGCCATGCGGTCACGGCCCACAGCGTGAGCTTCTACGCACAGGATTCCGAGCAGGCCGGCCTGCTGGCCCGCCAGCAGGAGATGGAGAACCTGGAGCGCCAGCTGCGCGCCCAGGCGCTGATCAGCGAAGAGGCCCGCACGGCGCTGGCCCGTGCCGAGTCCGCCTACGGCGATGCGGCGCAGCGCCTGGTCGCGGCGCGGCGCGAAGCGGCCGACACGCAGTCGCGCGCGCACGAGCTGCAGGTCGAGACGCTGCGCCTCACGCAGTTGGCCGAGCAGGCGCGCGTGCGCAGCGAGCAGCTGACCACCGACCTCGGCGAGGTCGAGGCGCAGCTGGAAGAGCTGCAGGAAAAGCGCGTCGCCGCCGAGGGCCGCTTCGAGGAGCTGGACATGCAGCTGGCCGACAGCCAGGAGCGCCATGCCCAGCTCGACGAGCGGGTGATCGAGGCCGGCCGTGCCCTGTCCGCCAGCCGCGAGCAGCACCGCAGCCTGGAGCGCCAGGCGCAGGAGGCGGTGTTCGCGCAGCGCACGCTCGAAGCACGCCGCGCCGAACTCAACCGCGCGATCGAGACGGCGACCCAGCAGGTGGTTTCGCTTGCTGAAGAAGACGAGCGCGCCCGAGCGGAGCTCGGCCGCCTGTCCGACGCCGCGGCCCAGGCCGGGCTGCAGGACGCGCTGTCCCTCAAGCTCGAACGCGAGACGGCGCTGGGCGCCACGCGCAGCCAGTACGACGACCTCACGCTCAAGCTGCGCGCCAGCGACGAGCGCCGCCTGCAGCTCGAGCGCGAGCTCGACCCGCTGCGCCAGCGCATCACCGAGCTGCAGCTGAAGGAGCAGGCCGCTCGCCTGGGCTTCGAGCAGTACCAGCAGCTGCTGACCGATGCCCAGGCCGACCTCGAGGCGGTCGCGCGCTCGATCGAGGAGGACAAGGTTCGGCTCACCGGCCTGCAGTCCGAGATCGACCGCCTCAACCGCGAGGTGGCCGCGCTGGGTGCCGTCAACCTTGCCGCCCTCGACGAGCTGACGGTCGCGCGCGAGCGCAAGACCTTCCTCGATGCGCAGTCGGCCGACCTCAACGAGGCCATCAACACGCTGGAGGATGCGATCCGCAAGATCGACGGCGAGACGCGCGAGCTGCTCGGCGGCACCTTCAAGATCGTCAACGAGCATTTCAGCCGGATGTTCCCGGAGCTCTTCGGCGGCGGCAACGCGAGGCTCATGATGACCGGCGACGAAATCCTCGACTCCGGCGTGCAGGTGATGGCGCAGCCGCCCGGCAAGAAGAACCAGACCATCCACCTGCTGTCGGGCGGCGAAAAGGCGCTGACCGCGATCGCGCTGGTGTTCGCAATCTTCCAGCTGAACCCTGCGCCCTTCTGCCTGCTGGACGAAGTGGATGCGCCGCTGGACGACGCCAACACCGAGCGCTACGCCAAGCTGGTGACGGCGATGAGCCGCGAAACCCAGTTCCTCTTCATCAGCCACAACAAAATCGCGATGGAGATGGCCGAGCAACTGATCGGCGTGACCATGCAGGAGCAGGGCGTCTCGCGCATCGTGGCGGTGGACATGGAATCTGCCGTATCGATGGCCGAGGCAGCATGAGCAACCTGACCGTCGCGCTGGCCATCCTCGGCGGCCTCGTGCTCGCCACGGTGGTCGGCTACAACGCCTGGATGTCGCGCCGCAACGCGCCGCGCCAACCCGATGCGCCGGACGGCGGTGCGCGCGAAACGGCGCCGGCGCCCATGAGCCGCGAGGAGGAGCCGGTGCTGCACGTGACGGGGCATCCGGTCGCCGGCGCCGAGCGGCACGAGCCGCTGTTCGACCCCGACCTGCCCGCGCCCAGCGCGCTGCCGATCCCGACGGCCGACCGCCGCGGCGGGCTCGACCCGCTGATCGACGTGATCGCGCCCATCACGCTGGAGGGCCTGGCCTCCGGCGACGCCGCCATCGCGGCCATGCCGGCCACGCGCCGCGCCGGCAGCAAGCCGGTGGCGATCGAGGGCCTCAACGAGCACACCGGCGAATGGGAACCGGCCGCGCCCGGCCAGCGCTACGGCGCCTTCCAGGCCGGCGTGCAGCTGGCCAACCGCACCGGCGCGCTCAACGAGATCGAGTACTCCGAGTTCGTGGTCAAGGCCCAGGCCTTCGCGGATGCGATCAACGGGGCGCCCGAGTTTCCCGAGATGCTCGACGAGGTGGCGCGGGCGCGCGAGCTCGACCAGTTCGCCAGTGCGCACGACGCCCAGCTGGGCTTCGTGCTGCGCGCGCTGCACGCCGCGTGGAGCCCCGGCTACGTGCAGCAGAATGCCGCGCGGCTGGGCTTCGTGGCCGGGATCATTCCGGGCCGCATGGTGCTGCCGGCGAGCGAGCTCGGCCTGCCGCCGATCCTGGGCCTGTCCTTCGACACCCAGGCTGCGCTGGCCGACGACCCGGCCCAGTCGGCCATCCGCGAGCTCACGCTGAGCCTGGACGTGCCCCAGGTCGACCGCAGCGAGCGCCCCTTCGCGCGCATGCGCGAAACGGCCGCGACGCTGGCGCGCGAGATGGACGGCGTCGTGACCGACAGCGACGGCCAGCTGCTGCGCGAGGAGACGATGGACGCGATCGGGGCCGATCTCGAGCAGCTCTACGACACCCTCGATTCGCGCGAGCTGTCGGCGGGTTCCCCGCTGGCCCGGCGCCTCTTCAGCTAAAAACGGGCTCTGATCCCGGAGATTCTCATGACAACACGCGAGGACGCGGCTCGCGAAGCCGCCGCGCTGGGCGAGCAACTGCGCCGCCACGCCCATCTGTACTACGTGCTCGACGCACCCGAGCTGCCCGACGCCGAGTACGACCGCCTGTTCCAGCGCCTGCAGGCGCTGGAAGCCGAACACCCCGAGCTGCGCACGCCCGACTCGCCGACGCAGCGCGTCGGCGGCAAGGCGCTGGAAGCCTTCGCCAAGGTGCGCCACAAGGTGCCGATGCTCTCCATCCGCACCGAGACCGACATCACGCCCGGCGGCGCCAGCGCCTTCGATGCGCGGGTGCGCCGCGAGCTGGGCCTGGCGGAGGATGCGCCGCAAATCGAGTACGTGTGCGAGCTGAAGTTCGACGGCCTGGCCCTCAACCTGCGCTACGAGCAGGGCGTGCTGGTGCAGGCCGCCACCCGCGGCGACGGCGAGATCGGCGAGGACGTCACGCAGAGCATCCGCACGGTGCAGCAGATCCCGCTGCGCCTGCACGGCCAGGGCGCGGAGATCCCGCCGGTGGTGGAGGTGCGCGGCGAGGTCTACATGCGCCGCGACGACTTCGAGACGCTGAACGAACGCCAGCGCGAGAAGATCGCCGCCGGGCAGAAGAACGAGAAGGTGTTCGTGAACCCGCGCAACGCGGCGGCCGGCGCGGTGCGCCAGCTCGATCCGGCGATCGCCGCGGCCCGGCCGCTGAGCTTTTTCGCCTACGGCCTCGGCGAGGTCACGCCGCCGGAGCAGGGCGGGCCCGCGCATGCCACGCAGTTCGACTGGCTGCAGCAGTTCCATGCCTGGGGCTTTCCGATCGGCACGCAGACGCAACGCGCCCGCGGCGCGATCGAGCTGATCGCCTTCCACGAGACCATCGCGCGCCAGCGCGACGCGCTGCCCTACGACATCGACGGCGTGGTCTACAAGGTCGACAGCCTGGAGCTGCAGCGGCAGCTCGGCTTCGTCTCGCGCGAGCCGCGCTGGGCGGTGGCCCACAAGTACCCGGCGCAGGAGCAGCTGACCGAGGTGCTGGGCATCGAGGTGCAGGTGGGCCGCACCGGCAAGCTCACGCCGGTGGCCAAGCTGGCGCCCGTCTTCGTGGGCGGCGTCACGGTGACCAACGCCACGCTGCACAACGAGGACGAGGCCCGGCGCAAGGACGTGCGGGTGGGCGACACGGTGATCGTGCGGCGCGCCGGCGACGTGATCCCCGAGGTGGTGGGCGTCGTGCCCGAGAGCGCGGCGCGGCCGGCGGAGCAGCGCGGCCCGGTCTTCACCATGCCGCACAAGTGTCCCGTCTGCGGCTCCGACGCGCTGCGCGAGGAGGGCGAGGTCGACTACCGCTGCACCGGCGGCCTGTTCTGCGGCGCACAGCGCAAGGAGGCCATCCTGCACTTCGCGGCGCGGCGCGCCCTGGACATCGAAGGCCTGGGCGACAAGCTGGTCGAGCAGCTGGTGGACGGCCAACTGATCCGCACGTTGCCCGATCTCTACAAGCTGGGCCTCACGACCCTGGCCGGGCTGGACCGCATGGCCGACAAGTCGGCGAAGAACCTGGTCGACGCACTGGAAGCGTCGAAGAAGACCACGCTGCCGCGCTTCCTCTTCGGGCTGGGCATCCGGCACATCGGCGAAAGCACCGCCAAGGATCTGGCCAAGCACTTCGGCAAGCTCGACGCGATCATGGACGCAAGCGAGGAGCAATTGCTCGAGGTCAACGACGTCGGTCCGGTGGTCGCGCAGAGCCTGCGCGCCTTCTTCGACCAGGCACACAACCGCGAGGTGGTCGAGCAACTGCGCGCCTGCGGCGTGAGCTGGGAAGAGGGCGAGCCGGCGGCGCGCGCGCCCAAGCCCCTCGCGGGCAAGACCTTCGTCATCACCGGCACCCTTCCTACGCTCAGCCGCGACGAAGCGAAGGACAAACTGGAAGCAGCGGGCGCCAAGGTCGCCGGGTCGGTCAGCAAGAAGACCGATTTCCTGGTGGCGGGCGCCGAGGCCGGCAGCAAGCTCGACAAGGCGACCGGGCTGGGGGTGGCCGTGATCGACGAGGCGCAGATGCTCGAGATCCTTGCCAACGGCCTTTGAGGTCTCCGCCGAGCTTTACCGTGCGTTACGCAGCTTCATGCGATAGAAGTCAACAAGGTCTACAAGAGGACGTTGAACACATCAGTACCGACCAGGAGTCCATCATGATCAAGAATCGCCGTCTATGGGGTGTTTGTGCCGTGCTCGGAGGCGCAGCGCTGCTCGGCGGCTGCGTGGCCGTGCCGGGAGGCTCCTACGGGTATTCCGAGCCCTATTACGCGGATCCGGGACCGGTCGTGGTCCAGCCGAACGTGTACATCGACGGCAGCTATGGCGGCGGCTATTACTCCCGCCCGCGCTACCCCTATCCGTACTACGGGGGGCGCCCCGGCTATTACCCGCATCCGGGCTATCCGCGCGCCGGCTGGGGAGGGCGCCCGAGTGCGGCGGTTCCCCCGCCGGCACACCTCGGTCCGCGCAGCGGCGGTGGTGCCGGCGTCACGGTGCCGGTCCCGCCGGGCCGCAGCCCGCGCGAGATCAACCGCATCCTGAACTCGCCGGACTCGCGCAACCAGACGCCGCCCTGAGCCCCGGCGCGCGGACCGCGGTGGCGATAATGTCCGCATGACGGTACGCGAGATCCTCAAGATGGGCGACCCCCGGCTGCTGCGCATCGCGCAGCCGGTCGCCGCCTTCGACACCAACGAGCTGCACCTGCTGGTGCGGGACATGTTCGAGACCATGCATGCGGTGAACGGTGCCGGCCTCGCCGCGCCGCAGATCGGCGTCGACCAGCAGCTCGTGATCTTCGGCACCGACACCGTCAATCCGCGTTATCCGGATGCGCCCGCCGTGCCGCGCACAGTGCTCATCAATCCCGTCGTCACGCCCATCGGCGACGAGGAAGAAGAGGGCTGGGAAGGCTGCCTATCGGTGCCCGGGCTGCGCGGCGTGGTGCCGCGCTTCGCCCATGTTCGCTACACCGGCTTCGACCCCTACGGCGATCCCATCGACCGCACCGTCAGCGGCTTTCATGCGCGGGTGGTGCAGCACGAGGTCGATCACCTGCTGGGCAAGCTCTATCCGATGCGGGTGCGCGATTTCTCGCGCTTCGGCTACACCGAGATCCTCTTCCCGGGTCTCGATGCGGCCGAAGACGAGTAGCCCGGACGATCAGTTGTAGCGGCCGCCCGTGCCGCCGACGCTGAAGCGGCCGGCGCCCAGGAAGGCCACGGCCAGCGCGCTGAAGAGGAACAGGCCCTGCAGCTCCAGCTCCCAGCCGCCCTGCTTGTTGAGCATGCCGATCTGCTTCATGTGCACCAGCCAGATCGCGACCAGCATGTTGATGACCACGATCCATGCTGCCGGCCGCGTGTAGAGGCCGATGATCAGCAGCACCGGCGCGACGATCTCGCCCACATAGACCAGGTAGGCCAGGGCGGTCGGCAGGCCATGCGAAGCCAGCATGCTGGCCGCGAAGCCCACGCCGCCGTTGATCTTGGCGATGCCATGCAGCAGCATCAGGATGCCCAGGGCCAAGCGGAGGATGAGTTTGCCGGTGTCGTCGGAACGGATCATGTTCGAAAGCCTTTCTGTTGTTAAAAAAACAGGGGCGATTGTGGTCGATTCCGTTCACGCCTTCCTGACCGTCCTCTGACGGCCTGGGGAGACTCCCAGGCCGCTCAGGCTGCCAGCGCTTCGAGCAGCTCGGTCTCGATCGCCGCCTGCGTGCGCTGGCCCTGCAGCTCGGGTCCGCTGATCAGGAAGGTGTCTTCCACGCGCTCGCCCAGGGTCGTGATCTTGGCGAGCTGCAGGTTCAGGTGATGGCGCGCGAGCACGCGCGCCACCGAGTACAGCAGGCCCACGCGGTCGCTGGCCGAGATGTTGAGCAGCCAGCGCTGCGCCTTGTCGTCGGGCAGCAGGCTGACCCGCGGCTTGATCGGGAAGCTGCGCACCCGGCGCGACACCCGGCCCTTGCTGGGCGAGGGCAGGGGGCCGGCCTCGTCCAGCGTCTTGGTTAGGCCGGCCTCGACCATGCTGATCAGGTCGCGGTAGTGCTCGGGGATGAAGGTGGTGACGACCTGGAAGGTGTCCAGCGCATAGCCGTTGGTGGTGGTGTGCACCTTGGCGTCGAGGATGCTGAAGGAGGATTGGTCGAAGTAGCCGCAGATGCGCGCGAACAGGTCGGGCTGGTCGGGCGTGTAGACCACCACCTGCAGTCCTTCGCCCACCGGCGAGAGCCGGGCACGCACCATCGCCGGTGCATGCGGGTCGATCGGCACGTTCCTCGGCGGCACGTGCCGCGACAGCTGCTTGGTGTGCCAGGCGATCTCGGAGGCGTCGTGGCGCATGAAGTAGCCGACGTCGAGCGTCTCCCACAGCGCCTTGTGGGCCTCGAAGGGCTGCGCATGCAGCGCCAGCTGCACCAGCGCCTCGCGCTTGCGCGCCTCCACCTCGGCGCCCGGGTCGGGCATGCGGCCGCCCAGGGCGCGCAGCGTCGAGCGGTAGAGGTCTTCGAGCAGCTTGCCCTTCCAGGCGTTCCACACGCGCGGGGAGGTTCCGCGGATGTCGGCGATGGTGAGCAGGTAGAGCGCCGTCAGGTAGCGCTCGTTGCCCACGCGCTGCGCGAAACGGGCGATCACCTCCGGGTCGCTCAGGTCCTGCTTCTGCGCGACCTGGCTCATCACCAGGTGCTCGGACACCAGGAACTCGATCAGCCGCGCGTCCTCGCGCGGGATCTCGTGCTGGCGGCAGAAGCGCCGCACGTCGCGCGAGCCCAGCTCCGAATGGTCGCCGCCGCGGCCCTTGGCGATGTCGTGGAACAGCGCCGCGACGTAGAGGATCCAGGGCTTGTCCCAGCCGCCCGCGAGCTGCGAGCAGAAGGGATATTCGTGCGCATGCTCGACGATGAAGAAGCGCCGTACGTTGCGCAGCACCATCAGGATGTGCTGGTCGACCGTGTAGACGTGGAACAGGTCGTGCTGCATCTGGCCGACGATGCTGCGGAACACCCGCAGGTAGCGGCCCAGCACCGAGGTCTGGTTCATCAGCCTGAAGGCGTGCGTGATGCCGCGCGGCTCCAGCACGATGCGCATGAAGGTCGCGTGGTTCACGCGGTCGTTGCGGAACTTGCTGTCCATCACGTGGCGGGCGTTGTAGAGCGCGCGCAGCGTGCGCGCCGACAGGCCGTTGACGCCGATGGTCTTCTGGAAGAGCAAAAAGGTTTCGAGGATGGCGTGCGGGTCCTTGAGGTACAGGTCGTCGCTCGCGACCTCAATCAGGCCGCCCTTCTCGAAGAAGCGGTCGTTGATGCGGGTGGCCTGCTCCTCCTGCGGATTGAGCCGGTCGGCGATGTTGAGCAGCAGGATCTGGTTGAGCTGCGTCACCGCCTTGGCCGCCCAGTAGTAGCGGCGCATCAGCGCCTCGCTCGACTTTCGCTGCGACTCGCCGACATAGCCGAAGGTGGCCGCCACGGCCGTCTGCAGGTCGAACACCAGGCGGTCCTCGCGGCGGTTGGCGATCAGGTGCAGGCGGGCGCGGATCAGGCTGAGCAAGGCCTCGTTGCGCTTGATCTGCTGCACCTCGAAGGCGGTGGCCAGGCCGTTCTTCGCCAGGTCGTCCCAGCGCCTGCCGAAGCCCCCCGCCTTGGCCACCCAGAGGATGATCTGCAGGTCGCGCAGCCCGCCGGGCGATTCCTTGCAGTTGGGCTCCAGCGCGTAGGGCGTGTTCTCGTACTTCTGGTGCCGGTGCCGCATCTCCTGCGTCTTGGCGGCGAAGAAGGCATGCGGGTCGATGTCGGCGAGGAAGCTTTTGCGGAAGGCGGCGTAGAGCTTCTTGTCGCCGGCGACGAGGCGGGCCTCGAGCAGCGAGGTCTGGACGGTGACGTCCTTGGCGGCTTCGGCCAGGCATTCGTCCACGGTGCGCACGCTGGAGCCGATTTCGAGGCCCACGTCCCAGCAATGGCCGATGAAGGCCTCGATGCGCGACGGATCGACGTCGGTCGCGTGGTCCTGCGGCAGCAGCAGCAGCACGTCGACGTCGGAAAAGGGGAACAGCTCGCCGCGCCCGAAGCCGCCGACCGCGACCAGCGCCAGCCGGTTGCCGAAGCCGGCGTCGGCCCACAGCGCGTTGAGCGCCTCGTCGGCCAGGGCGGCGAGCTGGCGCAGCACGGTGTGGACGCTGCGCGTGGGCGCGCGTGCACTGCGCGCCTGGTCGTACAGCGCCTGCTTGTGCGTGCGGTAGGCGTCGCGCAGCGAAGGGATGTCCACCATGGCAGCCTCTCGAAGGCCGGCGGGCGGCATCAAGCCGAGGTACTGGCGAAGGCGGGCGGCGGCGGGCTGCCGGCGGAGAGCGTGAGCACCTCGTAGCCGGTCTCGGTCACCAGCACCGTGTGCTCCCACTGGGCCGACAGCGAGTGGTCGCGCGTGACGATGGTCCAGCCGTCGTACTGGCCGCCGCGGGCGTCTTCCTTGATGTCGCGCTTGCCGGCGTTGATCATCGGCTCGATGGTGAAGGTCATGCCGGGCTTGAGCTCGTCCAGCGTGCCGGGCTTGCCGTAGTGCAGCACCTGCGGTTCCTCGTGGAAGCCGCGGCCGATGCCGTGGCCGCAGAACTCGCGCACCACCGAAAAACCGTTGCCCTCGGCGAAGCGCTGGATGGCGAAGCCGATGTCGCCCAGATGCACGCCCGGCTTCACCTTGACGATGCCGTGCCACATGGCCTCGTAGGTGAAGGCGCACAGGCGCTTGGCCGCGATCGAGGCGTCGCCCACGATGAACATGCGGCTGGTGTCGCCGTGCCAGCCGTCCTTGATGACCGTGACGTCGAGGTTGACGATGTCGCCCTTCTTGAGCGGCTTGTCGTTCGGGATGCCATGGCACACCACGTGGTTGACCGAGGTGCAGATGGACTTGGGGTAGGGCACGCTGGAGGCGCCCATGTAGTTGAGGGGGGCGGGGATCGCGCCTTGCACCTGCGTGATGTAGTCGTGCGCGAGCTTGTCGATCTCGTTGGTGGTCACGCCGGGCTTGACGTGCGGGGTCAGGTAGTCCAGCACCTCGGAAGCGAGGCGGCATGCAATGCGCATGCCGGCCACGCCCTCGGCGTCTTTGTAGGTGATGCTCATGGGCCCGAATTATCCCATTCGGCCCGTTAAAATTGCGGGCTTGGCGCGGATGGCCCCAGTCAGCGGCCGCCGCCTACATTCCCCTGGTTTCCAACGCGGCCTGCCCGCCGACCCCGATCGTGACCTTGCCCCTGAATGCGCCTTCCCATCCCGTCGCCCCCGTGGTGACCTTCTTCGAGGGCGGCAGCGCGCTCAGCGGGTTCCGGGCCCGGCAGCTGCTGCCCCGGCTGCAGGCCATCGAGCCGCGCATCGAAGGCCTCTCGGCCCGCTTCGTGCACCTGGTCGCAACCGACCACGCGCTGGAAGGCGCCGAGCACGAGCGCTTCGCCGCCCTGCTGGGCTACGGCGAGCCCTTCGAGGCGCCCGCCAAGGCCGGGCCCACGCTGGTCGTCACGCCGCGCCTGGGCACGGTCTCGCCCTGGGCGTCCAAGGCCACGGACATCGCCCACAACTGCGGGTTGGCGCTGCGCCGCGTCGAGCGCGTCACGCAGTACCACCTGGTGCTGAAGGCGCCGCTGCTGGGCAAGGCGCCGGTGCTCGATACCGACCGGCTGGCCGCCCTGGGCGCGCTGCTGCACGACCGCATGACCGAATCGGTGCTGCCTGGCTTGGAGCAGGCGGCGGCGCTGCTCGCAGAGCTGCCGGGCCAGCCGATGGCGCAGGTCGACGTGCTGGCCGGCGGGCGTGCCGCGCTGGTCGAGGCCAACACGCGCTTCGGCCTGGCGCTGGCGCAGGACGAGATCGACTACCTGGTCGACGCCTTCACCCGCCTCGGCCGCAACCCCAGCGACGTCGAGCTGATGATGTTCGCGCAGGCCAACAGCGAGCACTGCCGCCACAAGATCTTCAACGCCGACTTCGTGATCGACGGCGAGGCGCAGCCGCAGAGCCTGTTCTCGATGATCCGGCACACCGAGCGCCAGAACCCGCAGCACACGGTGGTGGCCTACGCCGACAACGCCTCGATCATGGAGGGCTCGCAGGTCGAGCGCTTCGTCGCCGCCTCGGCCGCCGGCCGCTACGACAAGCAGGACGCACTGAACCACGTGCTGATGAAGGTCGAGACCCACAACCACCCGACCGCGATCTCGCCCTTCCCGGGCGCTTCGACCGGCGCCGGCGGCGAGATCCGCGACGAAGGCGCCACCGGCCGCGGCTCCAAGCCCAAGGCGGGGTTGACCGGCTTCACGGTGTCGAAACTCTGGCCTGCGCAAGGCAGCTACGGCAAGCCCGAGCACATCGCCAGTCCGCTGCAGATCATGACCGAGGGCCCGCTGGGCGGCGCCGCCTTCAACAACGAGTTCGGCCGGCCCAACCTGCTGGGCTACTTCCGCGAGTACGAGCAGGCGATTTCCAGCGACCGCGACACGCTGCAGCGCGGCTACCACAAGCCCATCATGATCGCGGGCGGCCTGGGCAGCATCGATGCGGGGCAGACGAAGAAGATCCGATTCCCGGCGGGCTCGCTCTTGATCCAGCTGGGCGGCCCCGGCATGCGCATCGGCATGGGCGGCAGCGCGGCGAGCTCCATGGCCACCGGCGCCAATGCGGCCGAGCTCGACTTCGACTCGGTGCAGCGCGGCAACCCCGAGATCGAGCGGCGCGCGCAGGAGGTCATCAACCACTGCTGGCAGCAGGGCGAGGCCAACCCGATCCTGGCGATCCACGATGTCGGCGCGGGCGGCTTGAGCAATGCCTTCCCCGAGCTCAGCAACGACGCCGGCCGCGGCGCGCGCTTCGACCTGCGCGCCGTGCCGCTGGAGGAGTCGGGCCTGGCGCCCAAGGAGATCTGGTGCAACGAGAGCCAGGAGCGCTATGTGCTGGCGATCGCGCCGGAGTCGCTCGAACTGTTCAAGGCTTTCTGCGAGCGGGAGCGGTGTCCGTTTGCGGTGGTGGGGGTGGCGACGGAAGAGCGGCAGTTGGTCGTGGCTGACGGGCTTACCCCGCCCGTCGACATGCCCATGGACGTCCTTCTGGGCAAGCCCCCGAAGATGCTGCGCGACGTGCAGTCCATTGCCCGCACGTTCAAGCCCCTCGACCTCACCGGTGTCGACCTGCAAAAAGCAGCCATCGACGTCCTCTCCCACCCCACCGTCGCCTCCAAGCGCTTCCTCGTCACCATCGGCGACCGCACCGTCGGCGGCCTGAGCCATCGCGACCAGATGGTCGGCCCCTGGCAAGTACCCGTGGCCGACTGCGCCGTCACCCTGGCCGACTACACCGGCTTCGCCGGCGAGGCCATGAGCATGGGCGAGCGCACCCCGCTCGCCGCCCTCGACGCCCCGGCCTCCGGCCGCATGGCGGTGGCGGAGGCCATCACCAACCTGCTGGCCGCACCCATCGAGCTCTCGCGCGTCAAGCTGTCGGCCAACTGGATGGCGGCCTGCGGCGAGCCGGGCGAGGACGCCGCGCTGTACGAGACCGTGAAGGCCGTGGGCCTGGAGCTCTGCCCGGCGCTCGGCATCTCGATTCCCGTCGGCAAGGATTCGCTGTCCATGCGCACCCAGTGGCAGGACCAGGGCGAGCAGAAAAAGGTCAGCTCGCCCGTGAGCCTGATCGTCAGCGCCTTTGCCACCCTGGCCGATGTACGCGGCACGCTCACGCCGCAGCTGGATGCGAGCGAGCCCGACAGCATGCTGGTCCTGATCGACCTGGGCCGCGGCAAGCAGCGCATGGCCGGCAGCATCCTGGCCCAGACCCTGGGGCAGAGCGGCGACGTGGTGCCGGACCTCGACGACCCGCAGGACCTGGTCAAGCTGGTCGCCGCCGTCAATGCCTTGCGCGCCGACGGCAAGATCCTCGCGATGCACGACCGCAGCGACGGCGGCCTGTTCGCCGCAGCCTGCGAGATGGCCTTTGCCGGCCACGTGGGCATCGCCCTCAACGTCGACCTGCTGGTGACCGAGGGCGACGGCATCAGCGACAGCCGCGCCGAGTATGGCGACGCCAAGAACTGGGCCGGCCAGGTCAGCGCCCGGCGCGAGGAGCTCACGCTGAAGGCGCTCTTCAACGAAGAGCTGGGCCTGCTGCTGCAGGTGCGCACTGCCGAGCGCAACGAGGTGATGCAGACGCTGCGTGCGCACGGTCTCAGCGCCCACAGCCATTTCGTCGGCAAGACCCGGCCCGGCGTCTCGGCCATCGACGCCGGCAAGGGCAAGGTGGAGGTCTGGCGCGATGCCAAGGCGGTCTTCAGCGCCGGCCTGCACGACCTGCACCAGGTCTGGGACGCCGTGAGCTGGAAGATCTGCCGCGAGCGCGACAACCCCGACTGCGCCGACGCCGAGCACGCCGCCGCCGGCGAGCCGCAGGACCCGGGCCGCCACGTGCTGCTGGCGCCGGGCGCCTCGGAGGACGTGGCTGCGCCTTTCCTCAACCTCGCACGGCCCAAGGTCGCGATCCTGCGCGAGCAGGGCGTGAACTCGCACGTCGAGATGGCCTATGCCTTCCACGAGGCCGGGTTCGAGTCCTTCGACGTCCACATGACCGACCTGCAGACGGGCCGTGCGGACCTGGCCGCCTTCAAGGGCGTGGTGGCCTGCGGCGGCTTCAGCTACGGCGACACCCTGGGCGCCGGCATCGGCTGGGCGCGCAGCATCACCTTCAACCCGAAGTTGAGCGAGCAGTTCAAGGCCTTCTTCGGCCGCGCCGACACCTTCGGCCTGGGCGTGTGCAACGGCTGCCAGATGTTCGCCGAGCTGGCCGACATCATTCCCGGCGCCGAGGCCTGGCCCCGCTTCACCACCAACCAGAGCGAGCGCTTCGAGGCGCGGCTGTCGATGGTGGAGGTGCTCGATTCGCCCAGCCTGTTCTTCGCCGGCATGGCCGGCAGCCGGCTGCCCATCGCGGTGGCGCATGGCGAGGGCTATGCGAACTTCAAGCACCGCGGCGACCCGGCCAAGGCCATCGCCGCGATGCGCTTTGTCGACAACCACGGCCAGGCGACCGAGCGCTATCCCTTCAACCCCAACGGCAGTGCCGGTGGCCTGACCTCGGTGACGACGGCCGACGGGCGCTTCACCGCGCTGATGCCGCATCCGGAGCGCGTGTTCCGCAATATCCAGATGAGCTGGACCTCGGGGGACAAGAGTGCGCTCAGCCCGTGGATGCGGATCTGGCGCAACGCGCGGAAGTGGGTGGGGTAGGCACCAGCAACGCCTCGCGCGCCATGCGGATCAATTTTCCGATCGACCGCAAGCTGATGAGCGCCGCCATGCGTGCGACCGGTTTCGGTTCGGAGCTCTCCCGGAGGGAGAGGGAACAAGACGGGGGACGCTCCCTCCCTCATCGCACGCACGGGCGGTCTTAGCCCGCGGGCCGAACCGCAGTCGCACAAAACAAAAACGCGGCCCATTGGCCGCGTTTCTCATGCACGTTCGATGCGCGGGTCTATTCGACCTTTGCCTTTGCCCGCAGTTCTTCCTGATACTTCTGCAGCCGCTGCTGCTGCAGCTGCTGCACGATCTGCGGCTTGACCTCGTCCAGCTTGGGCAGCTGGGCCTGGCGGATGTCGTCCACGCGGATGATGTGGTAGCCGAACTGCGACTTGACCGGGGCGGGGGTGGTCTCGCCCTTCTTGAGCTTGATCATCGCTTCCGAGAACTCGGGCACGAAGCTGGCAGGCGCAGCCCAGTCGAGGTCGCCGCCGTTGGCGCCGGAGCCCGGGTCCTTGCTCTGCTTCTTGGCGAGGTCCTCGAACTTGGCGCCCTTCTTGAGGTCGGCCAGGATTTTCTGGGCCTGGTCTTCCTTCTCGACCAGGATGTGGCGGGCCTTGTATTCCTTGCCGCCGTTGGCCGCGACGAACTTGTCGTACTCGGCCTGCGCGTCGGCGTCGGACACCGCGTTGGACTTGCGGTAGTTGTCGAACAGCTGGCGGATCAGGATGGCCTGGCGCGCGAGCTCCAACTGGTTCTTGTAGTCGTCGGTGGCGTCCAGGCCCTGCTTCTGGGCTTCCTGCATGAAGATCTCGCGGGCGACCACTTCTTCACGCAGCTGGCCCTGCATCTCCGGCGTGACCGGCCGGCCGGCGGCCGCCAGTTGCTGGGCCAGCACGTCCATGCGCGCCTTGGGCACCGGCTTGCCGTTGACGATGGCCGCGTTCTGCGCGAAGGCGGGGAGGGCAGCAAGAAGGGCGACGGCGGCTGCGGCCTGCAGGAGTTGTTTCTTCATAAGGGGAGGGTACTTTTGCCGCCCGGAGAGGCGGGAAACAAAGCGCTTCAAAGCGTCTCGATAGCGATGGCGTGAAGGCCCTGTGCGATGAAAAGTTGCAGCGCATCATACACAAGCCGATGGCGCGCCACGCGCGGCTTTCCCTCGAAGAGAGGAGAGGCAATGCGCACCCGGAAATGGGTGCCGTAGCCCTCGGGATTGGCGCCCGCATGGCCGGCATGCGCCGCGCTCTCGTCGATCACCTCGAGCACAGTCGGTTGCAGCGTCGCCCGCAGGCGCGCTTCCAGGTCGGCAGCAGTCGGAAGGCTCATGCGGCAGGCTTGTCCGACTTGAGATGCGGCGAGATGTACAGCCCCTGCGCCACCAAAAACACGATCGGGAACGCATAGCCCCAGAGCTTGAAGTTCACCCAGGCCTCGGTGCTGAAGTAGGCCGCCACGTAGCCGTTGATCGCGGCCATGAACACGCAGTAGGCGATCCACGCGACGTTGAGCCGCCCCCAGATCTGCGCCGGCAGTTCCAGCTGCGCGCCCAGCAGCATCTTCAGGAAGTTCTTCTTGAAGCCCCACAGCGCCACGGCCAGCGCCAGCGCCATCGCGCCGTAGAGCACCGTCGGCTTCCACTTGATGAAGCGGTCGTCGTGCAGCAGCAGCGTGAGCGAGCCGAACAGCAGAATCAGCACCAGGGTGGCCTTCTGCATCGGCGCCAGCCGGCGCTCGTTGAACCAGGCGATGCCCATCTGCAGCACGGTGGCCGCCATCAGCACGCCGGTGGCGGTGTAGATGTCGTAGAGCTTGAAGGCGCCGAAGAACAGCAGGATCGGGAAGAAGTCGAGCAGCAACTTCATGTTCAGCGCTTCTGGAAATCGAGCGAGGCCGAGTTCATGCAGTAGCGCAGGCCGGTTTCGGTCGGGCCGTCGGGGAACACGTGGCCCAGGTGGGCGCCGCAGTTGGCGCAGACGTTCTCGGTGCGCACCATCCCGTGCGAGCGGTCGACGATGTTCTTGATGGCGCCGGGCACCGCCTCCTGCGAGAAGCTGGGCCAGCCGCAGCCGGCGTCGAACTTGGTGGCCGATTCGAAGAGCTTGGCGCCGCAGCAGATGCAGTGGTAGCTGCCGTCTTCCCAGTGGGCTTCGTACTTGCCGGTGTAGGGGCGCTCGGTGGCGGCGTGGCGCGTGACTTCGAAGGCGGCGGGCTCGGCGCCTTTCTCGGCCAGGACGGCCTTCCATTCGGCATCGGTTTTCTGGACGGGTGCGGTCATGATGAGCAGCTGATTTCGATGGTGGAAGCCCAGTCGGGCGGGAAGCCGGCATAGGCCTCGTGGCCGGCATGGTCTTCAAATGGGGTTTCGAGCAGCTTCAGCAAGGTGGCCAGGCCCGAGAAGTCTTTTTTCTGCGCCGATTCGATCGCCTGCTGGCCCAGGTGGTTCCGCAGGACGAATTTCGGATTGGCGCCGCGCATCGATTGTGCCGCCTGCGCCGCCGTCACCTGTGCGTGGCGCTGCGCGAAGGCCTCGAGCCAGCCGTCGATGCCGGCATGGTCGAGGAACAGGTCGCGCACCGCGGCCGGATCGCCGCCCGCCTTCAGGTCGGCGAGGCGGCGCCAGAAGATCGTGTAGTCCACTTTCTCCTGCGCCAGCAGCTTGAGCACGCCTTCGATCAGCGCGCGGTCGTCCGGCGCCGCTTCGGCCAGGCCCAGCTTGGCCCGCATGCGCGCCGCGTAGGCCTCGGGGAACACCGTCTTGTACGACTCCAGCGCGGCCACCGCGACCTCCTGGTCGCCGATCAGCGGCAGCAGCGCCTGGGCCAGGCAGAACAGGTTCCAGTAGGCGACGTTGGGCTGCTGGTTGTAGGCATAGCGCCCGCCGGTGTCGCTGTGGTTGCAGATGTGGCGCGGGTCGAAGCCGTCGAGGAACTGGAAGGGCCCGTAGTCGATGGTGAGCCCGAGGATGCTCATGTTGTCGGTGTTCATCACGCCGTGGCAGAAGCCGACGGCCTGCCATTGCGCGAGCAGCGTCGCGGTGCGCTCGCTGACCGCTTCGAGGAAGGCTGCGTAGGCGTTGCCGCCGAAGCGCTCGAAGCGCGCGTCATGGCGGCAGGCCGGGTAGAAGCGGTCGATCGTGAAGTCGGCCAGCGCGCGCAGCTCATCGACGCGGTTGTTGGCCGCGAAATGCTCGAAGTGGCCGAAGCGGATGAAGCTGGGCGAGGCGCGCGTCACCACCGCGGCGGTTTCGATCTCCTCGCGCACCACCTGTGCGTCGGAGCCGGTCACGCACAGGGCGCGCGTGGTGGGGATGCCCAGCGCGTGCATGGCCTCGCTGCAGAGGAACTCGCGGATGCTGGATCGCAGCACCGCCCGGCCGTCGCCCATGCGCGAGTAGGGCGTGCGCCCCGAGCCCTTGAGCTGCAGCTCCCAGCCGCTTGCGGTCTCGCCCAGCAGGATGGCGCGGCCGTCGCCCAACTGACCGGCCCAGACGCCGAACTGGTGGCCGCTGTAGACGCTGGCCAGGGGGCGGGTGCCGGCGAGCGGCACGTTTCCGGTGAAGGCGGCCAAGCCGTCTTGCGAATGCAGGCTGGCCTCGTCCAGCCCGATCTCGCGTGCCAGGGCCAGGCTGCGCCCGACCCAGTAGGGTTCGGGCAGGGGCGTGGGCCGGAGCTCGGTGAAGAAGGCAGGGCCCAGGGTGGAGAAGCCGGCGGTCCAGTCCAGTCCGAGGTCGACCACTTCCGCTTCGTCTGCAAGCATGCTCATGGGGGCGATTGTCCCGTACCCACTGAATCCCCGGGCCACGGAGGCCATCGCGGCCTTTCTGTTTCCATTTGTGTGCATCGGGCCTGCGGCGGGATTTCCGAGCCCGCGAGCCGGTAGAGTGCGGCGTCGCGCTGCCTTCGCGCCTCCACATCCAAGTTTCTTCCCCTCCCATGTCCAGTCTCATCGTCCACGGCGGCGCTCCCCTGCGCGGCCGGATCAGCCCTTCGGCCAACAAGAACGCGGTGCTGCCCGTGCTCTGCGCCACCTTGCTCACGCGCGAGCCCCTGCGGCTGCACGGCGTGCCCGACATCACCGACGTGCGCAAGATCCTCGAGATCTTCCAGGCGCTGGGCAGCGAGGTGCGGCTCGACCGCGAGACCGGCACGCTGGACCTGCACCACCGCGACACCGCTTTCGACGCCACGCGCCACCGCCTCCCGGAAGAGATGCGCTCCTCGATCATGCTGGTGCCGCCGCTGCTCGCCCGCTTCGGCGTGGCGCGGCTGGAGGACAACGTCAAGGGCTGCACCCTGGGCGTGCGCGAGATCGACCCGCATGTCGAGGTCCTGCGCCATTTCGGCGGCAGCGTGGAGCGCACCGAAGGCTCGCTGCTGGTGCGCTTGGCCGAGGGCATGCGGCCCGTGGACCATTGGCTGGACTACGCCTCCGTCACCACCACCGAGAACTTCGTGCTCTGCGCGGTGGCCGCCACCGGCACCTCGACGCTGACCAACGCCGCCTCGGAGCCCCACGTGCAGGAGTTCTGCCGCTTCATGGCCATGATGGGCGCGCGCATCGAGGGCATCGGCACCTCCAAGCTCACCGTGCGTGGCGGTGCGCCGCTGGCCGGCGGCGAGTTCCGCTTCGACGAGGACTTCCACGAGATCACCACCTTCCTGGCGCTGGGCGCGATCACGGGCGGCGAGGTGCAGGTGCGCAACAGCGCGCCCGGCCAGTTCCCGCTGATCGACCGCACCTTCGCCAAGTTCGGCGTGCAGATCGTGCATCGCGACGGCTGGTCCGAGGCGCGCCGCAGCGGCCCGCTGAAGGTGCAGGCGCCCTTCACGGCCAACGTGCTGACCAAGGTCGAAGCCGCGCCCTGGCCCTACTTCCCGGTCGACCTGCTGCCGATCTTCATCGCGCTGGGCGTGCGCGCCCAGGGCAACGCGATGTTCTGGAACAAGGTCTACGACGGCGCGCTGGGCTGGACCGGCGAGCTCTCGAAGTTCGGCGCCCATGTGTTCTCGTCCGATCCGCACCGGCTCATCACCTTCGGCGGGGGGCCGCTGGCGCCGGCCGTGGTCGAGAGCCCCTACATCATCCGCGTGGCGATCGCGCTCTTCATGGTCGCGGCCAGCATCGAGGGGCGCTCGGAGATCCGCAACGCGGCGCCGATCCGGCGTGCGCATCCGCGCTTCGTGGAGAACCTGCGCAGCCTGGGGGTGCGGGTGGAGTGGACGCAGGACGAGTAGGGCGGGGCCGCCGAGGCTCAGTTCAGCAGCAGCGCCCCCGGCACCGTCACCGCCGGGCCGCCGCTTTCGCGCCACAGCTGCGCCCGGTACTGGGCCGGCGGCAATCCGAACCAGCGCTTGCAAGCCCTGAAGAAGTTGCTGGCGTCGACGAAGCCCAGCAGGTCCGCCACCTCGTGCAGCGTGTGCCGCGCCTCGGCCAGGTATTGCCGGGCCAGCTCGCGCCGGGTGCGGTCGAGCAGGGCCTGGAAGGACACCGACTCCTCCTGCAGCCGCCGCTGCAACGTGCGCTCGGCCAGGCCGAGGCCTGCCGCCACGTCCTGCCGGCGCGGCTCGCCTTGCTGCAGGCGGCGCGCGATCTCGGCACAGACCCGGCTGCTGGTACTGGTCTGGCCCAGCTGCGCGAGCTGCTTGTCCAGCAGTTCGGTATGCATCGTGGCCAGCGCCGCGTGCTGCGTGGGAAGGGACACCCTCAGGTCGGCGTCGGACAGCAGCATGCGGTTGGCGCGGGCGTTGAAGCGGATCTCGCAGCCGAAGGCCTCGCGGTGCAGCCGCTCGTCTGCCGGCGCGGGGTGGACGAACTCCATCGCCAGCGGGCGCAGCTCGCGCCGGGTGAGCCACTGGCACAGGGTGAACACGGTCAGCATCGCGTACTCGGTGCGCTGCCGGGGGATCGGCAGGATGCCGCCGCCCTGTTCCAGCGACATCCAGCTGCCGCGGGGGTCGGAGCTCATCGAGAAGGTGGTGGCGTCGGAGATTACCGCCATGTAGCGCGTGAGGTTGTCCAGGCCGGTGCGCAGGTCGGGGCTGCAGCTCATCGCGTGGCCCACGGTGCCCAGCCGGCTGCAGGTCGCGGCCAGCCCGCGGCTCAGGCCCAGCGTGGGCTTGCCCACCCGCGCCACGGCGAGCTGCCACAGCGTCGTGACCTGGTCGACTGCGAAGCGCGCGTCCTCCCGGTGCAGCGATTCGCGGTCGAAGCCGGCGTCGCGCAGCAGCGCCGGCGCATTCAAGCCCTCAGCCTCGAACATCGTGAGGACACCTTCCAGCCAGGCGGCGGAACTGGTGCGTGATGGGGGTTGCTGCGGGCAGCCGGCCCGGCGGGGCGGCTGCGGCATGGAGGCTCCTGAAGTCACTGTTTTGGCGCGCTTGCGATAACGGGAAAGGAGGGGGCGATTCCTAGAATTCCGGCGGTCCGGGGGCGCAGCAGTATGGGCGCCCGGGGCCGATGCGGGAATTGCGACTAACCCGGTGTGGGGACGCCGACGCGACAGGCCAGGGCCATGCTCTGCGGGTTTCTGTCCTTGTGGGATGCCACGAAGATTGCGTGAATCTCAAGTGCCGAAGGGGCCGCCGCCGCGGCCCCGGAGTTTTCAAGATCTGTTGTTTGAAGGAGCCTTCCGATGCTGGGTTTGATGCAGGACCAACCATTGCTGATCTCGTCGCTGATCGAGTTCGTCGAACGCCACAACGGCGACGGGGAAATCGTCTCGCGGCGGGTCGAAGGCGACATCCACCGCAGCAGCTGGCGCCAGATCGCATCCCGTGCGCGCCAGGTCGCCAACGCGCTGGACCAGGAGCAGCTGATCTTCAGCGACCGGGTGGCGACTCTGGCCTGGAACGGCTACCGCCACCTGGAGCTGTACTACGGCGTCAGCGGCAGCGGCCGCGTGCTGCACACCATCAACCCGCGCCTGCACCCCGAGCAGATCGCCTGGATCGCGAACCACGCCGAAGACCAGATCCTGTGCTTCGACCTCACCTTCCTGCCGCTGGTGCAGGCCGTGCACGCCAAGTGCAGCACCGTCAAGAAGTGGATTGCGCTGTGCGACGCCGACAAGCTGCCCGCCGACAGCGGCATCCCCAACCTGGTGAGCTACGAGGCCTGGATGAGCCCCCTGTCCGACCGGTACGACTGGCCCAGCTTCGACGAGAACTCGGCCTCGAGCATGTGCTACACCAGCGGCACCACCGGCAACCCCAAGGCCGCGCTCTACAGCCACCGCTCGACCCTGCTGCATGCCTATGCCGCCGCGCTGCCGGACGTGATGAACGTGTCGGCGCGCGACTCGGTGTTGCCCGTGGTGCCGATGTTCCACGTCAACGCCTGGGGCATTCCCTACTCGGCCGCGCTGACCGGCGCCAAGCTGGTGTTCCCCGGCCCGGCGCTGGACGGCAAGTCGGTCTACGAGCTGATCGAGAGCGAGCGCGTCACCTTCGCCGCCGGCGTGCCCACCGTCTGGCAGATGATGCTGGGCCACATGCAATCGCAGGACCTGCGCTTCTCCACCCTGAAGCGCACCGTGATCGGCGGCTCGGCCTGCCCGCCGGCCATGATCAACGCCTTCCAGCAGCAGTACGGCGTGGAGGTCCTGCATGCCTGGGGCATGACCGAGATGTCGCCGCTGGGCACGCTCTGCACCCTGAAGAACAAGCACCTCTCGCAGCCGCAGGAGCAGCAGACGGCCATCCGCATGAAGCAGGGCCGCGCCATCTACGGCGTCGACATGAAGATCGTCGACGGCGACGGCAAGGAGCTGCCCTGGGACGGCAAGACCTCCGGCGACTTGCTGGTCAAGGGCCCCTGGGTGGTCAAGGAGTACTTCAAGGGGGAGGGCGGCGATCCGCTGGTGCCCGATGCGCGCGGGCGCGGGTGGTTCCCCACCGGCGACGTCGCCACCATCGACCCCGACGGCTTCCTGCAGATCACCGACCGCAGCAAGGACGTGATCAAGTCCGGCGGCGAATGGATCAGCTCCATCGACATCGAGAACATCGCGGTGGCGCACCCGGCGGTCGCGATGGCGGCCTGCATCGGCGTGGCACACCCCAAGTGGGACGAGCGGCCGATCGTGGTCGTGGTGAAGAAGCCCGGCGCCGAGCTCACGCGCGAGGAGCTGCTGGCCTTCTACGGCGGCAAGACGGTGGCCAAGTGGCAGGTGCCCGACGACGTGGTCTTCGTCGAGGCGATCCCGCTGGGCGCAACCGGCAAGATCCTCAAGACCCGGCTGCGCGAGCAGCTGCGCGACTACAAGCTGCCGGAGTGCTGATGCCCGGCCATCCTACCGGCCGGTAGCACCTTCGCGGTGCGGCCTGTCGCCTGGGTGATAGAAAGCGCCCCCGCGGCGGGCTTCTTACGGGCATTCCCTGACGGGCGGGGGTGCAAAGACCAGTAACCTCATCTCGCATTGCAGCATGACCAGGAGACAGCAATGAAATTCGCACTGAGACTTGCAAGCGCGGCCATTCTCGCCGCCATCGCCACCGGCGCTCTGGCCCAGAAGGGCGAGACCGTGAAGATCGCGATGATCGAGGGGCTCTCGGGCCCCTTCGCCAACGTCGGCCAGAACCAGCTCAAGAGCTGGCAGCTCGTCACCGAAAAGCTCAGCGGCGCCAAGAATGCGGCCGGCGTCAAGTTCGAGGTCGTCGGCATGGACAGCAAGAGTTCCCCGCAGGAGGCGCTCAACCTGCTGAAGGCGGCCAGCGACCAGGGCTTCCGCTATGTCACGCAGGGCAACGGCTCGAACGTGGCGGTGCCGCTGGCCGACGCCGTGGCCAAGCACAACGAGCGCAACCCCGGCAAGGAAATCATCTACCTGAACTACGCCGCGGTCGACCCGGTGCTCACCAACGAGAAGTGCAGCTACTCGCATTTCCGACTCGACGCCGACACGTCCATGAAGATGGCGGCGCTGACCTCCTTCATGAAGGACCAGCCCAAGATCTCGAAAATCTACCTCATCAACCAGAACTACTCGCACGGCCAGCAGGTCTCCAAGTACTTCAAGGAAGGCCTGGCGCGCAACCGGCCCGACGCCAAGATCGTGGGCGACGACCTGCATCCGCTGGGCCAGGTCAAGGACTTCGCGCCCTACGTGGCCAAGATCAAGCAGTCGGGCGCCGACACCATCGTCACCGGCAACTGGGGCCAGGACATGACGCTCCTGATCAAGGCGCTGAACGACTCCGGCCTGAAGATCCCGATCTACGCCTACTACGCGGGCGTGTCCGGCACCCCCACGGCGCTTGCGTCGGGCGGCGACCTCGAGGTCTACCAGATCGCCTACAACCACTCGAACTACACCGGCGAGCTCGGCACGCTGATGAACGAGTTCAAGACCAAGTTCGGCGACGACTTCTACACCTTCTCGATCTACAACGCGATCGTCATGCTGGGCGACGCCATGGCCAAGGCCAAGTCCACCGACCCCATGAAGGTCGCCGCGGCCGTGGAGGGGCTGAAGTTCAAGGGCTTCAACGGCGAAACCGAGATGCGCAAGACCGACCACCAGCTGCAGCAGGGTCTCTGGATCTCCAAGTGGCAGAAGGTCGATGCAAAGTACAAGTACAACGTGGAGAACACGGGCTACACCTTCGCGCCCGTGAAGTACCTCGAGCCCTACATCGCCAGCACGCCCACGTCGTGCGAGATGAAGCGTCCGGCGCCCTGAGCCAGGCTCCACCAGCAAAACGCCGGCGGGTGATGCAAGTCGCTCCCCGGCGCTTTTTTTAGGCCCTGGCCATCGCGGCTGCAACGACGACGACGAACTCGTGGAATTCTTTGCCATCTCCCTCCTGAACGGCCTCAGCTACGGGCTGCTGCTGTTCATGCTGAGCTCGGGCCTCACGCTGATCTTCAGCATGATGGGCGTGCTCAACTTCGCGCACACCAGCTTCTACATGCTGGGTGCCTACTTCGCCTACACGATCTCCGGCGTGCTGGGCTTCTGGCCCGCGCTGGTCGTGGCGCCCCTGCTGGTCGGCGCGCTGGGCGCGCTCTTCGAGCGCTACAGCCTGCGGCGCGTTCACAAGTTCGGCCACGTGCCCGAGCTGCTCGTGACCTTCGGGCTGTCCTACCTGATCCTGGAACTGGTGCAACTGGTGTGGGGCCGCGCCACCGTGCCCTACGGCCTGCCGCCGCAGCTGCAGGGGCCGCTCTTCACGCTGTTCGGAACGCAGTTCCCGAAGTCGCGCTCCTTCATCATGCTGCTCGCGCTGCTGATGCTGGTGTCGGTCTGGCTGCTGCTGACCCGCACGCGCATCGGCCTGGTGATCCAGGCCGCGCTGACCCACCCCGAAACGGTGGAGGCGCTGGGCCACAACGTGCCGCGCGTGTTCATGCTGGTGTTCGGCGGCGGCGCGGCGCTGGCTGCCCTGGCCGGCGTGATCGGCGGCAACACCTACGTGACCGAGCCCGCCATGGCGGGCGCGGTCGGGTCGATCGTGTTCGTGGTGGTGGTGGTCGGCGGCATGGGCTCGCTGGCGGGGGCCTTCCTGGCATCCCTGCTGATCGGCGTGCTGCAGACCTTCGCCGTGGCCATCGACGAATCGCTCGCCTCCGGGCTGAAGGCACTGGGCGTCGCGGTGACGGCCAGCACCCCGGGCTACGACCTGCTCCAGCTCACCGTGGCGCAGATCGCCCCGATCCTGCCGTACCTGCTGCTGGTGCTGATCCTGATCTTCCGGCCCAAGGGCCTGCTCGGCAAGCGGGAGGGATGACATGACAAAGAACGTGGCGCACGACGGCTTCGAGCCGGTGGGCGGCCCCGCGGGGCGCGGCACCGGCGCGGCCGGAACGGCGCGCGCAAGCCAACGGGTTGCGTACTACCGCTTCAAGCCCTGGAACATCGGGCGCGTGCTGATCTGGACCCTCTTCGCCGTGAGCCTGATCGTCGCGCCGCTGATCTTCCGCAGCAGCCTGGCCCTGACCATGCTGTCCCAGATCGGCTACCTCATCATCATCTGCCTGAGCTACAACATCCTGCTCGGGCAGGGCGGCATGCTGAGCTTCGGCCATGCGGTGTACACGGGCATGGGGGCTTTCATCGCGGTGCATGCGATGAACCTCGCCACCAAGGGCGCGGTGCCGCTGCCGCTGGTGACGATCCCGCTGGTGGGCGGCCTCGCGGGCGCAGGCTTCGCAATCCTGTTGGGCTACGTGACCACCAAGAAGTCGGGCACCACCTTCGCGATGATCACCCTGGGCATCGGCGAGCTGGTCGCGGCGATGTCCCTGATGTTCCCGGGCTTCTTCGGCGGGGAGGGCGGCGTTACCACCAACCGTGTGTACGGCACGCCTTTCCTGGGCTTGACCTTTGGGCCCCAGATCCAGGTGTACTACCTCATCGCGGCGTACTGCTTCGTCTCCACCGCGCTGATGTTCGCCTTCACCGGCACGCCGCTCGGCCGCATGCTCAACGCGGTGCGCGACAACCCCGAGCGCGTGGAGTTCATCGGCTACGACACGCAATGGGTGCGCTACATGGCCTTCATCATTGCCGGCTTCTTCGCCGGCATCGGTGGCGCGCTGGCTTCCATCAACTTCGAGATCGTCAATGCGTCGGACAGCCTGAGCACGGTCCGCTCGGGCGGCTACCTGCTGTTCACCTTCCTCGGCGGCGCGACCTTCTTCTTCGGGCCGATCATTGGCGCCGTGCTGCTGGTGCTGGCCTCGGTGCTGCTGTCGGAGCTGACCAAGGCCTGGCTGCTGTACCTGGGCCTGGTGTTCCTGTTCATGGTGATGTTTGCCCCGGGCGGCATCGCGAGCCTCGTCATGATGAACCTGCGGGTGGCCAAGTTCGGCAAGTTCAAGCCGCTGTGGAGCCTGTACGGCCTCCTCATCATCACCGGCGCCGTGATGGTGGTTGGCGCAGCGGCGCTGGTCGAGATGATCTATCACATCCAGCTCAACGCGGCGATCGGGCCCAAGCTCAACTTCATGGGCGTCGAGCTCGACACGTCGAGCGTGGCCAGCTGGGCCGGTGCCGGCATCCTGTTGGTGGTGGGCGTGGCGCTGGTGGAATGGGCGCGCCGTCGCTTCGCGAAAGCCTGGGGGCACGCGCAGGAGGAGATCGAAGCGGAAATCAAGCGCAGGGAGACCGCATGACCGCAGCGAAGAACCGCTTCAAGCAAGGTCGCGCCCCCTTGGGGGGCAGCGAGGACACGTCAGTGCCGAGCGTGGGGGCCCTATGACTCATGCACTGGAACTGAAGGCTCTGCGCAAGAACTTCGGCAAGACCGAGATCATCCGCGGCGTGGACCTGGCGGTCGAAGCCGGCGAGCGCATCGCCATCATCGGGCCCAACGGCGCCGGCAAGTCCACGCTCTTCAACCTCATCAGCGGCCGCCTCGAGCCCACCAGCGGCGAGGTGCTGCTGCACGGCCAGCGCATCGACGGCCGCCGGCCCTACGAGATCAACCGCCTGGGCCTGTCGCGCAGCTTCCAGATCACCAACATCTTCCCCAAGCTGAGCGTCTTCGAGAACCTGCGCTGCGGCGTGCTGTGGAGCCTGGGCTACCGCTACAGCTTCCTGCGCTTTCTCTCGAACCTGGACGACGCCAACGAGCGTACCGAGGAACTGCTGCGGCAGGTCCACCTGGAAAAAAAGCGCGACGTGCTGGCGGTGAACCTCACCTACGCCGAGCAGCGGGCGCTGGAAATCGGCGTCACCATCGCCGGCGGCGCCAGCGTGATCCTGCTGGACGAGCCCACCGCCGGCATGAGCAAGACCGAAACGGCGCACTTCATCGCGCTGATCAAGCAGGTGACGGTCGGCAAGACCCTGCTCACCGTGGAGCACGACATGGGCGTGGTCTTCGGCCTGGCCGACAAGATCGCGGTGGTGGTGTACGGCGAGGTGATCGCCTTCGACAAGCCGGCGGCGGTGCGCGCCAACGCGCGCGTGCAGGAGGCCTATCTCGGCTCGTCGGTGGCAGACGCCCAGGCAGGAGGCCACTGAACATGCTCAAGCTCGAAGACATCCACGCCTACTACGGCAAGAGCCATGTGCTGCATGGCGTTTCCTTCGCGGTCAATCCCGGCGAGATCGTGGCCCTGCTGGGCCGCAACGGCTCGGGGCGCTCGACCACCGCCAAGGCCATCATGGGCCTGGTGCATGCCGAAGGCGGCCTGCACTGGAAGGGCCAGGACATCCTGCGCAGCAAGGCGTACGAGATCGCGCACATGGGCATCGGCTACGTGCCGGAGAACCGCGACATCTTTCCCAAGCTCACCGTGCACCAGAACCTGCTGCTCGGGCAGAAGGGCAGCGGCAAGGGCAGCCGCTGGTCCTTCGACGACATGTATGGCATGTTCCCGCGCCTCAAGGAGCGCCAGCACACCGAAGCCGGCGTGCTCTCGGGCGGCGAGCAGCAGATGCTGACCCTGTGCCGCACCCTGATGGGCGACCCCGACCTGATCATCATCGACGAGCCCACCGAAGGCCTGGCGCCCAAGATCGTCGAACTGGTGGGGCAGTACCTGCGCACGCTCAAGGACAAGGGCATCTCGGTGCTGCTGATCGAGCAGAAGCTGACCATCGCGATGGCGATCTCCGACCGCGCGCTCGTCATGGGCCACGGCAGCATCGTCTTCGACGGCACGCCGAACAGCCTGCGCGCCGATGCCGCGACGCGCAAGGAGTGGCTCGAGGTCTGAGCTTTCGGCGGGACTTTGTCTCGCCAGCGACTGGGGGCCGTTGCCGGCCTCCAGGAAACGCCTAGAATTTCCGAAAAAAAGAACGTCCGTGCTTTTTAGATGCGGTGCAGCGTCGCTAGGTGCATGCTGCATCCCCTCCAACCGGTTTTTTCGATCCTCTCCCATCCCAAAGGAACGCAGCATGACGGCTGAATACAAAGTGCTCGGCGATGTCGCCGTGATCACCCTGGCGAACCCCCCGGTCAATGGCCTCGGTTTCTCGACGCGCACCGGCATCACCGACGGCCTCTCCAAGGCCCTGGAGGACGCGGCCGTCAAGGCGATCGTGATCACCGGCGCCGGCAAGGCCTTCTCCGGCGGCGCCGACATCAAGGAGTTCGGCACGCCCAAGGCGCTGCAAGACCCCAATCTCCTGAGCGTGATCCTCGCCCTCGAGGCATCGACCAAGCCCATCGTCGCAGCCATCCATTCGGTGTGCATGGGCGGCGGCCTCGAACTGGCCCTGGGCTGCCACTACCGCGTGGCCGCGCCCGGCACCAGCGTCGCGCTGCCCGAAGTCAAGCTGGGCCTCCTGCCCGGCGCCGGCGGCACGCAGCGCCTGCCGCGCGTGCTGGGCGTGGAAACCGCGCTCAACATGATCGTGAGCGGCGAGCCCGTCAAGAGCGAGCTGCTCGCCTCGCTGCCCGGCCAGAAGCTCTTCGACAAGCTGGCCGCCTCGCCCGAGTCGCTGTTCGAGGAGGCGGTCGAGTTCGCCAAGTCGGTGGCCGCCAAGGACGGCGAGCTGCCGCTGGTGCGCAACCTGCCGTGCAAGCATCCGCAGGGCGACGCCTACTTCCAGTTCGCGCGCAACATGGTCGGCGGCATGTCGAAGAACTACCCGGCGCCGCTCAAGTGCGTCGACGCGGTGCAGGCCGCCACGCAGATGAAGTTCGACGACGGCATGGCCGAGGAGCGCCGCCTCTTCACCGCGCTGATGTTCACCCCCGAATCGCTGGCGCTGCGCCATCTGTTCATGGCCGAGCGCGCGGCTTCGCGCATTCCCGACGTGCCGGAAGACACGCCCCAGCGCACCATCAAGTCGGTGGGCGTGATCGGCGCCGGCACCATGGGCGGCGGCATCACGATGAACTTCCTGAACGCCGGCATCCCCGTCAAGATCCTCGAGATGAAGCAGGAGGCGCTGGACCGCGGCATCGCCACCATCCGCAAGAACTACGAGGCCCAGGTCAAGAAGGGCAAGCTCAAGGCCGACAAGTACGACCAGCGCATGGCGCTCCTGTCCACCACGCTGGCCTACGACGACCTGAAGGACGCCGACCTCATCATCGAGGCCGTGTTCGAGGAACTGGGCGTCAAGGAGAAGGTGTTCAACGAGCTGGACCGGGTGGCCAAGCCCGGCGCCATCCTGGCTTCGAACACCTCCACGCTCGACGTCGACAAGATCGCCGCCTTCACCAAGCGCCCGCAGGACGTGGTCGGCATGCACTTCTTCAGCCCGGCCAACGTGATGAAGCTGCTGGAGGTGGTGCGCGGCAAGGAGACCGCCAAGGACGTGCTGGCCACTGTCATGGCCGTCGCCAAGAAGATCAAGAAGACCGCCGTGGTCTCGGGCGTGTGCGACGGCTTCATCGGCAACCGCATGATCGAGCAGTACTCGCGCCAGGCCGGCTTCCTGCTCGACGAAGGCGCCACGCCGCAGCAGGTGGACAAGGCCGTCGAGAAGTTCGGCTTTGCCATGGGCCCGTTCCGCATGGGCGACCTGGCGGGCAACGACATCGGCTGGGCCATCCGCAAGCGCCGCGCGGTCGAGTATCCCGACATGAAGTACAGCCGCACGGCCGACAAGCTCTGCGAGCTCGGCCGCTACGGCCAGAAGACCGGGGCAGGGTGGTACGACTACCAGGCGGGCAAGCGCGATGCGATCCCGTCGGAGCTGGTCAACAAGATGATCGAGGAGCACCGCAAGGAGCTGGGCATCACCCCGCGCAAGATCTCCGACGAGGAAATCGTGCAGCGGCTGGTGTATGCGCTGGTCAACGAGGGTGCGCACATCCTCGAGGATGGCATCGCCTCCAAGTCCGGCGACATCGACATGGTGTACCTCACCGGCTACGGCTTCCCGATCTGGCGCGGCGGCCCGATGCACTACGCCAACCAGGTGGGCCTGTACAACGTGGCCGAGGCCATGAAGCGCTTCGCCAGGAATCCGCGCGACGACGCGAGCTTCTGGCAGCCCGCGCCGCTGCTCCGGAAGCTGGTCGCCGAAGGCAAGCAGTTCAGCTGACGCGAGCGAGGGCGAGGGCAGGCCATGGTCAAACGGGTGTTGTGGACGCTGCTGCTGGCCGTGGTCGTGCTGGCGGTGGTGATCGCGGGCAATACCTGGCGCCGGGCCTCGCTGCAGTTGCAGGTGCCGCCGGTGCAGCAGGTGGAGGTCGACGAGAAGGCGGCGGCCGACCGGCTGGCGGGCGCAATCCCGATCCGCACCGTCTCGGGCATGGAAGGGCTGCAGTCCGACGGCGAGGCGTTCAAGAAGCTCCACGCCTACCTGGCGCAGCAGTTTCCCAAGCTGCATGCCACGCTCAAGAAAGAGGTGGTCGGCGACAACGCGCTGCTCTACACCTGGACCGGCAGCGATCCCTCGGCCAAGCCCATCGCGCTGATGGCGCACCAGGACGTGGTGCCCATCGCGCCGGGCACCGAGAAGGCTTGGGCGGCCGATCCCTTCAGCGGCCAGATCAAGGACGGCTTCGTGTGGGGCCGTGGCACCTGGGACAACAAGGGCAATTTGCTGGCCCAGATGGAGGCCATCGAGATGCTGCTGGCCCAGGGCTTCCAGCCGCGGCAGACGATCTACCTCGTTTCAGGCGACGACGAGGAGCTCGGCGGCCTGCGCGGCGCCAAGCCGATCGCCGAGTTGCTGAAATCGCGCGGCGTGCGGCTCGAATGGGTCCTCGACGAAGGCCTTGTCATCACCGATGGCATGCTTCCCGGGCTGGACAAGCCGGCCGCTTTGATCGGCATGGCGGAGAAGGGCTACGGCACCTTCTTCCTTTCGCTGGACCAGGCGCCCGGCCATTCCTCGATGCCACCGAACAAGACGGCCATCGGCACCCTGAGCGCGGCGCTCGCGCGGCTCGAGGCGAACCCGATGCCCGCGTCCATCACGGGCGTGGCCGCGGACATGTTCGCGACGATCGCGCCGGAGGTGAATGGCCTCAACCGCGTGCTGCTCTCGAACCTCTGGCTCTTCGGGCCACTGGTGCAGCGCCAGCTGGAGCAGGGCGCGAGCACCAACGCCATCTTGCGCACGACGACTGCGCTGACCATCGTGCGCGCGGGCAACAAGGACAACGTGCTGCCGGGGCGCGCCGAGGCCGCCGTCAACTTCCGCATCCTGCCGGGCGACACGCTGGCCTCGGTGGAGGCGCATATCCGCAAGACCATTGCCGACGATGCGATCGTCATCAAGCCCTATCCGGGCAACGCGGAGCCGACGCCGGTCACGTCCACCGGCACCGCCAGCTACCGCGCACTGCAGGTGGCGGTGCGGCAGACCTTTCCGGACGTGATCGTCGTACCGGGCCTGTACATCGCCGGGTCCGATTCCAAGTATTTCGTCAACGTGGCGGACAGCATCTACCGCTTCTCGCCGGTACGCGCCCGTCCCGAGGACCTGTCGCGCTTCCACGGCACCAACGAGCGCATCTCGATCGCCAACTACGTCGAGATGATCCGCTTCTATCACCATCTGCTGCGCAACACGGCGCAGCCCCAGTAAGCCTCTTTCCCTCTCATTTCTTGCAAAGGACCTCACCATGACCCGCGCCGTCATCGTCTCCACCGCCCGCACGCCGCTCGCCAAGAGCTGGAAGGGCGCCTTCAACATGACGCACGGCGCCACCCTGGGCGGCCATGCCGTGCAGCACGCGGTGGCGCGCGCCGGCGTCGACGCCGCCGAGGTCGACGACGTCATCATGGGCTGCGCCAACCCCGAAGGCGCCACCGGCGCCAACATCGCGCGCCAGATCGCGCTGCGCGCCGGCCTGCCCATCACCACCTCGGGCATGACCATCAACCGCTTCTGCTCCTCGGGCCTGCAGACCATCGCAACCGCCGCGCAGCGCATCGTGGCGGGCGAGGGCGAGGTCTACGTGGCCGGCGGCGTGGAGAGCATCTCCTGCGTGCAGAACGAGATGAACAAGCACATGCTGGCCGACCCCTGGCTGGTCAAGCACAAGCCCGAGATCTACTGGAACATGCTGCAGACGGCCGAGCAGGTGGCCAAGCGCTACGACATCGGCCGCGACGCCATGGACGAGTACGGCGCTGCCAGCCAGCAGAGGGCCGCGGCCGCGCTCGAGAAGGGCCTGTTCAAGGACGAGATCGCCCCGATCACCGTGCTGGCCGGTGTGGCCGACCCGGTGCTGGGCCTGCGCACCAAGGAGGTCACGGTCGAGAACGACGAGGGCATCCGCGCCGGCACCACCAAGGAAGGCATCGCCGGCATTCGCCCGGCCCTTCCCGGCGGGCTGATCTCGGCCGGCAATGCCAGCCAGTTCTCCGACGGCGGCGGCGCCTGCGTGGTGATGGAGGAGAAGTACGCCGAGAAGAAGGGCCTGAAGCCCCTGGGCCGCTTCCTCGGCTTCGCGGTGGCGGGCTGCGAGCCCGACGAGATGGGCATCGGCCCCGTGTTCGCGATCCCCAAGGTGCTCAAGCGCCTGGGCCTGAAGATCGAGGACATCGACCTGTGGGAGCTCAACGAGGCCTTCGCCGTGCAGGTGATCTACTGCCGCGACAAGCTGGGCATCCCCGGCGACCGCCTGAACGTGAACGGCGGCGCCATCGCGGTGGGCCATCCCTACGGCGTGAGCGGCCAGCGGCTGACCGGGCATGCGCTGATCGAGGGCAAGCGCCGCGGTGCCAAGAAGGTCGTGGTGACGATGTGCATCGGCGGCGGCATGGGTGCGGCAGGGGTGTTCGAAGTTCTCTGAGCCATGAGCCTTCGTCCAACGCTCGACTTCCTGCTCTACGACTGGCTCCACGCCGAGTCCCTCAACGAGCGGGAGCGCTTTGCCGATCATTCGCGCGAGACCTTCGATGCGGTGCTCGACACCTGCGAACGCATCGCGCGCGAGAAGTACGCGCCGCACAACCGCACCGTCGACACCCAGGAGCCGCACTTCGACGGCGAGAAGGTGATCCTGCCGCAGGCCACGCACGATGCGCACAAGGCCTTCGTCGAATCGGGCATGCTGAGCGCCGCGCAGGACTACGAGATCGGCGGCATGCAGCTGCCCTACACCCTGCAGGCAGCGGCCAACAGCTTCTTCGCCATGGCCTCGGTCAGCATCGGCGCCAACATGCTGACCAGCGGCAACGCCAATCTGCTGATGGTGCACGGCACGCCGATGCAGCAGGCGGTGTTCGCGAAGAACGAGTTTTCGGGGCGATGGGCGGGCACCATGTGCCTGTCGGAGCCGCAGGCGGGCTCCAGCCTCAGCGATGTGGCGACCCGCGCCGTGCCGGATGGCCCGGACTTCCAGGACGATCCGCTGGGGCCACGCTACCGGCTCACGGGCAACAAGATGTGGATCTCGGCCGGCGACCATGAGCTGACCGAGAACATCGTTCATATCGTGCTGGCCAAGATCCCCGACGAGAACGGCAAGCTGGTGCCGGGCACGCGCGGCATCTCGCTGTTCATCGTGCCGAAGAAGATGGTCGACACGGATGGGCAACTCACCGGTGAGCGCAACGATGTGGCCCTGGCCGGCCTCAACCACAAGCTCGGCTGGCGCGGCACTACCAACACGCTGCTCAACTTCGGCGAAGGCAAGTTCCCGGTCAACGGCAAGCCCGGCGCGGTGGGTTACCTGGTGGGCCAGCCCGGCAAGGGCCTGCATTGCATGTTCCACATGATGAACGAGGCCCGCATCGGTGTGGGCACCGCGGCCACCATGCTGGGCATGGCCGGCTACCACGCGTCGCTGGACTATGCGAAGAACCGCCCACAGGGGCGCCCCGCGGGCCCGGCCGGCAAGGACGCCGCCAAGCCGCAGGTGCGCATCATCGAGCACGCCGACGTGCGCCGCATGCTGCTGGCGCAGAAGTCCTATTGCGAAGGCGCGCTGGCCCTGGAGCTCTATTGCGCCCGCCTGGTCGACGAGCAGAAGACCGGCGACGCCCAGGCCGCCGACGACGCGCGCCTCCTGCTCGAGGTGCTGACGCCCATCGCCAAGAGCTGGCCCAGCGAGTGGTGCCTGGAGGCCAACTCGCTCGCGATCCAGGTGCATGGCGGCTACGGCTACACGCGCGACTTCCCGGTGGAGCAGTACTGGCGCGACAACCGCCTGAACATGATCCACGAGGGCACCCACGGCATCCAGGCCGCCGACCTGCTGGGCCGCAAGGTGCTGATGGAAGACGGCCGCGGCCTGCAGCTGCTGGCCGCGCGCATCACCGACACCATCGGCCGCGCCGCGCGCGTGCCTGCGCTGGCCGCGCATGCCAAGGCGCTGGCCGAGGCCCTGCAGCACATCGGCAGCGCCACCCGCGCGGCCTGGGCCACCGGCAACCCGCAGGAAGCGCTGGCCAATGCCGTGCCCTACATGCAGGCCTTCGGTCACACGGTGCTGGCCTGGATCTGGCTCGACGTCGCCGAGCATGCCTTGGGCGGCGATGCCTCCAGGGCCCTGCCGGCCACGGCCGGGCGCGTGGGCGCGACCGACTATTTCTTTCACTACGAGTTGCCCAAGATCGGCGCCTGGCTCCAGGTGGTGGAGCGCCGCGACCCGACCTGCGCAACCCTTCCCGAAGAAGCCTTCTGATGACCACCACCCCTCCCAAGCCCCATGCCCGGCTCGAGAAATGGATCTGGATCCTGATCTACGGCGGCCTGTTCCTGCTGATCCTCGGCATCGCGACCGGCCGCACCAACGAGGCGCTGGGCTGGTCGATGGCCACGCCCGGCGTGCTGCTGGCCGCGGCCGGCGTGGTGCTCATCTACGTTCGATCGAGGCTCAAGCCATGAGCGAGCACCTCGCGATTGCGAACCCCCTGAACCCGGAGACAAGACCATGAGCGCACGAAGCATCCAGAAACTGTTCGACCTGAGCGGCAAGACCGCCCTGGTCACCGGCGGCTCGCGCGGCCTGGGCCTGCAGATGGCCCATGCGCTGGGCGAGGCCGGCGCAAAGGTCATGCTGAGCTCGCGCAAGGCCGAGGACCTGGAGCAGGCCGCGGCCGAGCTGCAGGCGGCCGGCATCGACGCCCGCTGGATCGCCGCCGACTGCTCGAAGGAAGAAGACACGCGGCGCCTCGCCGACGAGACCCTGGAGCGCATGGGCGCGGTCGACATCCTGGTCAACAACGCGGGCGCCAGCTGGGGCGCGCCGGCCGAGGACCACCCCGTGGAGGCCTGGGACAAGGTGATGAATCTCAACGTCCGCGGCTACTTCATCCTCGCGCAGCAGATCGCGCGCGGCTACATGATCCCGAAGAAGAGCGGGCGCATCATCAACATCGCCTCCATCGCGGGCCTGAACGGCAACCCGCCCGAGATGCAGACCCTCGCCTACAACACCTCCAAGAGCGCGGTGATCGGCTTCACGCACACGCTGGCGGCCGAATGGGGCCGCTACAACATCAACGTCAATGCGATCTGCCCGGGCTTCTTCATGACCAAGATGGCGGCCGGCCTGATCAAGTCCATGGGCGAGGAGAAGATGGCCTCGCATGCCCCGCTGGGCCGGCTGGGCGACGAGGAAGACCTCAAGGGCATCACCCTGCTGTACGCGAGCGATGCCGGCAAGCACATCACCGGCCAGTGGCTGGCCGTGGACGGCGGCGTGAGCGTGGTGCTCGGGGCCTGAGATGGCCTTCGGGTCCGACGACATCAACATCCGCTCCTACGCGAGCCAGATTCCGTTCGCGCGCCACCTGGGCTTCGAGCTGACGAAGTTCGAGGGCGGCGAATCAGAGATCCGCTACACGGCAAGGCCCGAGCATCTCAACACCTTCGACGTGACCCACGGCGGCGCCTGCATGACCCTGCTGGACATCGCCATGGCCGCTGCCGCGCGCAGCCAGACGCCGGAGCTCGGCGCCGTCACCATCGAGATGAAGACCACCTTCATGCGGCCCTCGGTCGGCCCCCTGCATGCACGCGGCCGGCTGGTGCACCGCACCGCCACGCTGGCCTTCACCGAAGCCACGATCTACGATGAACAGGCGCGCGTCTGCGCCCATGCCACCGGCACCTTCAAGTACGTGAAGCGGCGCCTTCCCACCGGCCCCGGCAGCGCGAACGCCATGCGTCCGCCGTCCACCGATTAAGAGATAGTCAACATGCCCACCAATCGCCAGCAACTGCTCGACAACCGCCCCGAGGGCGAAGCCGTCGCCTCCAACTTCAAGCTCGTCAGTGCGGAAACGCCGCCGCTGAAGGAGAACCAGGTCCTGGTGCGCCACCACTACATGAGCCTGGACCCGTACATGCGCGGGCGCATGAACGACGCCAAGAGCTATGCCCAGCCGCAGCCCTTGGGCCAGGTGATGCAGGGCGGCACCGCCGGCGAGGTGGTGGAGAGCCGGCACCCCAAGTACGCCGTCGGCGACAAGGTGGTCGGCTTCGGCGGCTGGCAGGAATACAGCGTGGTCGATGCCTCGCAGCCGGGCGCGCTGAAGAAGGTGGACACCACCCATGTGCCGCTGTCGCACTACCTCGGCGCCGTCGGCATGCCGGGCGTGACGGCCTGGTACGGGCTGGTGAAGATCATCGCCCCGAAGGCCGGCGAGACGCTCGTGGTCACCGCCGCCGCCGGAGCGGTCGGCAGTGCCTTTGGCGCGCTGGCCAAGGCGCGCGGCTGCCGGGTGGTCGGCATCGCGGGCGGCGCGGACAAGTGCAAGTACGTGAAGGACGAACTGGGCTTCGACGCCTGCATCGACTACCGGCAGCACCCCGACGTCAAGAGCATGAGCGCCGCGCTCAAGGAGGCCTGCCCCGGCGGCATCGACGGCTATTTCGAGAACGTCGGCGGCTACATCTTCGACGCGGTGCTGCTGCGCGCCAATGCTTTCGCGCGCATCGCGCTGTGCGGCATGATCGCCGGCTACGACGGGCAGCCGCTGCCGCTGGCCAACCCGGCGCTGTTCCTCATCAACCGGATCAAGCTCGAGGGCTTTATCGTCAGCGAGCACATGGAAGTCTGGCCCGAGGCACTGGCCGAGCTGGGCCAGCTGGTCGCGAGCGGCAAGCTCAAGCCGCGCGAGTCGGTCGCGCAGGGCATCGAGTCGGCGCCGGAGGCCTTCCTGGGGCTGCTCAAGGGCAAGAATTTCGGCAAGCAACTGGTGAAGCTGATCTAGGCTTCACGCGCGCAAGGAGGCCGTGATGGACGCGACGCACGAGGTCTTCAACCAGCCGGAGCCGCTGGCCGATTACAAGCTGTTCGACACCAACCGGCCGTTGCGCGACGCGCTGAAATTCAACGCGCCGCAGCTGCAGCTTTCGCCGCTCGAACATCTGGGCGGTGTGCTCGGCTCGGCCGAGATGCAGGTCCATGCGCGGCTCGCAAACACCAACCCGCCGGTGCTGCACACGCACGATCGATTCGGGCGGCGCGTCGACGAGGTGGAGTTTCATCCGAGCTACCACGCGTTGATGAAGGCGGCGGTAGGGGCGGGCCTGCATGGCACGCCGTGGACGGGCGAATCGGCTTCGCCCCACGTCCAGCGCGCTGCCGGCTTCATGCTCTTCACCGAGCTCGAGCCCTCCATCCTCTGCCCCATCTCCATGAGCTACGCCGTCACGCCCGCCCTGCGCGGCAACGCGGCCCTCCATGCCGACTGGGGCCCCAAGCTCGCGAGCCTCTGGTACGACCCGGCCTTGAAGCCCTGGCGCGACAAGCCCGGTGTGACCATGGGCATGGGCATGACCGAGAAGCAGGGCGGCTCCGACGTGCGGGCCAACACCACCCGCGCCGTGCGCGCCGGCAGCGACGCCTGGGGCGAGCGCTACGAGATCACCGGCCACAAGTGGTTCTTCTCGGCTCCGATGTGCGATGCCTTCCTGGTGCTGGCGCAGGCCCCGGCGGGCCTGAGCTGCTTCTTCCTGCCGCGCGTGCTGGACGATGGCAGCCGCAATGCGATCCGCATCCAGCGCCTGAAGGACAAGCTGGGCAACAAGGCCAACGCCAGCTCCGAGGTCGAGTTCCACGGTGCCAGCGCCTGGCTGGTGGGCGAGGAGGGCCGCGGCATCCCGCAGATCCTCGAGATGGGCACCATGACGCGCCTGGACTGCGCGCTGGGCACCAGCGGCCTGATGCGCCAGGCGCTCAGCCTCGCGTTGAACCATACGTCCCAGCGGCAGGCCTTCGGCAGGCCGCTCATCGAGCAGCCGCTGATGAAGAACGTGCTGGCCGACCTCGCGCTCGAAAGCGAAGCGGCCACCGCGCTGGCGATCCGCCTGGCGCGCGCCTTCGATCGCCCGCAGGACGCGCACGAGCGCCTGATGGCGCGCCTGCTCACGCCGGTGGCCAAGTTCTGGATCTGCAAGCGCGGCAGCCACTTCGCCCAGGAGGCGATGGAATGCCTCGGCGGCAACGGCTACGTCGAGGAGGGCGGCGAGGGCGTGATGGCGCGCATCTACCGCGAGATGCCGCTCAACTCCATCTGGGAAGGCGCCGGCAACATCATGGCGCTCGACCTGCTGCGCGGCCTGCGCAAGGGCGATGCCGTCGCCGCGCTGGCGCAGGAACTGAAGCCGGTTCGCGGCAGCGACGTGGCGCTCGACCGCCTGGCCGACGCGCTTCCGGCGCGCATCGAGGCCATGGCCACCGAAGCCGAGGCGCGCCGCCTCGCGCAGGACGTGGCGCTGGCCGTGCAGGCCGCGCTGCTGGTGCAGACCGCACCGCCCGCGGTCGCGGGCGCCTTCTGCACCTCCCGCCTCGGCGGCGACTGGGGCCAGGCTTTCGGCACCCTGGGCGCCGGCACCGATTTCGATTCCATCATCGCGCGTGCCCAGCCCCGGTGAGCGCAAGGAAGCAAGAAGAACCATGCCAGACCTGATCCTCCACCACTACGCCACCTCGCCCTTCTCCGAGAAGCTGCGCCTCGTGCTCGGCTACAAGAAGCTGGCCTGGAAGTCCGTGATCATTCCGAACATCGCGCCCAAGCCCGACCTGGTCGCGCTCACCGGCGGCTACCGCCGCACGCCGGTGCTGCAGATCGGCGCCGACATCTACTGCGACACCTCGCTCATCTGCGACGTGCTGGAGCACGTGGCGCCGCTGCCCTCGCTGTACCCCGAGCCGGGCAAGGGCTTGGAGCGCGTCGTCGCGCAGTGGGGCGACACCACGCTCTTCTGGGCCTCGATGGCCTACAGCATCAGCGGCAAGGGCACCGCCGACCTCTTCGCCAAGGCGCCGCCCGAGGCCGCGAAGGCCTTCGGCGAGGACCGCAAGGCCATGAGCGTCAACATGGTGCGGCACCGGCCCGGCGATGCCGCGGCGGCCTACAAGTCCTACCTGCGGCGGATGTCCGACATGCTCGACGACACCGATTACCTGGTCGGCGCCTATCCCACCGTGGCCGACTTCGCCTGCTACCACGCGCTGTGGTTCACCCGCAAGCGCACGCCCTCGATGGCCGGCATCCTGCAGATCACGCCGGCGGTGACCGACTGGATGGACCGCATGGCCGCCATCGGCCACGGCACGATGGAGACCTTCGACGCCGCCCAGGCCATCGCGGTGGCTGCCGCCAACACGCCGCACACGCTGCTGTCCGACAGCACCTTCCAGGACGAGCACGGCATCCCGCTGGGCACGCGCGTCACGGTCGCTGCCGAGAGCTTCGGCCCCGAGCCCTCCGAAGGCGAACTGATGGCCGCGACCCGCACGCACTACACGCTGCGCCGCACCGACCCGCGGGCGGGTACGGTGCATGTGCACTTCCCGCGCATTGGCTACACCATGCGCAAGGTCGAAGCCTGAACGTGAAGGCGGGGACTGAACGCAGAAGTCGCAGAGGTTACGCAGAAGTCGCGCAAGCACAGCCAGAATTTTGGTTGTCTTCTTCCTCCGCAAACAAGGACCCCCAATGATCCAGGACTTCCACGGCACCACCGCCGTTCTCACCGGCGCCGCCTCCGGCTTCGGCCTCGAATGCGCGCGCATCGGCGCGGCGCGCGGCATGAACCTGGTGCTGGTCGACGTGCAGCAGGACGCGCTGGACAAGGCGCGCGCCGAGATGGAGGCGGCCGGTGCCCAGGTCCTGGCGCGCAAGGTCGACGTGGCCGACGCGGGCCAGATGGAACAGCTCGCAAAAGACGTGAAGGAGCGCTTCGGCGCGCCGCATTTCGTCTTCAACAACGCGGGCGTGGGTGCCGGCGGGCTGGTCTGGGAGAACACCGTCGCCGACTGGGAATGGGTGCTCGGCGTCGACCTCTGGGGCGTGATCCACGGCGTGCGCCTGTTCACGCCGATGATGCTCGAAGCGGCCGCCCAGGACCCGGCCTGGCGCGGCCACATCGTCAACACCGCCAGCATGGCGGGCCTGCTCACCCCGCCCAACATGGGCATCTACAACACCGCCAAGGCGGCGGTCGTGAGCCTCACCGAAACCCTCTACCAGGACCTCAAGCTCATCACCGACCAGGTCGGCGCGAGCCTGCTGTGTCCGTACTTCGTGCCCACCGGCATCACCAACAGCGAGCGCAACCGGCCCGGCGCGCTGGCGGCCGACAAGCCCACCCGGAGCCAGCTGATCGGCCAGGCCATGAGCAACAAGGCGGTGAGCAGCGGCAAGGTCACGGCCGTCGAGGTGGCGAACCAAGTCTTCGAAGCGATCAGCGCCAACCAGTTCTACGTGTTCAGCCATCCCAAGGCGCTGGGCAACGTGAGGAGCCGCATGGAGAACATCGTCTCCCTCACCAATCCGGCCGATCCCTTCCTGGAGCGGCCCGAGATCGGCGCGCGGCTGCGCGCCCAGCTGCGCGGCGCGGACTGAACCCGGGCCGGGTCGGACTCGGGAGGGCCCCCGCGTAGGTCTTCGCTGGCAGACAGTGCGCCTGCTTTGGGGACACTGGCTCGATGCTGAACCAAGCCTACGCAACGCCCGAAGCGGCGCGGCGCGACTACGGCCCCGTGCACGCCCAACTGACCAAAGCCGATCTCGGGGCCCAGCTGGCACGCCGCGCCGACGAATGGATCCGCCACGCGGGTCCCGCCGAGCTGTTGAGCGTCATCCTCTCCGGCGGCCTCAGTCCGGTGATCGTCGAAGAGGACGGCCACGTCCGCACCGGCATCGAGCTCGGCGAAGAGCCGGGCCTGCTGTCGAAGCTCGGAATCATCTGGTCCGACCTGCCGCCGGCGGAGACGTTGCCCATCGTCGCCCTCGTCTGGGAGGCGACCCCGCCGCCCGCCGACAGCCGCCTCTGGGAGGCCTGGCTGGCCCTCGACGGCCATGCGCGGGAGGGTGCGCGCCGTTTCCTGCACGACGAAGTCGACCAGAGCATCCCCCTGTTCGAGGCCTGCGCCGAGGCCTGGCTCCGCGAGAACTAAACCCTTCGTTGTACCTGTTGCATTCGGTTGTAACCCACTGCTTCTTCAACAGGCAATCCGGCGGCAGGCCTTGTGCGACAAGGCTTCGGGGAGTTGCTCCCGGAGTTTTCCACAAGCTTGTCCACCTTCCGCGGGGACATTTCCGAGGAATGTCGCACAAGGGCGAGGAAGGGCGAGGTGCCGTCAGGGCTTCTGTGCCGGCACTTGCGATAGTGCCGGCAGGCACTACGCTGTCTTGACTGCCTTCCCGTTTGCCTTCAAACCAGCCCAAGGAGATCTGCATGGCTTACATCGACGGATATGTTCTTCCGGTCCCCAAGCGCAACATCGAGCAGTACCGCGAGATGGCCACCAAGGCGGGCAAGATCTGGCGCGAGCACGGCGCCCTCGAGTACCGCGAGTGCGTGGCCGACGACGTGAAGTCCGGCGAGGTGACGTCCTTTCCGCAGGCCGTGAATCTGAAGGAGGACGAACTCGTCGTCTTCTCGTACATCGTGTACGAATCGCGCGCGCACCGGGACGAGGTCAATGCCAAGGTGATGAGCGATCCGCGCCTGGCCGACATGATGGACCCCAAGACCTTGCCCTTCGACGGCAAGCGCATGTTCTGGGGCGGCTTCGAGACGCTGGTCTCGGTCTGACGCCGCGCGCGGCTCACTGGAGTACCTTCGCCTTCGGCTGCGGTGCTATTCGCCTTCGGAGCGGCCGTGCGGCTCATGCCCGGGCTTGGCCGGCCTGCGCCGCGATCCACTCCCACACGGCCCGTATCCCCGGCTCGCGCTCGCGGCCTCTGGCCGTGGCCAGGAAATAGCGGCCGGTGTCGAGCGCCGGGCCGAAGGGCTGCACCAGCGCGCCGCTGCGCAGCTCCTCGGCCGCGAGCGTGAGGCTCAGCAATGCGACGCCATGGCCCGCGAGCGTGGCGAACATCGCGTGCGTCTCGTCCGAGAAGCTGAGGCCGGTGGCCGCCGCACGCGAGCGGCGCTTCGGCATGGCCAGGCCTGCTTCCGAGAACCAGCGCGGCCATTGCGCGGGCGCACTCGCATTCGGCTGCCAGTCGCAATGGATCAGGCGGTGCTGCAGCAGGTCCCGCGCGCGCTTCAGGCCAAGCGCAGGACTGCACAGGGGCGCATAGCGTTCGGCCATCAGCTCCGCCGTCGCGAGGCCGGGCCAGTCGCCCCGGCCGGAGCGGATCGCGAGGTCCGCCTCGCCGCGTGCCAGGTCGACCAGCGTATCGCTCGCATGCAGCCGCAGCTCGATGCCGGGGCAGGCGCTGCGAAAGGCCGCGATGCGCGGCAGCACCCACTTGGCGACGAAGGCGGTGTTGGCCGTGAGCGTGACCGTCTCGCCCTCGGCCCGCGCGCGCAAGGCCTGCACGCCGGCTTCCAGCGTGTCGAAGCCTTCGCGCAGCGCATGGAACAGGCGCAGGCCCGCGGGCGTCAGTGCCAGCTGGCGCGTCAGGCGCCGGAACAGCGGCTGGCCCAGCATGCCTTCGAGGCCGCGCACCTGGTGGCTGATGGCGGTGGGCGTGACCGAGAGCTCGGCCGCGGCGCGCTGGAAGCTGGCATGCGCCGCGGCCGCCTCGAAGGCGCGCAGCGCGGACAGGGGCGGTAGCCGGCGAGGCGGCCGGATGGGTGAGTTGAACTCATTCATCGGGGAGAAATCGTCATTTGCGGCGCAACGCGAGCAGCTCTAGATTCGATGCAGGCATGGGTGTCGCCCGAGGGTACGACACACAAGCCAGATTCATCCATCGATTCCAAGGAAAGCCTTCTTCATGAGCACGCTTCTGCACATCGACGCCAGCGCCCGGCCGGGCCGCTCGGGCATCGACCCCCATGGTTCCCACACGCGCCGGCTGTCGGCGCGCTTCGTCGAGCGCTGGCGTGCGGCACGCCCGCAGGACCGCATCGACTACCTCGACGTCGGCGCCCGGCCGCCCTCGCACGTGACGGGCGCATGGATCCACGCCGCCTTCACGCCGCCGGCCGCGCGCGAGCCGTGGATGCGCGAGGCGCTGGCCGAGAGCGATCGTCTCGTCGACCAATTGATCGCGGCCGACCTGATCGTGGTGGGCTTGCCGATGTACAACTTCGGCGTGCCCGCGCAGTTCAAGGCCTACATCGACAACATCGTGCGCGTGGGCCGCACCTTCGGCTTCGACCGTGCGCGCGGCGAGGTGCCGTACTGGCCGCTGCTGGCCGATGCGGGCAAGCGCCTGGTGCTGCTGGGTTCGCGCGGCGACTTCGGCTACGGCAAGGGCGAGCGCATCGCGCATCTCAACCACACGGAGGCCAGCGTGCGCTCGGTGTTCGGCTACATGGGCATCATGGAGGTGCATGAACTCGCGGTCGAATACGACGAGTTCGGCGGCGAGATGCTGGCACAGTCGCTGGTGCAGGCCGAGTGTGCGGTCGATCGCCTGGTCGACCAGCTCTCGGCCCAGCATGTTCAACTCATCATGGAAAACGCATGAAAACCTCTTTTCAACTCGTCAATCCGTCCGGCCTCTACGACCCGGGCCCCAATGGTTACTCGCACCTCGCGGACGTCCCGCCGGGACGCCGGTTCGTGCTCGTGTCGGGGCAGGGCGGCGAGGCGAGGGACGGGCAGTTGCCACCCGATTTCGACACGCAAGTGCGGCAGGCCCTCTCGAACATGCGCGTCGCGCTCGCGTCCGTCGGAGCCGAGCCAGCGGATGTGGCGCGGCTGCTGGTGCTGGTGGTGGACCACAGCGAAGAGCGGCTGCAGGTGATCGGAGCGGAACTCGACCGTATCTGGGGCGATGCGCCAAAGCCGGCATGCACGCTGGTGCCGGTGCCGCGGCTGGCGCTGGATGGGATGCTGTTCGAGGTCGAGGCGACGGCTGTGGTGCTTGCCTAGGGCCGGTCCGTCACCGATACGACAACACCAACCCATGCACCAGCCGTGTCCACCCATCCAGCATCACGAACAGCAACAGCTTGAACGGCAATGAAATCGTCGTCGGCGCAATCATCGACATCCCCAGCGCCAGCAGCACGGTGGCGACGATCAGGTCCACCACCACGAACACCAGGTAGATTCAGCCGCATGGCCGAAGCCAAGGACGAGCGCGACGGCATGGGCTACGACGCGGCGCTCGCGCAGCTCCGTGAAGGCGACGCTATCGCTCCGGCAGGCCTGCCGCGCGCAGGCCTGCGACGAACCTGTTGCGGCTGGCCAGGTAGGCGTCGGCGCCGGCAGGATTGTTGGTGACGTACCGCTCGATCGTGTTGTGCGGCATCAGCTTGCGGTGCTCCGCCATGTTCCTCTCAGCATCCGCCTGGCGGCCGTGCAGCGCGTCGATCGACGCCAGCGAGGCATAGGAGAGTCCGAAGTTCGGCCTTTCCGCCAAGGATCGTCGTGCCAGCGCGTAGGCTTTTTCGTCGTCTTCGAGCGTGAAGGCTGCGTTCGACGCCACGAAGTAGGCCGAGGCCATGATCCGCGAGTCCCGGTATCCTATCCGCATGGCACTGTCGATGTGGGGCTGCATCTCCGCAGCACGGCCGTTGAGTTGCAATGCCGTCGCATACCTCAGGCGCGCGTTCGGGTTGGAGGGCGAGCGCAGCATCGCCTTCTCGTAGACAGGCAGCGCCACGTCCGGCTGGCCGCGAAACAGCAGCACATTGGCCCAGTTGATGAGCGCGACCGTGTTGTTCGGTGCAATGGCCAGAGCGCGCCCCGCAACGCGTTCCGAAGCGGCAATATCTTCAGGCGGAGCCTCGCCGGAATGGCCAAAGCGCTCGGACATGAGCGCGGCACCCAGGCCGGTCAGTGCGACCACGGAATTCGGATCGGCGCGCAAGGCGGCCTCGAAACGCTCCCGACCTCGCTTGACGTCTTCCATGGACTGGCGCCGGTCGATGTCCTCCCATCCCGACAGCGCAAGGTCCACAGGGTCGAACTGGTAGCCGGGCCGACTCACCCTCGCCTTGTGCATCTCCGACTGACGCAGCCTGAGGCTGCTGACGGCACGAAGAGCGACGTCGACGTTCAGCGCCGGATCATTCGCATCGGCATACTCGAAGTGCTCCGACCAGACGATGTTTCCCTCGGGAATCGTCTTGACCTGCGTGTCGATCGCGACGCCGCCGTCGCGCGCAGCAATACGGCCGCTCATCGCGTAGCGCGCGCCGGCAGCCGATTCCGAGCGAATGACCATCGTGCTCTGCCGCTCTGAGAGCTGGGCGGCAATCTCATCCACGAGTCCGTTCCGGATATTCGCAGGGGCGGGGAGGGTGCCGATGTCCTGGAACGGGATCAGGACAATGGAATTGCGCCTGGCGATCTCTTCGTCGATGCGAAGCGGCGCCGGCGGCGACGCCGATCCGACATAGAGGGCTGCGCCAGCGATCACGAACGCCGCCAGCGCGACGGCTGCAGCAAGGCCGCGCTTGCCATGACGCGTGGGTGATGCTGCCGGCACAGTCGGCGCCGCCACTGGCGTGCCTGTCGTTGGCGCGAAATGGCCAGCCTCGCTCGGACCGACAGGCCGAACGTCTGCCTCGAACATGTAACCGCGCCGCGGCAGCGTGGTGATCAACCTCGCGCCTTGATCGCTCAGCCGGCTTCGCAGGTCGCCGACGCACTGCACGAGCGAGTCGTTCGTCACCACGACGTCCGCCCACAGGCTCTCCATCAGTTCGGCCCGGCTGATGAGGCGTTGGGGATTGGCCAGGAAATAGCGCAGCAGCGCGCTTGGCTTGGGGCTGAGCGGTATCGGCGAGCCGTTCCGTCGCAGCTGATCGCGCTCGAAATCGAACTCGAAGTCGACGAATTGCACGACCGCCGGAATCCCGACTCGAGCGCGCGATGGTGTGGGCGCGGTCGGGACTCGCTCATGGATGCTCGATTGCCCGTCGTTCATGGACCCGCCCTTCACGCAACGCAGGCGCCCGGCACTTCGGGGCGGCGATCCGCCAGGGCATTCTCCTCCCGTTTGCGACGACGTGGAAGGCTTCAAGACCTCGCATCCTCGGAGATTCATCGCCTGTTCATCGGGGTTCGATCGTGATGATTGCGCCCGCCGCGCCTATGGTGACTCGACGGCGCCCGCTCAATTTCGCGCGGTCCGACCAGCAGCACCCTGATGACGAAGGAGCAGTCCATGAACAAACACTTGACGGGCGGGCTGGCCGGCGCGCTGGCCGCCATCCTGGCCGTGGTCCCGGCTTGCGGCGGTGGAGGCGGGGGCAGCAGTGGCTCAGTCGGCGGGGGCGTGGGTTTCTCCGCCGTGCCACCCGTCAAGGTCAATGTCACGGGACCCAACGCGGTGACCTACTGGAACGAGGTGGCGAGCGACACCGTCAACCTCCCCGCTGCTGCCACGGGGTCACCGGCCGAACAACGGCCGTCCGATGCAGTGGACCTCGCCGTCGTCCATCTGGCCATCTACAACGCACTCGCCGCGATCACCGGGCAATATCAGCCGTACGGGGGCCTGACGCAAACCGCTTCCAACGCAGATGCGTCCCAGCAGGCAGCGATCGGCGCGGCGGCCCATGGCGTGTTGAAGGGAATGTTCCCGAATCGGTCGGCCCGATATCAGGCTCCCTACGACAGCTTCCTGGCGTCGATCCCTGACGACGCGGCCAAGTCCGAGGGCGTCGCAGTGGGCACGGGAGCGGCGAGTGCCATGCTTGCTTTGCGTGGCGACGACGGTCGCTCGGTGGCGCTGGCGCCCTATGTGCCCGGCACGGAACCGGGGCGCTTTCGGGGCGTGAACCCGATCAACCGCAACGCGCCGTTCATCAAGCCGTTTGCGATAACCAGTGCCTCGCAGTTCCGCACGCCTTCGCCGCCTGCGCTCGACAGCGAGACCTACGCCATCGATTTCAATGAATCGCGCCTGCTGGGCGCCGCCGTCGGCAGCTCGCGCACCGACGCCCAGCTCGAGATCGCCAGGTTCTACACGGAGGCCCCGCCACGCTATTGGCAGCGCAACTTGCGCCGGTTTGCCATGAGCGACGCCAGCCTGGTCGATCAGGCGCGGCTGATGGCCATGCTCTTCACGGTCGAGGCCGATGCAGGCATCGCCTGCTTCGAGTCGAAGTACCACTATGAATTCTGGCGGCCGCAAAGCGCCATCCCGCTGGCCGAAACGGACGGCAACGCGGCCACGCCGGCCGACGCCACATGGACGCCCGTGGTGCCGACCCCCAATCACCCGGAATACCCCGCGGCCCACGGCTGCATCACGGCGGCGATGGCCGAAACGCTCAAGACCTACTACCGCACCGACCAGGTCGAATTCACCCTCGACAGCACGGTGACCGGCACCACGCGCAGTTTCAAGACGACGAAGGCCATGGTGGACGAGGTCTGCGACGCCCGCGTCTACGGTGGCATGCATTTTCGAAATTCGACGCTTCGTGGCGCGGAGCTCGGAACCCACGTGGCCCGGTGGGTGTTGCAACGCAACTTCCTGGCGCGATGAGCAGGCTTGGGCCAGCGGAGCCAGCCACACATGCGATGGGTTGGAGTGAACGATGCACGCACGCGTCTTCGTCTCGATGCTTTTCAGCTGGATGGGACTCTTCCCGCCGACCGGTCCGGTGACGGCTGCGGAAGAGCGCATCTATCTCAGCAAGGCGGACATCGAGCGCGTTCTCATCGGCAAGGGCCTCGAGTCGAGGAACCTGTCGACCGGCATGGTGTCGCACTGGGTCTTTCTGCCGAACGGCAGCGTCGAGTTCGCCAACAAGAGAGGCCCGGGCAACGCTTCCGGGACCTGGATCGTTCGAGCCGATGGCTTGATGTGCGTGACGATGCTCGCCCGCACGGGGTGCCGCTATTGGTTTCGTCAGGGCGGTGCGCTCGCCAACGCGATCAGCAAGGATCCTGATTCGCCGCTGGTGGCCGAGATCGAGTTCGAGTAGGCCGAGGGAGCGCGCCGGCGCTGCCCGAGGCGCGGGAGCAGGGCGGCGAAAACCATGTGACGAGCGAGGCGCTGTCGCAGCTCTTCAACCTCAACCCGCGCTTCGACAAGCGGCTGATGGACGGCATCGTGACGAACGTCGAAGGCGATCCCGACACGCTGATCGACGGCTGGAAGATCCGGGTCGGCTAGCGAGACGGCGCGATGATTGAGTACGCCGGTTCGGCGTGGCACGATCGCGCGATGACCAGCAGATCCACCGAAGCGCAGAACCTGCGTGACCTCGCGCGCCTGCGCCGCGTTCGCGACCGGATCGACCGGGAGTACGCGCAGCCGCTGGACGTCGAGGCGCTCGCCCGCGGCGCGAACATGTCGGCCGGGCACCTCAGCCGCGAGTTCCGGCTCGCCTACGGCGAGTCGCCCTACAGCTACCTGATGACGCGCCGCATCGAGCGCGCGATGGCGTTGCTGCGCCGTGGCGATCTCAGCGTCACCGAGGTGTGCTTCGAGGTCGGCTGCGGGTCGCTGGGCACCTTCAGCACCCGCTTCACCGAGCTGGTCGGCGTGCCACCCAGCACCTACCGCCGCCAGGCCGCGGGCGCGACCGCGGGGATGCTGTCCTGCGTGGCGAAGCAGTTCACGCGACCGATCAGGAATCGAGAAGCGCCGGTCTCCGAGCCGCAATAGACTGCCCGCCATCGACACCCTCATTCACTTCGATTGACCGCCATGGACATCACCATTCACGCGAGCTTCCTTCCGCACAACGACCCGGAAGCAGCGCTGGCCTTCTACCGCGACACCCTCGGCTTCGAGGTGCGCAACGACGTCGGATACGGCGGAATGCGCTGGATCACGGTCGGCCCTGCCGGGCAGCCCGGCACATCGATCGTGCTGAATCCGCCGGCCGCCACTCCCGGCCTCACCGACGACGAGCGCCGCACCATCGCCGAAATGATGGCCAAGGGCACCTACGCCATGCTCCTGCTGGCCACCAAGGATCTAGCCGGCACTTTCGAGCGGCTGCAGGCCAGCGGTGCCGAAGTCGTGCAGGAGCCGACCGAGCAGCCTTACGGCGTGCGCGACTGCGCCTTCCGCGATCCTGCGGGCAACCTGATCCGCCTCCAGGAGCTGCGTCAGACACGATGAACAGAGCCACGAAGACGGACAAGAAATCGCCGGCGCCGCCGCCCGCTGCCGACAGCCACGACCGGATCCGCGTGCACGGCGCGCGGGTGAACAACCTCAAGGACGTCAGCATCGAGCTGCCGAAGCGCCGGCTGACGGTGTTCACCGGCGTCTCCGGCTCGGGCAAGAGCTCGCTGGTGTTCGGCACGATCGCCGCGGAGTCGCAGCGGCTGATCAACGAGACCTACAGCAGCTTCGTGCAGGGCTTCATGCCGACGCTGGCGCGGCCCGAGGTCGACGTGATGGAAGGGCTGACGACCGCGATCATCGTCGACCAGCAGCGCATGGGAGCCGACGCCCGCTCCACGGTCGGGACCGCCACCGACGCCAACGCGATGCTGCGCATCCTCTTCAGCCGGCTGGGCAAGCCGCACATCGGCTCGCCCAGCGCCTTCGCCTTCAACGTGCCCTCGGTGCGGGCAAGCGGTGCGATCACGGTCGAACGCGGTGAAGGCAAGACCAGGACCGTGAAGCAGACCTTCTCCCGCACCGGCGGCATGTGCCCGCGTTGCGAGGGCATGGGCGCGGTCACCGACTTCGACCTGGCGGCGCTGTACGACGACAGCAAGTCGCTCAACGAAGGCGCTCTCATCATCCCCGGCTACAGCATGGAGGGCTGGTACGGCCGCATCTTCCGCGGCTGCGGCTTCTTCGATGCGGACAAGCCGATCCGCAAGTTCACCAAGAGGGAGCTGCACGACCTGCTGCACAAGGAGCCGACGAAGATCAAGGTCGACGGCATCAACCTGACCTACCAGGGCGTCATCCCGCAGATCCAGAAGTCCTTCCTGTCGAAGGACGTCGATGCGCTGCAGCCGCACGTGCGCGCCTTCGTGGAGCGGGTGGTGACCTTCAGCACCTGCCCCGAGTGCGGCGGCACCCGGCTCAGCGAGGCTGCCCGGTCCTCGAAGATCAAAAAGCTCAGCATCGCCGACGCGTGTTCGATGCAGATCAGCGATCTGGCCGGATGGGTGCGCGGCCTCGACGAGCCCTCGGTGGCGCCGCTCGTCGCCGCGCTGGCGCACACGCTCGACTCCTTCGTCGAAATCGGGCTGGGCTACCTCTCGCTCGACCGGCCGTCGGGCACGCTGTCGGGCGGCGAGGCGCAGCGCGTCAAGATGATCCGCCACCTCGGCTCCTCGCTCACCGACGTCACCTACGTCTTCGATGAGCCGACCACGGGCCTGCATCCGCATGACATCCAGCGGATGAACGAGCTGCTGCTGCGGCTGCGGGACAAGGGCAACACGGTGCTCGTGGTGGAGCACGAGCCGGAGACGATCGCGGTCGCCGACCACGTCGTCGACCTCGGTCCCGGCGCCGGCACGGCCGGCGGCACCGTCTGCTTCGAGGGGAACGTCGGCGGGCTGGTGGCCAGCGGCACCATCACCGGCCGCCATCTGGGCGACCGGGCCGCGCTCAAGAAGACGGTGCGCAAGCCCACGGGTGTGCTTCCGATCCGCGGCGCGAAGACGCACAACCTGCGCGAGGTCGACGTCGACATCCCGCTCGGGGTGCTGGTCGTCGTCACCGGCGTGGCCGGCTCAGGCAAGAGCTCGCTGGTGCATGGGTCGATCCCCGCCGGCGCGGGCGTCGTGGCGGTCGATCAGGGCGCGATCCGCGGCTCGCGACGCAGCAATCCGGCCACCTACACCGGGCTGCTCGACCCGATCCGCAACGCATTCGCGAAGGCCAATGGCGTGAAGCCGGCGCTCTTCAGCGCCAACTCCGAGGGCGCCTGTCCGAACTGCAACGGCGCCGGCGTGATCTACACCGACCTGGGGCCCATGGCCGGTGTCGAAACTCCCTGCGAGGAGTGCGGGGGCAAGCGTTACCAGGCATCGGTGCTGGAGCACAAGCTCGGCGGCCGCGACATCAGCGAGGTGCTCGCGATGTCGGTGACCGAGGCCACGGCCTTCCTCGGCGGCGGCAAGGCGCACACGCCGGCCGCGCACGCCATCCTCGAACGGCTCGCCGACGTGGGCTTGGGCTACCTCAGCCTCGGCCAGCCGCTCACCACGCTGTCCGGCGGCGAGCGGCAGCGGCTCAAGCTGGCCACGCACATGGCCGAGAAGGGCGGCGTCTACGTCCTCGACGAGCCGACCAGCGGCCTGCACCTTGCGGACGTCGAGCAACTGCTCGGCCTGCTCGACCGGCTGGTCGATTCAGGCAAGTCGGTCATCGTCATCGAGCACCACCAGGCGGTGATGGCGCGCGCCGACTGGATCATCGACCTGGGCCCCGGCGCCGGCCACGACGGCGGGCGGATCGTCTTCGAGGGCACGCCGGCGGATCTCGTCGCGGCCCGTTCCACCCTTACCGGCAAGCACCTCGCGGCGTACGTGGGCGGGTGAGTGTTGGCAAAGCTTGGGCGGCTGACGCTCGAGCTGACCCGCGGCGCTCTGGCGGACAGAAGGCAGGCGAGCGAAAAGGGGGACTTCGTCCTGAGAGTTCCTGCTGGCATTTGCTCCAAGAACGATCTGCTTGCGGCGCTGGCGAGCGCTGGCCGCTTCCCTGACTACTTCGGCGGCAACTGGGATGCATTGCAGGACTGCCTGCACGACCTCAGTTGGATAAGCAACAGGAAGGTGGTCGTGGTACGCAGCGACCTTCCATTACGTGACAAGCAGTCGGAGTGCCGCACCTATCTTGAAGTACTTCAAGCTGCGCTCGCCAATTGGGCAGAAGGCGTCAAGCCAGATGCGACCGAGTCTCCGCCAGGATGGTCATACGTTGATCACGAACTCCGAGTTGTCTTCCCGATCGATGCAAATGCAGCAATTGCCCGCCTTGTTGCCCGCACGTGAAGGCGCCATTAGAGGAACTGGAAGGCACCGGGAATGGCGCCTCGCGGATCATGCGGGATATCCGACACCATGCAGCAAGTGACGTTGCGGAACTGGGATCGTGCTTCAGTGGGTACTTCATGAAGAACTACGGCGCGAAAGACGCCAACCCACACCCAGTGCGAATCCGCGGGCAATCTCACTCCGAACAGCTTGAACCACCCCCAACCACTCCCTCCAGCACTCAGTCACCCATCTCGCCGAGTGGACAAAGCGCAAGCTCCGATTGCGCCGCCCCGCGATCACACCCGGCGGGTTGCACTCGCCTTGAAAGACCACGCGCGCCCCCGACGGCACGAAGGGCGCGCGCCAGTAGTTGCTCGGCCACCTCGGGATGCTGTGGTGCTTGAAGCTCGGGCACCAAGCGGCCGGCCAGTACCCAAGCTTGCCCTGGCGGTGCAGGAAGTCCGAGACGTAGGCCTGCTCGTTGCGGAAGGTCGAGCTCACTTCAGCGACGTTGTTGCGGAAATGCTCGAGCACATCCGGATGAGCACCGATCTCGAAGCGGCAGACTGAGAAATCGCCCGTCACGCGCCGCCGCCACCGCCACCGCCGCTTGTAGTCCTCGATGACCAGGAACTTGCCCGGATACTCGAAGAAGGGATCGAGCCCGCCGACGATCACCACGTCCAGGTCGAGGAAGAGCGCCGTGCCGCGCAGGCCGTACAGATCGGCGGCGAAGCCGACCAGCTTGGTCGGGCCGCGCTCGGGCGTGCCCTCGGGCAGGTCGAGCGGGGGGATGGGCCGACACTCCACCTCGGAGCGGATGCCCTGCGGGTCGTCCGTCAGGCAGGTGAAGCGGAAGCCGCTGCCCAGGTGGCGGCGCACCATGGCATAGAGGCGGTTGACGTACTCGGGGCCGTACTTGGTGCCCCACTTCATGCACAGGATGTGGCGGCGCTGCGCATTGAGCAGGGTCACGTGGAAGGGAATTCGGGTGTCGGACATGGTTCAGTTCGGCGGAGAAGGCATGCAGCGGACATGGACCGCGAGTCCGCCCAGGGCCGGGGAGCGCCCGATGTCGATCGCCATGCGATGCACTGCAGCGATGCGGCGCGCAATCGACAAGCCCAGGCCGCTGCCGCTTTCCGCGTTGCCCAGGGCCCTGAAGAAGCGCTCGCCCAGGCGGCGCATGTCTGAATCGCGCAGGCCGGGGCCGCCATCTTCCACGCTGAGCCGAACCCCCGAGGCGCCGCATGCAACGCGCACCTCGATGCGGGCCGAGCGCGGACTGTAGCGCACGGCGTTGTCGACGAGGTTGCGAACCAGCACCGCCAGCAGCGTCTCGTCGCCGCGGATGATGCAGCATGGGCCATCGCTCAATTCAAGGGACTGCCGCTTGGCAAGTGCCCGCGGCGCGATGTCGGCCAGCACGCGGCGGGCGAGGGCGGCGAGGTCCACGTCCTTGTCTTCGGGCATGGCATCGGCTTCCAGGCGCGAAAGCGTGAGCAACTGCTCGACCAGGCGCGTGGCGCGGTCGCAGCCATCGAGGGTGCCTTGCAGCGCACGGGAACGGCGCTTTTCATCCGCCTCCTGCATCGCGACCTGCGCATGCGCGCGGATCGCCGCGATGGGCGTGCGCAGCTCATGGGCGGCGTCGGAGGTGAAGCGCCGCTCGGATTCCAGCAGGAACTCGATGCGCCGGAACAGGGCATTGAGCGCATCGATCATCGGCACCATCTCGGAAGGCGCATCGTCGAAGCGCACGCGGTCCAGTACATCGGGCCGGCGCTCCAGCAGCGAGCGCCCGAGCCGCCGCATCGGGCGCAGTCCGCGGTGCACCGCCCACCACACCGCCAGCACCAGCAGCGGCAAGGCGGCGAACAAGGGCCACAAGGTGCTCCGGAGAACAGCCCAGAGGATGGCGTTTCGATGCGACGCGAGCACGTCGACCTGGAGATCGTTCCCGGACCCGCCCTGCCGGGCCATGACCAGCGCGGCCACCTGCGCGAGATGGCTGTCGAGAATTTTCTCCACTTCTTGGCGCGCGTCGAACCAGGTGATGACCGCGGTGCCGATCCAGGCCACGACCACAAAGCCCAGTACCAGCCTTGCCAGGCGGCCCTGCAGCGAGTAGGCGGCCCGGATCACGGCGAAGCGGAAGGAGCGCATCAGCACATAGCCGACGCCGCGCACGGTTTGAATGAGCGCATTGCCCAGCTTGCGACGCAGCCGATGGACATGGACCTCGATGGCGTTGCTCTCCACCTCCTGGCCCCAGCTGTAGAGGTGCTTCTCCAGTTGCTCCCGCGACAGGACGCGGCCGGCGTGCAGCATGAGCGTGTGCAGCAGGTCGAACTCCCGGCTCGAGAGCAGCACCGGCTCGCCCGCCTTGTGGACCGCGCGTGCGGCGGGGTCCAGGAGCACATCCCGGGCCATCAGGCATTCCTGCGGCTGGCCATGCGAGCGCCGCACCAGCGCCCGCAGGCGTGCCGCGAGCTCGCGCATGTCCACCGGCTTGACCACGTAATCGTCCGCGCCTGCATCGAGGCCGCGGACCCGATCGTGCAGCGCGTCCCGCGCCGTCAGCACGAGCACGGGCAGCGTCACGCCCGCTCCGCGAATGGCGGTGAGCACCGACAGCCCGTCCTTGAGAGGCAGGCTCAGGTCGAGCACGCAAGCCGCGTACGGGTTTGCACGCAGCTCGAGTTCGGCGGCGATGCCGTCGTGGACCCAGTCGACCTGAAAGCCGAGTTGCTGGAGGCCGGCGCGAAGGCCTTCGCCGAGCAGGGTGTCGTCTTCCGCGAGAAGGATGCGCATGGGGCGGGATTGTCTATCCGGCAGGGCCGCTCAGCGATCGCCCTCCGGCTCGCGCCCGGGTTTCGGTGACAGTGACGGGCTTGTGGTCGGGGTTCGGCATGCGTGTTCAGGTCCGGTTGGCCGCCATGATGCACACCCGTCCTTATCGCATCCTTAACAGTGCGCCGGACCGGGGCGCTCGTCGCCGTCCCCGCCACGCCCAAGCACGTAAAGGCTCAGACGGCCACCGGGCTGCGCTCCGAGAACTGCCCGTTCCAGTAGGGGTAGTAGGGGTAGGGCGGCGTCACGGCGCTGGCCGCATCGAGGCGCTTCACCTGCTCGGCCGTCAGTTGCCAGCCCAGCGCGCCGAGATTGTGCTTGAGCTGTTCCTCGTCGCGCGCGCCGATCAGCACGCTGGCCACGGTGGGGCGCTGCAGCAGCCAGTTGAGCGCGATCTGCGGCAAGGTCTTGCCGGTCTCCTCGGCCACCTGGTCCATGGCGTCGACCACGCGATAGAGCCGCTCCTCCTCGACCGGCGGCGCGAAGCCCGCGGTGTCGTGCAGCCGGCTGCCGGCCGGCAGCGGCTGGCCACGCCGGATCTTGCCCGTGAGCCGGCCCCAGCCCAGCGGGCTCCAGACGATCGCGCCCACGCCCTGGTCGATGGCCAGCGGCATCAGCTCCCATTCGTAGTCGCGGCCGATCAAGGAGTAGTAGGTCTGGTTGGCGACGTAGCGCGACAGGCCCAGCCGGTCGGAAGCGGCCAGCGACTTCATCAGCTGCCAGCCCGAGAAGTTCGACACGCCGATGTAGCGCACCTTGCCCGCGCGCACCAGGTCGTCGAGGGTGCGCAGCACCTGCTCGACCGGCGTCATCGCGTCGAAGGCGTGCAGCTGCAGCAGGTCGATGTAGTCGGTGCCCAGGCGCTCGAGCGCGGCATCGGTCGCCGCGACCAGGTGGTGGCGCGAGGAACCGACGTCGTTGGGCCCGTCGCCGGCGCGCAGCGACATCTTGGTCGACAGGATCACCTTGTCGCGCCGGCCCTTGACGGCCGCTCCGAGGATGGATTCGGAGGCGCCGTTCGAGTACACGTCGGCGCTGTCGAAGAGATTGACGCCGGCGTCGAGGCAGATGTCGACGATGCGGCGTGCGCCGTCGACGTCGGTGTTGCCCCAGGCGCTGAAGAGCGGCCCCTGGCCGCCGAAGGTGCCGGCGCCGAAGCCGAGGGCCGGCACCTTGAAGCCGGAGTTGCCGAGGTAGCGATGTTCCATGACGAGTCCTTGGTTCGAATCGGGTTGAGGAATGAGGAAGCGATTTCAAGTGCGGGCGGGGGCGCAATCCGCGAGCGCCGGCTCGCGCCGGTCGAGCGCGCGGCTCCACAGCGCGATGGCCAGGCCCACCAGCGTGATCAGCGCCGCCACCCAGCCCAGCGCGCCGAGGCCGGGACCGCGCTCGATCACCGCGCCGCCGACCCAGGCGCCGAGCGCATTGCCGAGGTTGAAGGCCGCAATGTTGAGGCTGGAGGCGAGGTTCTGGCCCGCGCCGGCCGCCTTCTCGAGCACGCGCAACTGCAGCGGCGCCACCGTGGCGAAGGCGGCGACGCCCAGCAGCCCGACGAAGAGGGCCGCCGTCACGCCTGTCTGGAGCGCCGGCTGCATCAGGGCCATCACCGCGGCCAGCACCGCCAGCGTACCCAGCACCGCCGGCATCAGCGCCCGGTCGGCCAGCTTGCCGCCCAGGATGTTGCCGACCGCAAGGCCACCGCCGAAGAGCAGCAGCAGCGGCGAGACGGCGGATTCGGGCAGGCCGGTGATGCGCGTGAGCAGCGGCTGGATGTAGGTGAAGACCACGAACACGCCGGCATAGCCCAGCACCGTCATCGCGAGCCCCAGCAGCACCTGGGGCCGGGCCAGCACCGCGAGCTCTTCGCGCAGCGGGGCCGGGGCCTGCCGGTCCGTGCTGCGGTCGCGCGGCACGAAGAGCGCGAGCACCGCCAGCGCGAGCACGCCGATCAGCGCCACGGCCCAGAAGGTCGAGCGCCAGCCGAAGTGCAGGCCCAGCCAGGCGCCGGCCGGCACGCCGAGCATGGTGGCGGCCGTGAGGCCGGTGAACATGATGGCGATGGCCGAGGCGCGCTTCTCGGGCGCCACCAGTCCGGTGGCCACCACCGAGCCGACGCCGAAGAAGGTGCCGTGCGCGAGCGAAGTGATCACGCGCGCGGCCATCAGCGTCTCGTAACTGGGCGCGAGCGCACAGGCGATGTTGCCGAGCGTGAAGATCGCCATCAGCGCCAGCAGCACGGTCTTGCGCGAGGCGCGCCGCGTGGCGATGGTGAGCAGCGGCGCGCCGACCGCGACCCCGAGCGCATAGCCCGAGATCAACAGGCCGGCGGCCGCGATGGAGACATGAAGATCCGCCGAGACCTGCAGCAGCAGGCCCATGATGACGAATTCGGTGGTGCCGATGCCGAAGGCACCAGCGGTGAGGGCGAGGAGGGCGATGGGCATGATGTCCCGTACTGTGCGGGCATCTGTAAGCTGCGACTAGCGGGCCCTATGGACAAGCATTGATGAGTTGAAGTTGAAGGTGGGCCGGCTATGCACGAATCCGCATCCGGCATAAAATGTACAGACCGTACGGAAGGATTCCCATGCCCCTGCACACCATCGGACTCGAACAGGGCCGCAACACCTTGCCCGAACTTGCATCGCGCGCGCACGCCGGCGAACCGAGCCTGCTGACGCGGCACGGAAAGCCCTATGCGGCCATCGTTTCGCCCGACATGCTCGCGAAGGCCAGGCCGCGCTCCCGCTTCCTGGCACTGCGCGGCAGCGGCAAGGGGCTCTGGAGCACCTCTCCCTCGAAGGTGATCGCGGACATGCGCAGCGAGTGGGATTGAGGTGGCGGGCACCTCCAGGAAAAAGTCGTCGAGTCCAAGGGCGCGCAAGACGACTGCAGGCATCGCCCTGTGGGGTGGCCTGCGTGGCGGCGATCTGGTCGTTGTGGACTCCGCGCCGCTCATCTACCTGCTCGACGACCATCCTGAGTTCGCCGCAGCCTTCGTCGGGCTCTTTGACCTGCAGGCCGATGGAAGGGTTCAGATCGCCATCTCGACCATCGCGATGGCAGAAGTGCTCGCCGGACCTTTCAAGCATGGGCAGGATGTGCTCGCCAAGCGCTACGAGAAGGAGCTTGCCAACTTCGAGGTCGTGCCTGTCTCCCAGGAGATCTCGGTGACCGCGGCCCGCATTCGTGCAAGCACAGGGCTACGCCTGCCCGATGCAATTCAAGCCGCGACGACGCTGGAAGTGGGGGCGGCCGCGCTGGTCACGCACGACCGCGATTTCTCACGTCTTTCAGGCCTGCGCGTGATCCTTGGCGACACGGTGCAGCAGGGAGCGCGCAACTGACATGCCCCGCATCGATGTCAACCGCTCCGGCGAAATGGAAGCCTTCGTGCAGGTGGTCGACCGCGGCAGCTTCTCGGCCGGCGCGCGGGTGCTGGGCATGACGCCCTCGGCCGTGAGCAAGCTGGTGGCGCGCCTCGAGGCCCGGCTGGCGACGCAGCTGGTGCATCGCTCCACCCGCAAGCTGCAGCTCACGCCCGAGGGCCAGAATTTCTACGAGCGCAGCGTGCGCGTGCTGGCCGACATGGACGAGGCCGAGCGCTGCGCCGCCGCCGGGGCCGCGCCGCGCGGGCGCGTGCGCATCAACGCCAGCTACTCCTTCGGCCATTGCGTCCTGATGCCGCTGGTGCCGCGCTTCCTGGAACTGCACCCGCAGGTCACGCTCGACATCGTGCTGACCGACCGCGTGGTCGACCTGATGGACGAGCGCACCGATGTCGCGATCCGCTGGGGCCCGCTGCCGCCCTCCGACCTGGTGGCGCGCCACCTGTTCGACACCGGCCAGGCGATCGTCGCCTCGCCCGCCTACCTGGAGCGCTACGGCACGCCCCGCACGCCCGAGGAGCTGGAGGCGCACAACCGCATCGGCTCCACCTACCGCCGCCATGCGGCCGACTGGCCGCTCCTGGTCGACGGCCGCCAGGTCGAGATGTCCGTGGCGGGCACGGTGCGCGCGGGCGACGGCGAGACGCTGCGCCGGCTGGTGCTGGAGGGCGTGGGCCTCGGGCGGCTCTCGCTCTATCACATCGAGCCCGACCTCCAGGCGGGGCGCCTGGTGCCGGTGATGGAGGAGTTCAACCCCGGCGACAAGGTGCCGGTCCATGCCGTCTACCTGGGCAAGGCCGGCCGGCTGCCGGCGCGCATCCGCGCGCTGCTCGACTACCTGGCCGCGCGCCTCGCGGACAATAAGCCGCAGCGGGCCGCGGGCCCGCGCCATTCACGACCATGAAGGAAGTTCCCGACGCCATCGTCTGCGAGGGCTGCGACGCGGTCTACCAGCGTCAGCCCCTGCGCCGGCGCCAGGTCGCCCGTTGCGCCCGCTGCGGCGCCGAGCTGGACCGCCATGCCGGCGAGCAGGGCGCGCGCGTGCTGCCGCTCACGGTGGCCAGCCTGATCCTGTTCGCGATCGCCAACCTGTTCCCGATCGTCGAGATCCAGGTGAAGGGCCTGCACAGCCAGACCACGCTGGCCGGCGCGGTGGTGGTGCTCAGCACCGAGGGCATGTCGCCGGTGGCGCTGCTGGTGCTGGCCACCACCATCCTGTTCCCGCTGCTGCAGCTGTGCATCCTGTTCTACCTGCTGGTGCCGATGGCCCGCGAGCGCAAGCCAGCCGGCTTCGGCATCCTGGTGCGGATCCTGCAGATGCTGCGGCCATGGGGAATGATCGAAGTCTTCCTGCTGGGCGTGCTGGTCGCGATCGTCAAGCTCTCCAGCCTGGCGCAGGTGGTGGCCGGGCCGGCGCTGTGGGCCTTCATGGGCCTCACCGTGCTGCTGACGGCGGTGCTGTCCTTCAACCCGCGCGCCTTCTGGGAAATGGCGTTCGAGCCCCGGCCGGGGCAGCGCAAATGAGCCGCCGGGCCGCTCCCGAGGCGAATAGCACCGCAGCCGAAGGCGAGGTACTCCAGTGACCATCCAGACGGCCGCCGGGCTCGGCCTGCTGAGCTGCCACCACTGCGGCACCGTGTGGCGCGACACCGACGAGGGCGAGCCCTGCGGGCGCTGCGGCACCCACCTGCACCGGCGCAAGCCGCAGAGCATCCAGCGCACCTGGGCCTACCTGATCGCGGCCTGCATCATGTACGTGCCGGCCAACCTGCTGCCGGTGATGATCACCAAGAGCCTGCTGGGCTCGCAGTACGACACCATCCTCTCCGGCGTGATCTACTTCTGGGTCTCGGGCGCGTACGGGCTGGCGGCGATCATCTTCATCGCCAGCTTCCTGGTGCCGCTGTTCAAGCTCACGTCGCTGATCCTGCTGGCGGTGCTGGCCCAGCGCCACAGCGACTGGCGCCAGCCCGAGCGGGCGAAGCTCTACCAGGCGCTCGAGATCATCGGCCGCTGGTCCATGCTCGACGTCTTCGTCGTGTCGTTGCTGGCCGGCCTGGTGCGCATCCAGGGCTTCGCCGAGATCACGGCCGGCGTCGGCATCGCAGCCTTCGGCGCGGTGGTCGTGCTGACCATGCTGGCCTCGCTGAGCTTCGATGCGCGCCTCACCTGGGACACCAAGGACGTGATGGAAGACGAGGAGCCCGAACCCCGCATGGCTAGCAAGGAACAAGTGGTATGACCGACCCGCAGGACGAAACGAGGCCGCTGGCCAAGCCGGTCATCGTCAGGCGCCGCAACTGGCTGCCTTCGCTGATCTGGCTGATTCCCATCGTGGCGGCGCTGGTCGGCGTCGCGCTGGTGGCGCGCATCCTGTTCGACCGCGGGCCCGAGGTGGTGCTGACCTTCAAGACCGCCGAGGGACTCGAGGCCGGCAAGACCGCCGTCAAGTACAAGGACGTGCAGATCGGCACCGTGCAGACCATCCGACTGGCCGACGACCGCTCCAACGTGCGCGTGGTGGTTCAGCTCAACAAGGAAGCGAAGAGCTTTACCGCCCAGGACACGCGCTTCTGGGTGGTGCGTCCGCGCCTGGACACCTCGGGCATCTCGGGGCTGGGCACCTTGCTTTCGGGTGCCTACATCGGCGCCGACGCCGGCAGCTCCGAGGAGACGGCGAGCGAATTCACCGGGCTGGAGGCGCCGCCCATCGTCACGCGCGACGCCTCGGGCAAGCAGTTCCTGCTGCGCGCGCGCGACGTCGGTTCGCTGGACATCGGCTCGCCGGTCTACTTCAGGCGCATCAAGGTGGGCCAGCTCGCGGCCTACGAGCTCGACAGCGACGGCCGCGGCGTCCTGCTTCGCGTGTTCATCAACGCGCCTTACGACAAGTTCGTCGGGGCGAACACCCGCTTCTGGCATGCCAGCGGCCTCGACGTGCAGCTCAGCGCCAGCGGGGTGAAGCTGCGCACGCAGTCGCTCGCCACCATCGTGCTCGGGGGCATCGCCTTCCAGGCGCCCGACGATGCGCAGGGACCGCTGGCGCAGGAGAACACCACCTTCGCGCTGGCCGAGGACGAAGTCACCGCCATGAAGGAGCCCGACGGGCCCTCGCAACCCCTGCTGATGTACTTCAACCAGTCGCTGCGCGGGCTCTCGCCGGGCTCGGTGGTGGACTTCCGCGGCGTCGAGATCGGCGAGGTCAAGTCCATCGGTGTGGAGTTCGACCCGCAGGGGCGCGAGTTCAAGATGCCGGTGCTGGTCCAGGTCTACCCCGACCGCCTGCGCCGCGGCCAGGACCTCGGCATGCAGGAGTCGCGCTACACGCAGACCGAGCGCCTGAGGTTTCTCGTCGAAAAAGGCCTGCGCGCGCAGCTGCGCACCGGCAACCTGCTGACCGGCCAGGTCTACGTGGCGCTCGACTTCTTCCCCAAGTCGCCGCCGGTGAAGATCGACCTCGACAAGAACCCGGTGGAGATGCCGACCGTGGCCAACAGCCTGGACGAGATCCAGGCGCAGGTGGGCGACATCGCGCGCAAGCTCAACAAGGTGCCCTTCGAGGAGATCGGCCGCGACCTGCGCAAGACGCTGGCCACGCTCGACAAGACCTTGGCCGGCGCCGAGCAGCTGGCCACCAGCCTGAAGAACGACGTGAGCCCGGAGATGGCGGCCGCGATGAAGGACGTGCGCAAGACGCTCAACAGCGCCGAGAAAACCCTGGCCGACGATTCGCCCCTGCAGCAGGACATGCGCCAGACGCTGCAGGAAGTGACGCGCGCGGCGGGCTCGCTGCGCGTGCTGACCGACTACCTCGAACGCCACCCCGAGTCGCTGCTGCGCGGCAAGCCGGAGGACAAGAAGAAATGAGCACGATCCGAGCACGCGTCCTGGCGCTGGCCGCCGCCGCATTGCTGGCGGCCTGTGCCAGCACTGCGCCCCAGTACTACAGCCTGGCCGATGCCGATGCGCTCCCGCCCGCGCCGGCGACTGGCGGCGCCACGGGCTACATCGAGCTCGCGCCCATCGCCATGCCCGAACGCTTCGCGCGCCCGCAGCTCGTGGTGCGGCAGAAAGATGCGGCCGCGGGGCCGGAGGTCGATATCCTGGAACAGCACCGCTGGTCCTCCTCCTTCGAGAACGAGTTGCGCGATGCGCTGGGCAGCGGCATCGCGCGGCGCCTCGGCGCCGTGGACGCCACCAAAGGCGGCCGTCCGCGCGGTCAGCCGGTGATGCGTATCGCGGTGCAGCTGCGGCAGTTCGATGCCGTCGAAGGCAGCCGCGTCGACGCCGGCTTCAGCTGGACCCTGCGCCGCACCGAAGAGAGCCTGGCGATCGGCTGCCAGTTCTCCGTGTCGGAGCCCGTGGGAGGCCGCGGCATCGACGCCCTGGCTCGCGGCGCCCAGCGCGCCACGGCGGGGCTGGCCGACGCCATTGCGCGCAGCGTGACCGCGGTGCAGAACAACGCGGCGAGCCCCTGCCAGGGCTGAGATGAACCCCGAAGGCTTCGCGCTCTTCGACACCGCCATCGGCGCCTGCGGCATCGCCTGGGGCGCGCGGGGCATCGTCGGCGTGCAGTTGCCCGAGGCCGGGGAGGGCGCCACGCGCTCGCGCATGCAGCGGCGCTTCGCGCAGGTGCCGGAGGTGGCGCCGCCGGCCACGGTGCAAGCCGCCTGCGACGCGATCCGTGCGCTGCTCGAAGGCGAGCCGCGCGACCTGGCGGAGATCGTGCTGGACTACGAAGGCGTGCCGGACTTCCACCGCCGCGTCTACGAGATCGCGCGCCGCATCGTGCCCGGCCACACGCGCAGCTACGGCGACATCGCCGCCGAGCTCGGCGACAAGGGCCTCTCGCGCGCCGTCGGCCAGGCGCTGGGCCACAACCCCTTCGCGCCCGTGGTGCCCTGCCACCGCGTGCTGGCGGCCGGCGGCAAGCCAGGAGGCTTCTCGGCGCATGGCGGCGCGACGGCGAAGCTCAGGATGCTGATGATCGAAGGCGCGCGTCCGCCCAGCGATACCGAGCCTCTTTTTTGACGCGCGATTTGCGAGCGCGTTCATAGGTGTTTTCCAGCACCACTTGTCGTTAAGGATGCATCACTTTGTACTAGGATGCAGGCAGGAGCGAGGAGAAGTCAGGCCGCAGTCAGCCCACTGGCGCCGGCACTGGGTCTTGAACAGCGGGCGCGTTTGCCCGCAAGAGGGGAGCTCCATGCCCGTACGCAGCAGGGAAAATTTTCTGGTCTTCGGTTCGCCGAAGATCGAAGAGAGCGAGATTCTGGAGGTCGAAGCGGTCATGCGCTCGGGATGGCTCGGCACCGGCCCAAGGGTGGCGCGCTTCGAGCACGAGTTCGGCCGCTACCGCGGCGCGCCCCACGCCGTCGCGCTGAATTCCTGCTCGGCGGCCCTCCATCTTTCGCTGTTGGCCTCGGGCGTCGGCCCGGGCGACGAGGTCATCACCACGCCGCTGACCTTCTGCGCCACAGTCAACGCCATCATCCATGCCGGTGCAACGCCGGTGCTGGCCGACATCGACCCTGACACGCTGAACATCGACCCGGCACAGGTGCGCGCCAAGCTGAGCCCGCGCACGCGTGCCATCCTGCCGGTGCACTTCGCGGGGCGGCCCTGCGAGATGGACGAACTGATGGCGCTGGCGCGCCAGCACGGGCTCAAGGTCATCGAGGACTGCGCGCACGCCATCGAGACGCAGTACCACGGCCGCAACGTCGGCACCATCGGCGACTTCGGCTGCTTCTCGTTCTACGTGACCAAGAACATCGTCACCGGCGAAGGGGGAATGGTCCTGGCGCGCAAGGAGGAGGACGCCGCCCGCATCAAGGTGCTCGGCCTGCACGGGATGAGCAAGGACGCGTGGAAGCGCTTCGGCGATGAAGGCTACAAGCACTATTACGTCGTCGAGGCCGGCTTCAAGTACAACATGATGGACCTGCAGGCGGCGATCGGCCTCGAGCAGCTGGCGCATGTCGAGGCCTACTGGCAGCGGCGCAAGACGATCTGGGCGCGCTATGTCGACGAACTGTCGGAGCTCCCGCTGGCACTGCCCCCGGTGCCGGCGCCGGGGACGCGCCATGCGCACCACCTTTTCAGCGTGCAACTCGACCCGGCGCGCTGTGGCATTTCGCGCGACGACTTCCTCGACGCCATGACGGCGCAGGGCATCGGCGTCGGCGTGCACTACCTGGCGCTGCCGGAGCATCCCTACTACCAGCAAAGCCTCGGTTGGCGGCCGGAGCACACGCCGCATGCCACGCGTGTGGGGCGGGGCATTGTGTCGCTGCCGATCTCGGCCAAGCTGAGCGATCAGGACGTCGGCGACGTGATCTCCGCGGTGCGGCTGATACTGCAGCGGCACGCAGCGCCGGCGTCGGCAGTGCCGTGCTGATCTCCATCCTCATACCGGCGTACGCGCGCCCGGAACAACTGGCCGAAGCGCTGCAAAGCATCGCGCAGCAGGAGCGCTCGCTGATCGGCGAGATCATCATCGGCGACGACAGCCCGCGCTCGTACTGGGCTCGCAACCAGGCGGTCATCGCGCAGAGCGGTCTGGCGCAGCTAATCGACTACCACCCGAGCGAGCCCTCCAGGGGGACGTATCCCAACCAGTGTTTCCTGGCCTCGCGCGCGAAATTCGACCACCTGCTGATCCTGCACAACGACGACCAGCTGTGCGCCGGCGCGCTGAGCCTGTTGGCGGATGCCTGCGCCAACGAGACCGATGCCCGTGTCAAGCTGTGGTTCGGGACCCCGTTGATCATGGACGAGGCTGGCGTGGTCGACCCCGAGCGCTCCGCTGCCAGCGACCAGTGGTACGGCCGGCAGGGCCCGGCCGCGGCGCGTCCGGTGTGGGAATGGTGCCTCAAGGAGTCCATTCCGCCCGATGCCTTCCTGGTGGAAAAGGCGAGCTATCTGCAGCACATGCGCAGCGAGCGCGATGGCAACGTGGGCGATTGGGGCTTCTCGGTGCGCCTGGCCAACAGCGGGGCGTGGGCGCGTTACGTGGGGCAGGCCGTGTCACGCTACCGCGTGCAGGCCGGTTCCGTCACCGTTGCCGGGCGTGGCGTGGACGCCCACCGGGCCTTCGAGCTGGCGTGCCAGCTGCGCGTGCCGCCCGAGCATGAAGCCGCGAAAGCCCGCTTCTATCGGAACATGCGGGTGGTCGCCGTCCGCTATGCGCGCGACGGCGAGCGCATGCGCGCCTGGCGAGCGCTGCTGTGGCCCGGCATGCCATGGGAGCATCGCCTCTCGCTTCGCTTCGTCGTGATCGCCCTGATGCTGCTGACGCCGCGCCCGTTGTGGCTGTGGGCGCTGCACTACAAGAGCTGATCAGGGGCGGCCCGCGCTACACCGATCCCTTGATCGGCTTGTGCTTGAAAACGGCACGGATGATGCCGTGGTCATTGGTGCCGTCGGCCTTGTGGTCGTCGAAGTTGAGGTGGTCGTTGTTCACCGCCAATCCGTCGAAGAGCCAGAGCCGCCGGCGGCTGTTGTCGTAGAACTGCTCGCTGACCAGGATGTGGTCCAGCGATTCGCGGAAGTCCTGGTGTACGTGGGTGTAGTAGACGTCGCGCGTGTCCCGGTATTCCTGGAGCGTCTGCGCGGTGTAGAACGCCACGTCGCCGCCGCCGACGGAATCGCCCACCAGGTAGCGGGGCTGCTCGGTCAGGATGTTGGCGGTGTTGCTCTGCTGGCCGTCGTTGATGTCGCCGAGCACGATCACCGGCGTGTCGTTGCCCTTCATCTGCTCGGTCAGCAGAAAGCGCAGCGCAGCGGCCTCGGCGGTGCGCCGGATCGTCGACAGCGCGGCGCCCAGCGCCGTCGAATGCTTCCCATAGGCGGCCTTGTCGGCCTTGAACCATGCTTCGTTGAAGACCTTGGTGGGCGCCTTCGACTTGAAGTGGCACACATAGACATGGACGTCCGGCTCGTCCTCGCGCGGCTTGATCGTGAAATGCGCCACCGGCCTGGAGAAGCCGCGAATCGTCACGTCGATCTCCGGCGTCTGCGGATCGTCGCCGCTGGATTGCAGCTTGAACTTCTGCGGAAACTCGCTGATCCAGGTCGGCGTGCTGCTCAGCAGCCCCTTGCGCACGATCGCGGCGCAGACGATCTTGCGGCCGTCGGCGTCGGGCGGCACCAGCAGGTCGTACGAGTCCGTGAGGCCCGCGGCCTCGAGCGCCCGGGCAAGCGAGGCGGCATGCCACAGCTCCTGGAAACCGAAGATGTCCGACTTCAGCGTGCCGAGCTGCCGTACCGTCCAGGCGATCTTTCGCTCGTATTCCTCTTGCGTCCAACCGTCCCTGTCCGAGTAGAGCGCGCGGCCCGGCTCGTTGAGGTTGTAGAGATTGAAGGTGGCCAGGCTCAGTTCTTTCAGGTTCATCGTGGTGCTCCTCTGGATGCGGATTCAACTTAGCCGCGCTTGGTGACAGCAATGCGAACAGCAGCGCATTGGGCGTTCATCGGCATCCTTGCGCAACTACCAACTTTGGTAGGTCATCGGGCTGCTTAGCACAGCAGGTTGTATCCCGCTCGCACGCGTCATTGCGGCCTTGACGACAATCGGGCGATGACTTCCTTCGCTCAGCCGGCCGCCCCCGCCCAGGCACCCGTCGCCGACGGGCTGCCGCAGCCGCAGCGCCGTTGGGCAATGCTGGTGATCATCCTGGGCATCATGGTCGCCGTGCTCGACGGCACCATCGTCAACCTGGCGCTGCCCGGCATCGCGCGCGAGCTCCAGGCCGATCCGGCGCATGCGATCTGGGTGGTCAATGCCTACCAGATCGCGACGCTGGTGATGCTGCTGCCGCTGGCCTCGCTGGGCGACCTGGTCGGCTACCGGCGCGTGTACTTGGTGGGCATGGCGCTCTTCGCATTGGCCTCGTTGGGGGCGATGCTGGCCGACTCGCTCGCCACGCTCATCGCCGCGCGCGCCCTGCAGGGCTTGGGCGCCGCCGGCCTGATGAGCGTCAATTCGGCGCTGGTTCGGCTGGTTTATCCGCGCGCACAACTCGGTCGCGGCATGGCGATCAACTCGATGGTGGTGGCGTGCGCCTCGGTCGCCGGGCCCTCGGTGGCGGCTGCGATTCTTTCGGTGGCTTCGTGGCCCTGGCTGTTCGCGCTCAACCTGCCGCTGGGGCTCCTGGTACTGGCGCTGGGTTGGCGCGCGCTGCCGGCGCAGCCCGTGGCCGTCGCCGCTGGCGAACGCTTCTCCTGGGTCGACGTGCTGCTCAACGTGCTGATGTTCTCGCTGGTCTTCGTCGGTGCCGACCGGTTGGGCGTGCGCAGCGGGGCGGGGCAGGGCGCCCAGGCCGGCGCATGGTTGCTGCTGCTGGCCGGGTTGGCGGTGGGCGTCGTCTACCTGCGGCGCCAGCGTGCGCTGGCCGTGCCGCTGTTCCCGGTGGACCTGCTGCGCATCCCCGTGTTCGCGCTGTCGATGGGCACCTCGGTGGCCGCCTTCTGCGCGCAGATGCTGTCCTTCATCGCGCTGCCTTTCCTGCTGCTCGAAACCTACGGGCGCTCGCATGTGGAGGCTGGCCTGCTGATCACCGCCTGGCCGCTGGCCATCGTGGTGATGGCGCCGATCGCGGGGCGCCTCATCGGCCGCTACCCGGACGGCTGGCTGGGCGGCATCGGCCTGAGCCTGCTGTCGCTTGGCCTCGTGCTGCTGGCCACGCTGCCCGCGCAGCCGAGCAATGCCGACATCGTGTGGCGCATGGCGCTGTGCGGCCTGGGCTTCGGCCTGTTCCAGTCGCCCAACAACCACACCATCGTGACCTCGCCGCCCGCGCACCGCAGCGGCGCGGCCAGCGGCATGTTGGGCACCGCGCGGCTCACGGGCCAGACCTTGGGCGCGGTGCTGCTGGCCGGGATCTTCAGCGTGTGGCCCCCGCACGCGGGCCGCGGCCCCTTCATCGCGCTGGGCCTGGCCGCCGCCTGCGCGGCCGTGGCCGCGGTGTGCAGCACGCTGCGCACGCGCGAGCCGCGCACCCGCACCGCCTGAGGGCGCGCAGGAGGTTATCCGCAATGAGCCGCACGGCCGCTCCGAAGGCTCACAGCACCGCAGCCCGCAGGCTGGAGGCTATCCAATGAGTCAGATCGGCAAGCCCCCGGGCGACGACGCCCTGATCCGGCATGGCTGCGAGGCCACGGCATGCCCGCAGTCCTCGAAGCCCTGGGTGCTGGCCGCGGCCATCATCGGCTCGAGCATGGCCTTCATCGATGGCACCGTGGTCAACGTGGCGCTGCCCGCGATCCAGCGCGAGCTGAACGCGACGGCCTTCCAGGCGCAATGGGTGGTGGAGTCTTACGCGTTGTTCCTGGCTGCGCTGCTGCTGGTCGGCGGCGCGATGGGCGACCTGTTCGGGCGGCGGCGCATCTTCGCGATCGGCGTGCTGCTGTTCGCGCTGGCTTCGGTGGGCTGCGCGCTGGCGGGTACGGTGCAGCAGCTGATCCTGGCGCGCGCCGTGCAGGGCATCGGTGGGGCCTTGCTGGTGCCGGGCAGCCTGGCGTTGATCAGCGCCAATTTCGAGAAGAAGGAGCGCGGCCGCGCCATCGGCACCTGGTCCGGCGCGAGCGGCATCACCGCGGCCGTGGGGCCGGTGCTCGGTGGCTTCCTGGTCGACCACTATTCGTGGACCTGGGCCTTCCTGGTCAATGTGCCGATGGCGCTGGCGGTGCTGTGGATCGCGTGGCGCCATGTGCCGGAGAGCCGCGGCAGCTCCGCCGGCAGCGGGCTGGATGTGTGGGGCGCCGCGCTCGCGACCGCGGCGCTGGGCGGCATCGTCTATGCCTTCATCGAAGCGCCTACACAGGGCTGGCGTTCCGCGGCGGTGCTGGCGGCGCTGGCCGTCGGCATCGGAAGCAGCATCGCCTTCGTGGCGGTGGAGCGGCGCGTCCGATCGCCGATGCTGCCCTTGTCGCTGCTGCGCATCGGCAATTTCGGCGGGGCCAACCTGCTGACGCTGCTGCTGTATGCGGCGCTCGGGGGCGGGCTGTATTTCTTTCCGCTCAACCTGATCCAGGTGCAGGGCTACTCGGCGACGGTGGCGGGCGCTGCGCTGCTGCCTTTCATCCTGATCATGTTCGCGCTCTCGGGGTGGGCGGGGCAACTGGTGGATCGCTTCGGGCCGCGCCTGCCGCTGGTGGTGGGGCCGAGCATCGCGGCGGCGGGCTTCGCGCTGTTCGCGGTGCCCGGCGTTGGCGCGAACTACTGGACGGCCTTTCTGCCGGCGGTGGTGGTGCTGGGGTTCGGCATGACCATCACCGTGGCGCCGCTCACGACGACGGTGATGAATGCGGTGGGGGAGGAGGCGGCGGGCATCGCCTCGGGTGTGAACAACGCGGTGTCGCGCGCGGCCTCGGTGCTGGCGATTGCGGTGTTCGGCGTGGTGATGGCGTGGGTCTTCGATGCGGTGCTGGCCGAGGGCTTGCGCGAGGCGGGAGCGTCGGCGCAGGCCAGTGCTTTCATCGAAGGGCAGCGCAGCAAGCTGGCGGGGGCGGAGTTACCGCCGGGCATCGATGCGACTGCGGCGGCTGCGCTCAAGCAGGCAGTGGCCGAGTCCTTCGTGGCCGGCTTTCGGTGGGTGATGCTGGCCTGCGCGGGGCTGGCGCTGCTGAGTGCGTTGAGCGCGTGGGTGATGATCGGGCGCGGGCCGAGCGAGGCGAGGGTGGGGGTGCGGAAGGCGCGTTAGCTGTCAGGGAGGCAGCAGGCTCGGCGGGGGGCTCCGTGGGCGCGCCCCCTGGCAGCGCTTGGCGGCCTCGCGGGCACCAAGAGATGGAGCGGGTGAAGGGAATCGAACCCTCGTATGAAGCTTGGGAAGCTGCCGTTCTACCATTGAACTACACCCGCAGCAGGCGCGAATTCTAGCGCGTGTCCGGCACGCATCGCCGCAGTTTCCGCAGCTCGCCCTACTGCGGAAACTGCACCACCGGCCCCTGCGCCTTCTGCCCCGGCGGCACATAGGCCGGCGCCGGTGCGCCACCGGGCCCCAGCGAGCGGGTGAAGGCGTAGATGGCCTTCAGCTCGGCGTCGCTCATGGCGCGCACGTTGAACCAGGGCATGGGCGGCCTCGGCTCCATGTGGCGGGCATGGTGCAGCCACTGCCGCTCGGTCATGCTGGCCATCATGAGGCGCAGGTTGGTCGCATAGGTCGTGCCCCACGGGCCTGCCCAGCCCAGGTTGTCGCCGGTCAGCCAAAGCTTCTCGTCGACCTGGCCGTTCTTCTGTGCGTAGCCGGGCGTGTGGCAGTCGTTGCATCCGGCGATGCGGATCAGGTGGCGGCCGCGTTCCAGCTGGGTCTTGCCCGGCTCGGGCGGCGCGGCCACAGCCGCGGTGGAGGCGAGGGCGGTCATGGCTGCAGCGAGGAAGATCCGGTAAGGCGACATGAGGCACTCCTTGGATGTGTGGGTTGAATATCACTTCTTCGCGCCGGCGCGGCGAGCCGGCCCGGCCGGCGCCGCAGCCTCGACGAGCGCACGGATGGCCCAGCGCCTGGTCCTACGTGCCTCGGCATCGTCGAGTCGAAGCACGTCCTTGAAGACAACCATCGCTTCCGGCCCGACCACGAGCGCGAGCGCCTGCTTGAGGCGCTTCAGCGCCGCCGGCTTGAAGCGGGCGCGGGCCGGGTCGAGCGCGGCTTCGATCAATGGCGTGCGGCGGTTCTGGCGCGCGGGCATCTGCGCATCCACCTCGCCGCGCGCGCTTCGCTCCAGCGACTGCGCCAACATCATGCGAAGCGGCGCCTCGTTGGCCGCGATCATGGTGTGCAAGGCATCGTCCACATGCTCGAGGCGCGCGACGACGTCGTCGGCCGGCGCGCCCCGCAGCGCGTCTTCGGTGAGCGGCGTCTCGATGTCGATCGACGCCTCCAGGTGCAGCGCTTCCGCGTTCGGGAAGTAACGGTAGGCGGTGGCACGCGACACCAGCGCGTGCTCGGCGATTTCCTCGAGCGTCGGGCGGCGCCCTTGCATGGTCAGTTGCGCGGCGGCCTCGAGCAGGGCCTTGCGCGTGCGCTGCTTCTGCTGGGGGCGGCCCTGTGGTCCGGCCATGCTCAAGCCGCCGGCGGCAACTGCTGCAGGATGGCGCCCAGATCGACCCAGACGTTCTCCCTGCGGATGTCGCCGCTGTCCGCGAATTCGATGACGTGCAGCAGGCGGAAGGCGAGCGGGCGATCGCGGCCTTCGAAGCCGAAGGGACGGCCCGGCGCCTTGCCGGTCCACAGCGAGTCGTCGACCATGAAGTTGTCGCCGTAGAGGCGGCGCAAGGACCGGACCTTGCCTTCCGACAGGTCGGCGAACAGCGCTTCATAAAAAGGGCGCGTGGCATCGCGGCCGCGGACGGGGCCGCCGGGCCAGCCGACCACGTCGTGCTCCACGTCGGAGGCGAGCGTGGCCAGCACGCCCTCCACGTTGTCCTGGGCTTCGAAGCCGAAATGCTCGTCGAGCTTGCGATCCATCTCGCTGCGGGTCATGGCCATGGCGATCTCCTCAGGTCTGGTGTGCTGCCATCATAATGAGACGGAAATCTCATTACAAGAGATTTGTCTCATGAATTTCGGTCTATGCCGAATGGACGCTGTGCTAACGCCGCCGGGTCGCCGCGAAGCCCTGCAAACCTGTCCCGCAGGAACCTGGGCAAAGAGCCGGCGGGTGGGGTCAGGGCAGGAACACCCGCGTCATGATCTGCCCGTTGGGGGCGGCCGCCGCAAGCCGCCCTCGCGCTACCTTGCACCGATGTCACGGTGCCTTCATGCGGCTCGTCGAACATGGAGGGCTTGCCCGCCCCCCACTTGACGAGAGTTCACAAGAATGGCCAAAGACTTCGACTGCATGGAGGACTCCAACCGGAGCGCCAATCCCACCATCCATGAGGTTTCCGACCCCGCCCGTCGGATATTCGTACGCGGCGGACTGGCGGCCACCGTGGCCGGGCTGTTCGGGCCGCTGGCCGCCGGCGCGCTCGCCGGCTGCGCCACCACCGGCGGCGGCAACGCGGCTTCGCTGGGCCGCGGCATCGGCTTCAAGAGCGTGCCGATGGCGGCGGTCGACCGCGTCGTGGTGCCCGAGGGCTACAGCGCCCAGGTGCTGTACCGCTGGGGCGATGCCGTGGGCGTGGCGGGCCAGATGCCGACCTTCAACGCGGACGCCTCCAACACCGCTGCCGAGCAGGGGCTGCAGGCCGGCATGCACCACGACGGCATGGCCTTCTTCCCCATCGAGGGCTCCTCGCAGCGCGGGCTGCTGGTGATGAACCACGAGTACGTCGACGACGGCCTGCTCCACACCGACGGCATGAAGACCTGGAGCGCCGAGAAGGTGCGCAAGTCCATGAACGCACATGGTGTCTCGGTGATCGAGATCCAGCGCGAGGGCAGCGGCTGGAAGCAGGTCGCGCCTTCGAAGTTCGCGCGCCGCATCACGGCGCTCACGCCGATGACGCTGACGGGCCCGGCCGCCGGCCACCCGATGCTGCGCACCGCCGGCGACCCGACCGGCACGCGCATCCTGGGCACCTACAACAACTGTGCCAACGGCCACACGCCCTGGGGCACCTACCTCACCTGCGAGGAGAACTTCGCCGACTACTTCGAGGGCGTCGACAACCCCGATGCGCACCAGCGCCGCTGGGGCATCCGCAAGGGCAACGGCGCCAAGTACCGTTGGCACGAGCACGACGAGCGCTTCAGCGTGGCGAAGCATCCCAACGAGTCCAACCGCTACGGCTGGGTGGTCGAGATCGATCCGCAGGACCCGGCGTCCACGCCCGTCAAGCGCAGCGCCCTCGGCCGCGCCGCGCACGAGGGCGCGGCCACCGCACTCACGGCCGACGGCCGGGCGGTGGTCTACATGGGCGAGGACTCGCGCTTCGAGTACATCTACAAGTTCGTCAGCCGCGACCGCGTCAAGCCCGGCGGCTTCGAGGCCAACCGCGAGCTGCTGGACCACGGCACGCTGTACGTCGCGCGCTTCGACGTCGACGGCACCGGCGAATGGATGCCGCTGGTGCAGGGCCAGGGCCCGCTGACGGCGGACAAGGGCTTCGCGAACCAGGGCGACGTGCTGATCAAGTCGCGCCAGGCCAGCGATGCGCTGGGCGCCACCAAGATGGACCGCCCGGAGTGGACCACGGTGGACCCGATCACCAAGGAGGTCTACTGCACGCTGACCAACAACAGCAACCGTGGCGGCCAAGGCCAGACCTTCATGGACGCGGCCAATCCGCGTTCCAACAACACCATGGGCCAGATCATCCGCTGGAAGGAAGCGGGCGACCTCGACGCCACCCGATTCGCCTGGAACCACCTCGTGCTGGCCGGCGACCCGAAGCAGAGCCGCTACGAGGCGCAGGGCAACATCAAGGGCGACACCTTCGGCAGCCCCGACGGCCTGATGGTCGACGCGCGCGGCGTGCTGTGGATCCAGACCGACGTCTCGACCTCGACGCTGGGCAAGGGCGAGTACGTCAACCTGCCCAACAACCAGATGCTGGCCTGCGATCCCACCAAGGGCGAGATCCGCCGCTTCCTGCTCGGCCCGGCCGGCTGCGAGGTCACCGGCCTCACGGCCACGCCGGACCTGAAGTCGCTGTTCATCAACATCCAGCACCCCGGCGAGCCGGCCAACGAGCGCAGCGACCCCGAGAAGCCGCTGGCGATCTCGAAGTGGCCGGACGGCGCCGGCCGGCCGCGCTCGGCGACGGTGGTCATCACCAAAAACGACGGCGGCGTGATCGGAACCTGAGGGCTTCCCCGGGCTCCGGAATCAGGGGCGCCCGGCCTGGCGATGTCGCCGCCGCCGCATCAGCAGCGCATAGACGCCCACGTTCAGCAGCGTGACGAAGACGCCCACACCGATCTCCAGCTCGCGCGTGAAGCCCTCGGGATAGATCAGGCCGGGCAGGTAATGCTGGACGAAGCCGCCCTCGTAGCCGGCCTGGCCGGCCTCGCGGCGCAGCGTGTTCTCCAGCGGCGTCAGCGGGCAGACCCCGCCCGCCCAGGAGATCCAGGCTGCCCAGGCGACGGCCGGCAGGTGCAGCCAGGCCACGCGCGGCCAGCGCCACACCAGCGCGCCGCCGGCGACGACGAAGACGATGAAGAGCCCGTGCAGCAGGAGCACGGCGTCGGCGAGCAGGCGCGGGGTCATGGGCGCAAGGGTCGCATGGGCACGGCTTTCCGGCAAAGGCGCCCCGCATGACCGCGGGGGCGGCGAGGGCAGGGCCAAACCTATAATCCTCGGCTCAGCAGATCAAGTAGTCAGGTGGGTTCGATGCAGGGGCTGCCCGCAGCCGGCCGCCTCTCTCAGCACTCCAATCCAAGATGAGCCAGCCCACCTTCAGCGTCGCGGACATCCGCAAGTCCTTCCTCGATTTCTTCGCCTCCAAGGGTCACACCGTGGTGCCGTCGAGCTCGTTGGTGCCGGGCAACGACCCGACCCTGATGTTCACCAACTCCGGCATGGTGCAGTTCAAGGACGTGTTCCTCGGCACCGACAAGCGCCCCTACGTGCGCGCCGCCTCCGTGCAGGCCTGCCTGCGTGCCGGCGGCAAGCACAACGACCTGGAGAACGTGGGCTACACCGCGCGCCACCACACCTTCTTCGAGATGCTGGGCAACTGGAGCTTCGGCGACTACTTCAAGCGCGAGTCGCTCAGCTGGGCCTTCGAGCTGCTGACGCAGGTCTACAAGCTGCCGGCCGAGCGCCTCTGGGCCACCGTCTACCAGGAGGACGACGAGGCCTACGACATCTGGACCAAGGTCATCGGCCTGCCGCCCGAGCGCGTGGTGCGCATCGGCGACAACAAGGGCGGGCGCTACATGTCCGACAACTTCTGGATGATGGCCGACACCGGCCCCTGCGGCCCGTGCTCCGAGATCTTCTACGACCACGGCCCCGGGATCGCCGGCGGTCCGCCCGGCTCGCCCGATGAAGACGGCGACCGGTACATCGAGATCTGGAACAACGTGTTCATGCAGTTCGACATGCAACCCGACGGCAGCGTGAAGCCGCTGCCCGCGCCCTGCGTCGACACCGGCATGGGCCTGGAGCGCCTGGCCGCCATCCTGCAGCACGTGCACAGCAACTACGAGATCGACCTGTTCGACCGGCTCATCAAGGCCGCCTCGCGCGAGACCGGCGAGCGCGACCTGCACAACAAGAGCCTGCGCGTGATTGCCGACCACATCCGCGCCACCGCCTTCCTGGTGGCCGACGGCGTGATCCCCTCCAACGAGGGCCGAGGCTACGTGCAGCGCCGCATCGTGCGCCGGGCCATCCGCCATGGCTACAAGCTGGGGCAGAAGAAGCCCTTCTTCCACAAGCTGGTGCCCGACCTGGTGGCGCTGATGGGCGAGGCCTACCCCAAGCTGGTGGCCGACCAGCAGCGCATCACCGAGACGCTGAAGGCCGAGGAGGAGCGCTTCTTCGAGACGCTCGCCAACGGCATGGAGATCCTCGACGCGGCCCTGGCCGGCGATGCCAAGGTGCTGCCGGGCGAGGTGGCCTTCAAGCTGCACGACACCTACGGCTTCCCGCTCGACCTCTCGGCCGACGTCTGCCGCGAGCGCGGCGTGGAGGTCGATGCCGCGGGCTTCGATGCCGCGATGGAAAAGCAGAAGGCCGCCGGCCGCGCCGCCGGCAAGTTCAAGATGGACCGCGCCGTCGACTACGCAGGCGCGGCCAATGCCTTTACCGGCTACGAGCATCTGGAGGAACAGGCCCGCGTGCTCGCGCTGTACTTCGAAGGCGCGCCGGTGCAGGAACTGAAGGAAGGCCAGCCCGGCATCGTGGTGCTCGACACCACGCCCTTCTACGCCGAGAGCGGCGGCCAGGTCGGCGACCAGGGCGTGCTGGTGGCCGAGGGCCTGCAGTTCGGCATCGACGACACGCAGAAGATCAAGGCCGACGTCTTTGGCCACCACGGCACGCAGACGCAGGGCACGCTCAAGGTGGGCGACACGGTCACGGCGCGCGTCGACACGGCGCTGCGCGCCGCCACCATGCGCAACCACAGCGTGACCCACCTGATGCACAAGGCCTTGCGCGAGGTGCTGGGCACGCATGTGCAGCAGAAGGGCTCGCTGGTCGACGCCGACAAGACCCGCTTCGACTTCGCGCACAACGCGGCCGTGACGCAAGCGCAGGTCCTCGAGATCGAGCGCCGCGTCAACGCCGAGATCCTGGCCAACCAGGCCACGCAGGCGCGCCTGATGGACATGGAGTCGGCCCAGCAGACCGGCGCCGTGATGCTCTTCGGCGAGAAGTACGGCGAGACCGTGCGCGTGCTCGACATCGGCACGAGCCGCGAGCTGTGCGGCGGCACCCACGTGGCGCGCACCGGCGACATCGGCCTCTTCAAGATCGTGAGCGAGGGCGGCGTGGCCGCCGGCGTGCGCCGCATCGAGGCGGTGACCGGCGCCAACGCGCTGGCCTACCTGCAGGGGCTCGAGGCCACGGTGAACAGCGTGGCCGCCACGCTCAAGACGCCCGTGCCCGAGGTGCAGCCGCGCCTGGTGCAGGTGCTGGAGCAGGTGCGCGCGCTGGAGCGCGAGGTCGGCGCGCTCAAGGGCAAGCTGGCTTCGTCCAAGGGCGACGAGCTGCTGGCCCAGGCGGTCGAGATCAAGGGCATCAAGGTGCTGGCCGCCAAGCTGGACGGCGCCGACGCCAAGACGCTGCGCGAGACCATGGACAAGCTCAAGGACAAGCTCAAGACCGCGGCCATCGTGCTGGCGGCGGTCGACGGCGGCAAGGTCCAGCTGGCCGCCGGCGTCACGGCCGACAGCATGGGCAAGCTCAAGGCCGGCGAGCTGGTCAACTTCGTGGCCCAGCAGGTGGGCGGCAAGGGCGGCGGCAAGCCCGACCTGGCGATGGCCGGCGGCACCGATGCGGCCGGGCTTGCCAAGGCGCTCGCCTCGGTCCAGGACTGGGTCGCCCAGCGGGTCTGACACCCTGCCCAGGCGGGGCCGTCCGTGCCATAGTCGCGCGGATGGAAGGGGCTTTCCGGTCATTGCCGATCTTGATCGCCGCGCTGGCTGCGGGCGCCGCCTTGGCGGCCGCGCCCGCACAGCCGAGCGACTTCGAGAGGCGCGACCGCACGCGGCCCGGCGCCGACGACCATGGCTGAGGAGGCGCTCCCCGTCGACGTGCTGGTGATGGGCGCGGGCGCCATCGGCTGCTACATCGGCGGCAGCCTGGCTTCCGAAGGTGTGCGGGTGCTCTTCGTCGGCCGTCCGCGCGTGCTCGAGGCGCTGGAACGGCACGGGCTGCGCCTCAGCGACCTGGATGACGGCGAGCGCTACGTGCCGCCCGGCACGCTTCAGGTGGCCGAGCGGATCCCGCCCGGCGTGCGGCCGGGCCTGGTGCTGCTGACCGTGAAGAGCGGCGCCACCGCGCAGGCGGCGGCCGAGCTCGGCGCGGCGCTGCCGGCGCGCACGCCGGTGATCTCGCTGCAGAACGGCGTGTCGAATGCGAGCACCGCGGCGCACGTGGCGCCGACGCTGCAGGTGCTGCCGGGCATGGTGCCGTACAACGTTGCGGAGATCGGGCCGGGCGCCTTCCATCGGGGGACCACCGGCCGCCTCGCCGTGCAGGACGACGCGGTGCTGCGGCCCTGGCTGGCCGTGTTCGAGCGCGCAGGGGTGCCGATCGACCGGCACAAGAACATGCTGCCGGTGCAGTGGGGCAAGCTGCTGCTCAACCTCAACAACCCCGTCAATGCGCTGTCCGGCCTGCCGCTGCGCCGGCAGCTGCTGGACCGCGGCTACCGCCGCTGCCTCGCGGCGCTGATGGACGAGGCGCTGGAGGCGCTGTCATGGGCCCACATCAAGCCGGCGCAGCTGGCGGCCGTGCCGCCGCGCCGCATGCCGGTGATCCTGCGGCTGCCGAACCCGGTGTTCCGCGTGATCGCGGCGCGGATGCTGCGCATCGACGACAAGGCGCGCTCCAGCATGGCGGACGACCTGGCGCTGGGCCGCCGCACCGAGATCGATGCGTTGTGCGGCGAGGTGGTGCGGCTCGCGCGCTCCAACGGCGCCCGCGCGCCGAGGAGCGCGAAGATGGTGGAACTGGTGGAAGCCTGGCCGGAGCGGCCGCATGCGCTCTCGGCACAGGAGTTGCTGGCGGCGCTGGGCGTGAAATGACGTTCACCCCTATTGCCCACGTCGGCGTGGAGTGCAAGCGGCCAAGGCCCGTTATTCCAAAAGGAGCGGCATGCATGTCCTGATCCTCGGCAGCGGCGTCATCGGCACCACGGTGGCGTACTACCTCGCCAAGGCCGGCCACGAGGTCACGGTGCTCGACCGCCAGGATGCGCCGGCGCTCGAGACCAGCTACGCCAATGCCGGCGAGGTTTCGCCCGGCTACTCGGCGCCCTGGGCCGGGCCCGGCGTGCCGATGAAGGCCGTCAAGTGGCTGCTGATGCGCCACAGCCCGCTGGTGATCCGGCCCATGTTCGATCCGGCCATGTGGCGCTGGGGCATCGCGATGCTGTGCAACTGCACGCAGGCGCGCTACGAGATCAACAAGAGCCGCATGGTGCGGCTGGCCGAGTACAGCCGCGATTGCCTGCAGCAGCTGCGCGCCGACACCGGCATCCGCTACGACGAGCGCTCGCTGGGCACGCTGCAGCTGTTCCGCACGCAGAAGCAGCTCGACGGCACCGGCAAGGACATCGAGATCCTCAAGGCCTACGGCGTGCCCTACCAGCTTCTGGACCGCGACGGCTGCGCGCAGTACGAGCCGGCGCTGGCCGCCGTGCGGCACAAGTTCGTGGGCGGCCTGCGCCTGCCGGGCGACGAGACCGGCGACTGCTTCAAGTTCACCCAGGGCCTGGCACGGCTGGCCGAGGCCGCGGGCGTGCGCTTCCGCTTCGGCGTGACCATCACCGACATCGCGCGCGATGCCGAGGGCGTGGCCGCGGTCCATACCGATGCCGGCCCCTTCCGCGCCGATCGCTACGTGCTCGCGCTGGGCAGCTATTCGCCGCGGCTTTTGAAGCCGCTGGGCATCCGGCTGCCGGTGTACCCGGTCAAGGGCTTCTCGATCACCGTGCCGATCACCGATGCCGCGATGGCGCCCGAGTCCACCGTGATGGACGAGACCTTCAAGGTCGCGGTGACGCGCCTGGGCGAGCGCATCCGCGTGGGCGGCACGGCGCAGCTGTCGGGCTACGACCTGCGCCTCAACGACCGCCGGCGCGACACGCTGGAGCACGTGGTCACCGATCTGTTCCCGGGGGGCGGCAGCGTCGAAGGGGCGGAGTTCTGGACCGGCCTGCGGCCCATGACGCCCGACGGCACGCCGCTGCTCGGCGCCACGCCCGTCCCCAAGCTGCTGCTGGCGACCGGCCACGGCACGCTGGGCTGGACCATGGCGGCAGGGACGGGGCGGGTCATGGTCGACCTCATCGCGGGCCGTTCGCCCGAGATCGACATGGAAGGCCTGGGCCTGGAGCGCTACGCCTGAGCGCCCCGCAGGCCGCCTCGGTTTGGCTGGTTTTGATCCATTTGATGGGAGTCTGTAGAATGAGATCAAACAGATCAACCAAGGCCTCGATGATGAGCAGTTCCGATCTCACCGCCAGCTTGCAGGGCGACCTGCTGTCGCTGGAGCCCTATACCGCTGCCCGCGCGGCTCGCAAGGGCGGCGCGCGCAAGTTCCTGCTGGAGATCAAGGACGAGGCGATCTCGAAGGTGCTGCTGGCCTCCCTGCCGATGCTGGAGCGCGCGCTGCTCGAGAAAACCGCCCAGGCCCGCGAGCGCCGCATCGAGGCCGTGGTCGACTTCATGGCGGGGCAGATGGTGCTGCCGAGCGCGATCGACCGCGATATGGCCCAGCGGCTTGCCAAGCGGCATGCGCGCGTGCTGAACGAGTTCGGGCATTTCACGGCCGAGCAACTGGCCGACGCCAACCGCTCGCAGGCCAGCAGCCGCACTGCCTTGGTGGACAACTGGCGCAAGCGCCGCCAGGTCTTCGCCGTGCCGCATCCGGACAAGAGCGCGCGCGAGCGCGACGTCTACCCCGCCTTCCAATTCGAGGACCACAAGCCGATCAAGGCGGTGCAGGCCGTGCTCGAAGCCTTCGGCGATCGCCGGGCGCCCTGGAAGCTCGCGTTGTGGTTCACCTCGAACAACGGCTGGTTGCCCGGCAGTGCGCGGCCCGTCGACCTGCTGGCATCGAACCCGCAGGCCGTGGTCGAGGCGGCGCAGCGCGATGCGCAAGAGGTCGCGGCTTGAGCTGCCGCGCGCCGGCACCGCCTCTCGACCCCCTTTTCGATCGCTGGCCGGCTGGCGCGCCGATCCACGTCATCCACGACACGGCCTTCGCGCCCGAGAGCTTCAACCCCGGCGTCGACAGCGCTGGCGCTTTGCGCAAGCCCACGCGATTCGCGCCCATCCGTGATGCCAGGAACCGGGTCGTGCCCTATCTCTACGCCGGTGCGACCCTGGACTGCGCGATCTTCGAGACAGTCTTCCACGACGTGCCGATCGACGCGCCCGACAAGTTCGTGGACCTCGACGCTTTCGCGCAGCGCGGCCATGGCCAGCTCGTGCCCAGCCGCGAACTCCTGCTCGTGGACCTGACGAGCGAGGGGCTGCACCGGCTCAAGATCCCGAAGGAGGAGCTCGTCGCCAGCCCGGCACGCGACTATGTGGATACCTCCCGATGGGCCGAGGCGCTGCATCGCCAATGCAAGGATGCCGATGGCCTGGTGTGGATGTCGCGCCAGCGCGATCGCGACAGGGCGATGCTGCTCTTTGGCGACCGCGTGAAGGGCGTTCTTTCCGGAACGCGCATCGGCGGGCCGCTGGTGCGCAATGACGCGTTGCGCCAGGCCATCCTCGCCGCGGCGCTGCGCGCGGGCATCGATGCGTCCTGACGTTCAGGGCTCGGTCGCGCGGGCGCCTCAGTTGCGCCAGTTGCCGCGCTCGCGCAGCACGGTCTTCCTGCCCTGCGTGACGATCAACCACCCGTCCTGCCCGACGAAGTAGCTGGTCGAGTTGCCGTCGTAGAACTGCCAGCCCAGCGGATCGCAGGGCGCGTTGCCGGGCGGGCAGGGGCGCTGTCCCGGCTTGCCGACGAGGTTGATGCGGCTGCCGTTGCGGTTGTGGGTACCGGCATAGGCGAACTGCTCGCAGTCCGTCACGCGCTCGCCGCACATCGGGGTGATCTCCACCGTGTAGCTGCGGGTTTCCAGCGTGGCAGCCTGCAGCGGATCGAGGAAGAAAAGACAGAGCAGGGCGGAGGCGGGCGCAAGTCGATTCATGGGCGGTCCGTGCAAGGCTGCGGGGCCGCCAGTGTATGTCGCTGGTGCGCCTGCAGGCACGCACCGATCAGGGCTTGGCGGCTGCCGGCTCCAGCCCGCTCTTGACGATCGCCGGCGCCGCCTGCGGCGAGGTGAAGTAGCGGATCAGCTGCTTCGCCGCCTCGGGCTGCCGTGCCGTGCTCGAGATGCCGGCCGAGAACACGGTGACGCGCTGCACTTCCGCCGGCAGCGGCCCGACGTAGTCGATGCCCTGGATCGGCAGCAGTTCGCTCACCTGCTGCAGGCCCAGCGCCGCGTCGCCGCGCGCAACCACCGCGCCGACCCGTTCGCTCAGGATGCGCCGGCTCTTGGGCTTCACCTGCTCCTCGATGCCCAGCTTCTTGAGCAGCTCGGTCTCGTAGTAGGTGCCGCTGGCGCTGGCCGAGTAGGCAATCGAGGGCGCCGCGAGCAGCGTGCGCTTGAGGGCGTCGACCGTGCCGATGTCCGGCTTGGGCGTGCCGCTGCGCACCGCGAAGCCGATGAACGAGCGCACCAGGTCGACCTGGCTGCCCGGCACCACCTTGCCCTGCGCCACCAGGGCATCGAGGGCAGGGCGCGCCAGGATCACGATGTCGACCGGTTCGCCGCGCGCCAGCCGGCTCGGGATCGAGTCGCTGGCCGCGCCCATCGACGCGCCGTAGGCCGTCTGCACCTTGTGGCCGGTGGCCTTCTCGTAGGCGGGCGTGAGCTCGTCGTAGGCGGCGGTGAAGCCGCCGGACGTCATCACGCGGATCTCGGTGCCGGCGGGTGCGACGGCTTGCGTAGCCGCGCAGCCGGCGAGGGTGAATGCGGCCAGCAGCAGGGCGGCGCGGCGCGTGAGCCTGGGAAAAGCCATGGGTGTCTCCGGGAAGTAAACCCGCCCATCCTAGAAAGCCAAGCTGTCAGTTCGCGTTCACGCGGCTCAGGGTAAACGCGCCCGAACCTAGGGTTTATGCCTAGACATCCTGGGCACTTCGGGATTATTCTTCGCCTGTCCGTTCCATTAATAAATCAATGTTTTATTAGTGGAACAAACAAAGTCTACCACCAAGACCACGGATCGAACCCACGATGATGAAGCCCACCCGTCGCCAGGCGCTCGCGCTGGCCGTTTCCCTCGCTGCTGCCAGCACTGCCGCTCCGATCTGGGCGCAAGGCTATCCAGCCAAGCCGATCACGCTCGTGGTCGCCTATCCGGCCGGCGGCGACACCGACGCGCTCGCGCGCCTGTTCGCCGAGAAGCTGTCCACGCGCATCGGCCAGCCGGTGGTGGTCGACAACCGGCCCGGCGCCAGCGGCGTGATCGGCAGCAGCTTCGTGGCCAAGGCGCCGGCCGACGGCTACACGCTGCTGCTGGCGCCCAGCACCTTCTCGATCGCGCAGCTGGTGCTGAAGACCGGCGGCAGCGCGAGCTACGACGTACTCAACGGCTTCACGCCCGTCGTCCAGATCGGCACGCTGCCGCTGTTCCTGGTGGCGAGCGCGGGCACCGGCTTCAAGACCTTCAAGGACGTGCAGGCCGCCAAGGGCCAGACGCTCTCGTACGCCAGCCCCGGCAGCGGCTCGCCGATGCACATCCTGGGCGAGATGGTCAACAAGGCGGCCGGCATGAACCTCGGCCACGTGCCCTACAAGGGCGTGGCCCCGGCAGTCAACGACGTGCTGGGCGGCCATGTGCCGCTGACCTACATCACCTACGGCCCCGTGGCGCCGCACCTCGCCGGCGGCAAGATGCTGCCGCTCGCGGTCGCGGACCGCACCCGCTCGCCGCTGGCGCCCAACGTGCCCACCTTCGCCGAGCTCGGCTTCAAGAATGTCGAAGTGACGGCCTGGCACGGCCTCTTCGGGCCCAAGGGCCTGCCGCCCGAGATCGTGAAGACGCTCAACGGCCACTTCAACGAGATCCTCAAGATGCCCGACGTGGTGTCGAAGATGGCGGTGCTCGGCGCCTTGCCGCTGGGCGGCGCGCCGGAGGTGCTGGCCAAGACCAATGCGGCCGACTTCGAGCGCTTCGGCAAGATCATCAAGGAACTGGGCATCCAGGCGGATTGACGCAAAGCATGACCGACATCAAAGCCATCCCCGATCCCGACAGCCTGCAGGCCCTGCTGGCCGAGTTGCCGGCCAACCTGCTCGCCGGCCGGCGCGTGCTGGTGACCGGCGCCGCGCGCGGCCTCGGGCTGGCGTTCGCCCAATGCATCGCCGCCGCGGGCGCGGCCGTGGTGCTGGCCGACATTCTTTCGGACCTGGCCGAGACCGAGGCGCAGGCCTTGCGCAAGGCCGGCTTCAAGGCCCACGCGCTGGCACTGGACCTGTGCGATCCGGCTTCGATCGAAGCCTGCGCCGCCGCCGCGGTGAAAGCGCTCGGCGGCCTCGATGGCCTGGTCAACAACGCCGCCATCACCAATTCCGGCGGTCGCGACGCCCACGCGCTGGACATCGAAACGTGGGACCGCGTGATGGACGTCAACGTGCGCGGCACCTGGCTCATGAGCCGCGCCTGCCAGCCGGCCCTCGCGCAGGGCGGGCGCGGCGCCATCGTCAACCTCGCATCCGACACCGCCTTGTGGGGCGCGCCCAAGCTGCTGGCCTATGCCTCGAGCAAGGGCGCCGTGATCTCGATGACCCGTTCCCTGGCGCGCGAGTGGGGCGAGTCCGGGATCACCGTCAATGCGGTCGCGCCCGGCCTCACGCTGGTGGAAGCCACCGAATACGTGCCGCTGGCGCGCCACCAGAAGTACCTCGAGGGCCGCGCCCTCCCGCGCGAGCAGCAGGCGGTGGACGTCTGCGGCGCGGTGCTGTTTTCCCTCTCCGGCCTGTCGCGCTTCGTGACCGGCCAGCTGCTCGCCGTCAACGGCGGCTTCGTGATGCATTGATCCTTCAAGGAGTTATTCGATGAGCGATTTGTCAGAGCAAAAGAAATTCGACGACAGCAAGGTCGGCGAGACCCTGCGCCGCCCCGAGGGCGCGAGCCTGGAGTCGTGGATGAACAGCCGCATCGCGCGCTATTCGACCCGCAAGTACGACTGGGACGCGCTGAAGTTCCAGGCCGACTTCGACCCCAAGTTCCGCCGCGCGCAGATGCGCTACGTGGGCACCGGCGGCACCGGCGTGGCGAGCGACGTCAACACCATCCCGGCCGAGAGCTTCACCTTCTCGACCATGGTGATCCCGGCCGGCCACGAAGGCCCGCCGCACCTGCATACCGACGTGGAAGAAGTGTTCTTCCTGCTGCGCGGCAAGCTCAAGGTGGTGCTGACCACGGCCGAGGGCGAGCGCTACGAGACCGTGCTGACCGACCGCGACCTGATCTCGGTGCCCCCGGGCGTATACCGCGAGGAGATCAACATCGGCGACGAGGATGCGCTGATGTGCGTGATGCTGGGTTCCAAGAAGCCGGTCACGCCGACGTACCCGGCTGACCATCCGCTCGCCAAGATCAAGCGCTGATCGGGACGCAGAAGCCATGAGCGAGACCACCGTGATCGAAGTCCCCAGCCTGCCGGCCGCCGAGCTGGCGCGCCTCGAGGCGCGCTTCCCGGCGCGCAGCGTGCCGGTGCAGGGCGGTGCCGTGGTCTCGGTGCGCGAATGCGGCGCGGGCCCGGCGATCGTATGCCTGCACGGCATCGGCTCGGGCTCGGCCTCGTGGCTGGACACGGCCCTGCTGCTCGAAGGCGAGGCGCACCTGATCGCATGGGATGCGCCGGGCTATGGCGCATCGACACCGCTGGCCGCGCAGGCACCCACCGCACACGACTACGCGCAGCGCCTGCAGGGCCTGCTCGATGCCCTGGACATCCAGTCCTGCGTGCTGGTCGGCCATTCGCTCGGCGCGCTGATGGCTGCGTCCGCCGCGCGTCCCGGCTCGCCGCTCGCCTCGCGCATCTCGAAGCTGCAGCTGATCAGCCCGGCCGCCGGCTACGGCGTCGCAGGCCGTGCAGAGGCGCAGGCCCGCGTGCGCGCCGAACGCCTGGGCACGCCGGCTGAGCTGGGCATCGCCGGCATGGCCGCGAAGCGTTCGGGCCGGCTGCTGTCGGAACACGCGAGCGAGACCGCACGCCAATGGGTGCGCTGGAACATGGCGCGCCTGCACGAGGCCGGATACCGCCAGGCCGTGGAGCTGCTGTGCGGCGCCGACCTGCTGGCCGACCTGCCGCCCGCCATGCCGGTGCGCGTGGCCTGCGGTGCGCTGGACGTCGTCACCACGCCCGAAGCCTGCGCCGCGGTCGCGAAGCAGTGCGGCGTGCCGCTCGAGCTGCTGTCCGATGCCGGCCACGCGAGCTACGTGGAGCAGCCCGCCGCAGTCGCCGCGCTGCTGCGCGAAGCCCTTGCAGACTGATCGATCCACAAGAACGACGAGAGAACCATGAGCAACGACCTGATGGAAGAGGGCGCCGAGCGCTACAACGTGCCGGCCCTGGAACGCGGACTGCGCATGCTGTGCGAGTTCAGCCGCGAGAGCCGCACCCTGTCCGCGCCCGAGCTGGCGCGCCGCTTCGACCTGCCGCGCTCGACCGTGTTCCGCCTGCTCAGCACGCTGGAGAACATGGGTTTCCTGGAGCGCGCCGAGGGCGGCCGCGACTACCGACTGGGCCTGGCCGTGCTGCGCCTGGGCTTCGAGTACCTGGCCTCGCTGGAGCTCACGCAGCTGGGCACGCCGCTGCTCAACCGCCTGTGCGAGGAGCTGCGCACGCCCTGCAACCTGGTGGTGCGCGACGGCCGCTCCATCGTCTACGTCGCCAAGGTTGCGCCGCCTTCGCCCTTTGCCAGCTCGGTCACGGTGGGCACGCGCCTGCCGGCCCATGCCACGGTGCTGGGCCGCATCCTGCTGGAAGACCTGACGCTGCCGCAGCTGCGCGCGCTCTACCCGGAAGACAAGCTCGAGACCTTCTCGCCGAGCACGCCCAAGACGGTCAACGAGCTCTTCGACATGGTCCAGGCCGACCGCGAGCGCGGCTACGTGCTGGGCGAGGGCTTCTTCGAATCGAATATCTCCACCATCGCCGCGCCGGTGCGCGACCACAGCGGCCACATCGTGGCGGCGCTGGGCGCAACCATCACCTCCGGCCACATCGACGAGGCCCGCATGGACGAGATGGTGCAGCGCGTGCGCGGCACGGCCGACGAGATCTCGGGCCTCCTGAACTACGCACCCGCCGGCAAGGCCAAGGTGGTCCCGCTGCGCAGCGCCTGAGGCCGACGACATGGCTGCATCCACTTCCCCTTCCTTCTTCGCCGCCGATGCACTGGCCGGCCGCGTGGCCGTGGTGACCGGCGGTTCGTCGGGCATCGGCCTCGCGACCGTCGAAGCCCTGCTCGACTGCGGCGCCGCGGTCGCGCTGTGCGGCCGCAACGCCGAGCGGCTGGATCGCGCCGTGGCCGGGCTGCGCGAGCGCCGCCCGCAGGCCACGCTCTTCGCCCAGACCTGCGACGTGCTGGACCCCGCCTCGGTGAAGGCCTTCGCCGCGGCCAGCGAGGCCGCGCTGGGCCCGGCTTCCATGCTGATCAACAACGCCGGTCAGGGCCGCGTCTCCACCTTCGCCGACACCGAAGACGCCGCCTGGACCGAGGAGCTGAACCTCAAGTTCTTCTCCGTCATCCATCCGACGCGGGCCTTCCTGCCGCAGCTCGCGGCGCAGCGTGCGGTGGTGGGCGATGCATCCATCGTCTGCGCCAACTCGCTGCTGGCGCGGCAGCCCGAGCCGCACATGGTCGCGACCTCGGCCGCGCGCGCGGGCCTCTTGAACCTGGTGCGCTCCATGGCTGTCGAGTTCGCGCCGCAGGGCGTGCGCGTCAACGGCATCCTGATCGGGCTGGTCGAGTCGGGCCAATGGCGCCGCCGCTTCGAGGCGCGCGAAGACAGGTCGCTGGATTGGTCCGCCTGGAGCGGTCAGCTCGCCAAGAACAAACACATCCCGCTGGGTCGCCTGGGGCTTCCGACCGAAGCCGCACGCGCGATTCTTTTCCTCGCTTCCCCTCTCGCTTCCTATACGACGGGCAGCCACATCGACATTTCCGGAGGCCTTTCCCGCCATGCATAACACTCCCAGCAACCCCCACGTCACGGTCGGCGCGGTCGTCGCCGCCTTCCTCGAACAGTGCGGGGTCAAGGCCGCCTTCGGCGTGATCTCGATCCACAACATGCCGATCCTCGATGCCTTCGCGCAGCGCGGGGCGGTCCGCTTCATCTCGGCGCGCGGCGAGGCCGGCGCGGGCAACATGGCCGACGCCTATGCCCGCTCCACCGCCAGCCTGGGCGTGTGCGTGACCAGCACCGGCCCGGCCGCCGGCAACATTGCCGGCAGCATGGTGGAGGCGCTCACCGCCGGCGCGCCCGTGCTGCACATCACCGGCCAGATCGAGACGCCCTACCTGGACAAGGGCATGTCGTACATCCACGAGGCGCCCGACCAGCTGACCATGCTCAAGGCCGTCTCCAAGGCCGCCTTCCGCGTGCGCAGCGTCGAGAACGTGCTCGGCACGCTCAAGCGTGCGGTGCAGGTCGCGCTCACCGCGCCGACCGGCCCGGTCAGCGTGGAGATCCCGATCGACATCCAGTCGGCGCTCACCACGATGCCCGCGGATCTTTCGCCGCTGCCCATCGAGGCGGCCGTGCCCTCGAAGGCCGGGCTCGATGCCTTGGCAGCGAAGCTCGCCTCCGCCAAGCGCCCGATGCTGTGGATCGGCGGCGGCGCGCGCCGCGCCGGCGCGGCGATCCAGCGGCTGCAGAAGCTCGGCTTCGGCGTCGTGACGACCACGCAGGGCCGCGGCACGGTGCCCGAGGACGATCCGGGCTCGCTCGGCGCCTACAACATCCAAAAGCCGGTCGAGGCCTTCTACCAGAGCTGCGACGCGATGCTGGTGGTCGGCTCGCGCCTGCGCGGCAACGAAACGCTCAAGTACGAGCTGAAGCTGCCGCGCCCGCTCTACCGCATCGATGCCGATGCCGCAGCCGAAGGCCGCTGCTACGCGACCGACGCCTTCGTTTGCGGCGATGCCGCGCTCGCGCTGGAGGGCCTGGCCGACCGGCTGGAAGCGCTGCAATACCAGGCGGACCCGACGCTGCTCGCCGACCTGCGCGCCGCGCACGACCAGGCGGTCGCCACGCTGCGCGACGGCCTCGGCCCCTACGCCGAACTGGTGCGCCAGATCCAGTCCGTGGCCGGCCGCAGCTTCAACTGGGTGCGCGACGTGACCGTCTCCAACAGCACCTGGGGCAACCGCGAACTGCGCGTGTTCGAACCGAGCGCAGGCGTCCACGCCACGGGCGGGGGCATCGGCCAGGGCATGCCCATGGCCATCGGCGCGGCCATCGGCGCGGCGGTCACCGGCTCGGGCCGCAAGACCTTCTGCCTGGCCGGCGACGGCGGCTTCATCCTCAACCTGGGCGAGCTCGCCTGCATGGTGCAGGAAGAGGCCCCGATGGTGATCGTGCTCATGAACGACAAGAGCTACGGCGTGATCAAGAACATCCAGGACGCGCAGTACGGCGGCCGCCGCTGCTACGCCGACCTGCACACGCCCGACTACGCGCTGCTGTGCAAGTCGATCGCGCTGCCGCATGCCCGCGTCTCGCGCCTGGAGGAACTGAAGGGTCAGCTCGACGAGGCGCTGGCCGCACGCGGGCCCTTCCTGCTGGAGATCGACATGCTGTCCATCGGCGGCTTCAAGAGCACCTTCGCCGGCCCGCCGACCAACACCGTCACGCAGATCCCTGCGCTGGCGAAGTGAGGCACTGACATGCTGCGCGTGGCACTCATCGGTTGCGGCGCCATCGGCAGCTCGGTCATCGAGCTGCTGAAGGGCGATGCGGGGCTCGCGGTGGTGGCGGTGGTCACTCCCGCCGAAGGCGTGGCCGCCGCGCAGGCGGCCTTGCAGAAGCTGGCGCCCGGCGTGCAGGTCTGCGCCGCCGTGCCTGCGTCCGGCGTCGACCTGGTGGTCGAGACCGCCGGCCATGCCGCCATCGAGGAGCACGTGCTGCCGGCGCTGCGGCGCGGCACGCCCTGCGTGGTCGCCTCGGTCGGCGCGCTCTCTGCGCCGGGCCTGGCCGAGAAGCTCGAGATCGCGGCCATCACCGGCGGCACCCAGGTGCAGCTGATCGCCGGCGCCATCGGCGCCATCGATGCGCTGGCCGCGGCCCGCATCGGCGGACTCGACAGCGTGCGCTACACCGGCCGCAAGCCGCCACGCGCCTGGAAGGGCACGCCGGCGGAGCAGGGCCGCGACCTCGATGCGCTCACGGCCGAATGCGTGATCTTCGAAGGCAGCGCGCGCGAGGCCGCGGCGCTCTATCCGAAGAACGCCAACGTGGCGGCCACTGTCTCGCTCGCGGGCCTCGGGCTGGATCGCACGCTGGTGCGCCTCATCGCCGATCCGACCGTGGACGAGAACGTGCACACGGTCGAGGCCGAGGGCGCCTTCGGCAGCTTCGAGCTGAGCATGCGCAACAAGCCGCTCGCGGCCAATCCCAAGACTTCCGCGCTGACGGTCTACAGCGCCGTTCGCGCCTTGCGCAACCGGGCCGCGGCCCTTGCCATTTGACCCACCATGATCTCTTCCGAACTTCTTCCCATCAACGTGGCCGGCGAATGGCGCCTGGGCGGCGGCGACGCCTACGAGAGCCTCTATCCCGCCAACGGCGAACCCATCGCACGCCTCAAGGCTGCCAGCCTCGCCGATGTCGACGAGGCCATCGTGCGCGCCGACCTGGCCTTCCGCACCAGCGGCTGGGCGCAGAAGCTGCCGCACGAACGCGCCGCGGTGCTGCACCGGGTGGCGCAGCTGATCCGCGAGGAGGCCGAGCCGCTGGCGCAGAAGCAGCGCCTGGACAACGGCAAGCCGATCAACGAGACGCGCGCGCTGGTGGCGAGCGCGGCCGCCACCTTCCAGTTCTTCGCGGCGGCGCTGGAGACGCTGGAAGAGACGATCACGCCCTCGCGCGGCCCCTTCGTCACGATGAGCGTGCACGAGCCCATGGGCGTGGTGGCCGCCATCACGCCGTGGAATTCGCCGATCGCGAGCGAGGCGCAGAAACTGGCGCCGGCGCTGGCGGCCGGCAATGCGGTGATCGTCAAGCCGGCCGAGATCACGCCGCTGATGGCGCTGGAACTGGCCCGCATCTGCGAGGCCGCCGGCGTGCCGAAGGGCATCGTGAGCGTGCTGCCGGGCAAGGGCTCGGTCATCGGCGATGCGATCACGAAGCATCCGCTGGTCAAGCGCGTGTCCTTCACCGGCGGCACGACGACGGGCAAGCACATCGCCCACATCGCGGCCGACAAGATGATGCCGGTCTCGCTGGAGCTGGGCGGCAAGTCGCCCACCATGGTGCTGGAGGATGCGGACCTGGACCACGCCGTCAACGGCGTGCTCTACGGCATCTTCAGCTCCTCGGGCGAATCGTGCATCGCGGGTTCGCGCCTCTTCGTGGCGCGCCGCATCTACGACGAGTTCGTCACGCGCGTGGCCGAGGCGGCCGCGATGCTGCGGGTCGGCGATCCGGCCTCGGAGCGGACCCAGATGGGCCCGCTGATCACGGCGAAGCATCGCGAGAGCATCGAGCGCTACGTGGCGCTGGGCGTCTCCGAGGGCGGCCACATCCGCACCGGCGGCGTGCGCCCGCACGGCGCGGCTTTCGACAGTGGCTACTTCTACACGCCCACCATTCTCGAAGGCCTCACGAACAGTGCGCGGATCAGCCAGGAAGAAGTCTTCGGCCCGGTGCTGGTCGCCATGCCCTTCGACAACGAGGATGAACTGATCGCCCAGGCCAACGACAGCGTCTACGCGCTGGCCGCGGGCGTGTGGAGCCGCGACTTCAAGCGCGCCTGGCGCCTTGGGCGCGCGGTGCAGGCCGGCACGGTCTGGGTCAACACCTACAAGCAGTTCTCGGTCTCCACCCCTTTCGGCGGCTGGCGCGACAGCGGCCTGGGCCGCGAGAAGGGGCGCGAAGGAATCTTCCAGTACATGGAGCAGAAGAGCATGTACTGGGGCACCAACGAGCAGCCGCTGCCGTGGGCCAACTGAAGGGAGTCATGCCATGAGCGTTCTTGGAATCGATCAGATTACTTATGCGGCGGACGACCTGCCGACCTGCCGCCGCTTTTTCTCGGACTGGGGCCTGGCGCTCAAGTCGGAGACTGCGGACCAGCTCGTGTTCGAGTGCCTGAACGGCTGCCGCGTCGTGGTCGCCGCATTGGGCACGCCCGGCCTGCCGGCCGCGGTGGAGGAGGGGCCGACGCTGCTCGAAGTGGTGTGGGGGGTCGAGAGCGAGGCCGATCTCGCGCGCTACGCCGCGGCCATCGCCAAGGACCCCGGCGTCGTCGATGGTGAAGTCGAGGGCGCACGCCGCATCGGCTGCACCGACCCCAACGGCCTCGCCGTCCGCCTGCAGGTCAGCCGCAAGCGCAGCATCGAGGTCGAGTGCGGCGCAATGAACACCTGGAACGCCAAGCCCCGCATCAACCAGGCCGCGCCGGTCTACGAGCGCGCCACGCCGATCGAGGTGGGCCACGTGGTCTTCTTCGTCGCCGACGTGAAGGCCACCGCCGACTTCTATGCGAAGCGCTTCGGCTTCGTGGGTTCCGACAGCTACCCCAACCGCGGCGCGTTCATGCGCTGCGCACCCGAGGGCGGCCACCACGACCTGTTCCTGCTGCAGCTGCCCTCGGGCAAGCGCGGGCTCAACCACGTGGCGTTCACCGTGCGCGACATCCACGAGGTCTTCGGTGGCGGGCTGCACTTCTCGCGCTGCGGCTGGGAAACCCAGTTGGGCCCGGGACGGCATCCGGTGTCTTCCGCCTACTTCTGGTACTTCAAGAACCCGGCCGGCGGCCTGATCGAGTACTACGCCGACGAGGACCAGCTCACGGCCGAGTGGCAGCCGCGGGAGTTCGAGCCGGGTCCCACCGTGTTTGCCGAATGGGCGGTCGATGGCGGGCTGGACGGCGACACGCGCCGGCAGAAGAACGCCGACGGTCCGCAAGGCAAGTTCCTGACCGAAAAGAAATGAAGCACACGACCATGCAACGACGCACCTCCCTGTTGTCCCTTGCCGGCGCCGCCTGGATGGCACTGGCCGCCGTCGCGCCGGCGAATGCGCAGAACGCCGTGGAGAAGCAGCTTTCCAGCGACCGCTTCACCATCGTCTCACCGTTCCCGCCCGGCGGCCCGGTCGACACCCTGGCACGCGTGCTCTCCGAAGGCCTGGCCAAGCGCTACGGCCAGGCGGCGGTGGTCGAGAACATGCCGGGCGCGGCCGGCAACATCGGCATCGACAAGGTCAAGCGCGCGAAGGGCGACGGTCACACGCTGCTGGTGGTGCCTGCCGGCAACCTGACGATCAACCCGACGCTGATGCCGAACTTCCCCTTCGACATCCAGAAGGACTTCGTGCCCGTCACCATGCTGGCCAAGGCGCCCAACGTGCTGGTGGCCGCGCCCTCGGCCGGCATCAAGACGGCCAAGGAACTGGTGGCCCAGGCCAAGGCCAAGCCGGGCACGCTGTCCTATGCCTCGCCGGGCGTGGGCAGCGGCCTGCATCTGGCCGGCGAGCTCTTCAAGCAGCAGGCCGGTGTCGATCTGCTGCATGTGCCCTACAAGGGCACGGCGCCCGCGCTCAACGACGTGCTGGGTGGCGTGGTGCCGCTGATGTTCAGCAACCTGCCCGCCACGCTGCCCTTCCTCAAGAACGGCAAGCTGGTCGCGCTGGCCGTGACCGAGGCCCAGCGCAGCCCGGCCGCACCCGAGATCCCGACGCTGGCGGAGCAGGGCATCCAGGGCGTGACCGTGACCTCATGGTATGGCCTGCTGGCGCCCGCCGGCACGCCGCCGGCCGTGGCCGAGCAACTGGCCAAGGATGCGGCGCAGTTCCTGGCCCAGCCCGAGGTGCGCGAGCGCCTGAAGGCCCAGGGCATGACCGAAGCCACCATGAAGCCGGGCGAGTTCGCCGTCTACATGCGCGACGAGACCGCCATGTGGGCCCGGATCATCAAGGCCCGCAACATCGTGGCCGAATAGAACAACGAAGGACAGAGACAAGAATGGAAACCAGCCAATCCACCATCGGCATCGTCGGCGCGGGCATCGGCGGCCTGGCCGCGGCCATCGCCCTGCGGCGCGCGGGCCACGAGGTCGTCGTGTTCGAGCAGGCGAAGCAGTTCGCCCGCGTCGGTGCCGATATCACCAAGTGGTGGGGGCCGAATCCGCAGAGCCAGATCGTCACCTTTCCGCTCAACCGCGGCAAGGACATCTTCATCTTCGCGACCACGCCGCAGGACAGCTGGCAGCTCGAATCCTGGACGGCGCCCGGCAGCGTGGACGAACTGCGCGAGCAGTACGTCGCCTACCACCCCGAGGCGCGCGCGCTGCTCGAGGCCTGCGACACCGTGCTCAAGACCGCGCTGTACGAACGCGACCCGATGCCGGCCTGGGCCGCGGGCCGCATGGCGCTGCTGGGCGACGCCGCGCATCCGATGCTGCCCTTCATGGCGCAGGGCGCGGGCATGGCCATCGAGGATGCGGTCGTGCTGGCCCGCCATCTCGAAGGCGTGGCGATGCGCGACGTCGCCGGCGCGCTGCAGCGCTACGAGCGCGCGCGCATCGAGCGCACGAGCCAGATCCAACTGGGCTCGCGCGGCAACAACTGGCTGCGCGAAGGCGGCAATGCGGACTGGGTCTACGGCTACGACGCCTGGGCCGCGCCGCTTGCCGCCGCTGCCTGACAAACCCAACCCTTCCCACGGAGGCCACGATGCAACAAGACCGTTACCTGCAACCCCACCAGGCGCGCCAGCGCCCCGCCACCACCTACGAAGACCTGCTCGGCGATGCGATCGAGCGCGCCTTCGGCGACGGCGTCCACGACCTCGCCGGCCTGGTCGAACGGCTCAACGACAGCGGCCTGGCCACGCCCGGCGGCCAGCGCTGGACCGAAGACCTGTACCGCCAAGAGATGGCCAAGCTCGGCGCCTGAGGAGAACACACCATGACCACCATCGCCATCCAACCCGTCGCGCAAGACCCGGTGGACCAGCTGCTCGAGATCGGGCTGAAGGACCTCTGGTATCCGATCTGCCCCTCCCATTTCATCGGCGAGAACCCCATTTCGCTGCGCCGCCTGGGCCGCAAGCTCGCGCTGTGGCGCGACGGCGAAGGCAAGCTGCACGCGCTGGAGGACCGCTGCCCGCACCGCGGCGCGCCGCTGTCGCAGGGCGTGATCCTGGGCGACCGCCTGTCCTGCCCCTACCACGGCGTCGAGGTGCGCCATGACGGCGTCGTGACGCGCGTGCCCGGCAGCCCCGGCTGCAAGCTCGAGGGCTCGCAGGCCACGCGCCACTTCCACGTGGAAGAGCGCGCCGGCGCGGTGTTCCTCTACAACTCGAAGGAATCGGTCGACGTGCCGCCGCCGCTGGTGCTGCCGGAGCAGCTCACGGACGACACGCAGTACGCGTCCTTCCTCTGCTACACCGAATGGAAGGGCGACTACCGCTACGTGCTGGACAACGTGATGGACCCGATGCACGGGACCTTCCTGCACAAGCAGTCGCACTCGATGGCCGAGGGCGATTCGCAGGCCAAGTTCGGCGTTCGCCCGACCGACCACGGCTTCGTGTTCGAGAAGGAAGGCCAGCGCAACGTCAACTTCGACTGGACCGAATGGGCCGACACCGGCCTCCACTGGATGCGGCTGGAGATCCCGTACCCGCGCACCGGCGGCCCCGGCGGCAACTTCATCATCGTCGGCGCCTTCGCGCCCATGACCAAGGGCATGACCGCGACCTTCTTCTGGCGCGTGCGCAAGCTGGCGCCGGGCTGGGAGCGCGACACCTGGCGCTTCCTGTACAAGAACCGGCTGGAAGCGCGCCACTGGCATGTGCTGGAGCAGGACCGCGTGATGCTGGAGGACATGGAGCCCGATGCCAACCAGCACGAGAACCTGTACCAGCATGACCTGGGCATCGTGCGCCTGCGCCGCCACATGCGCAACCTGGCGCAGGCGCAGCTGGAGCAGGCCGCGGCCTGAGCTTTTTCCTGGTTTTGTCGAGGTCCACGCCCATGTCTTCCCCCACGCTCAACGCGCTCGTGCACACCATGCGCTACGAGGCCGAGGGCATCGTCAGCGTCGAATTCCGCCCGGCTTCGCCGGAGGTGGATTTCCCCGCCTTCGAAGCCGGCTCGCACATCGATCTGCATCTGCCCAACGGGCTGGTGCGCAGCTACTCGCTGTGCAACCCGGCCAGCGACCGCCAGCGCTACGTGGTCGGCGTGGCCAACGACCGCAAGAGCCGCGGCGGCTCGCGCTACGTGCACCAGCAATTGCGCGTGGGCATGACGCTGCCGATCTCGGCGCCGCGCAACAACTTTCACCTGGAGGAGAGGGCCGAGCGCTCGGTGCTGGTGGCCGGCGGTATCGGCGTGACGCCCATCTGGTGCATGCTGCAGCGTCTGGTCTCCATCGGCAAGCCGGTGGAGATGATCTACTGCGCGCGCACCCGCAAGGAGGCGGCCTTCTGCGACGCTATCGAGGCGCTGGCGCGCGAGAACCAGGTCGCGCTGACCTGGCATTTCGATGCCGACAAGGGCGCGCCGCCCGATCTCGCGGCGATGCTGGGCGGCAAGAGCGCGGGCAGTCATTTCTATTGCTGCGGCCCCGCGCCCATGCTCGACGCCTTCGAGAAGACCTGCGAGCAGCTGGGCTACGCGAATGCGCACGTCGAGCGTTTCGCTGCCGCCCACGTGGAGGCGCCCAGCGCCACCGAGGCCTACGTGGTCGAGTGCGCGAAGAGCGGCAAGAGCGTGGAAGTGCCGCCGGGCAAGTCCATCCTCGACAGCCTGATCGACGCCGGCCTTAACCCGGACCACAGCTGCAAGGAAGGCGTGTGCGGCGCCTGCGAGACGAAGATCGTCTCGGCGGGCGAGATCGAGCACCGCGACGGCATCCTCACCAAGGCCGAACGGGCCGCCAACAAGACCATGATGATCTGCGTCTCGCAGTGCCGTCGTGGGCCGCTGGTGCTGGACATCTAGCTTCCCAACTCCCTCTCTCGAAAAATCCAATGAAAAAGTCTTTTGTGGCCGCGGCCGCATGCGTGGCTGCGGCCGGCGCCTGTGCGCAATCTTCCTCCGTGCAACTCTTCGGCGTCCTCGATGCCGCCGTCACCTATACCACCGGGTCGGGCTACGGCTCCACGCACAAATGGCAGCTGACCAACAGCGGCAACACCTTCAGCCGGCTGGGCTTTCGCGGCAGCGAGGACCTCGGCGGCGGCCTGGCCGCCAGCTTCTGGCTCGAGGCCGGGCTGCAGAACGACAACGGCACGGGCTTCAACTCGAACACCAACAACCAGGCCAGCGGCGCGGCCGGTCCCGGCGTTCTGAGCTTCAACCGGCGCTCCACGGTGAGCTTCTCCGGTGGCTTCGGCGAGCTGCGGCTGGGGCGCGACTACACGCCGACCTTCTGGAACACGGCGCTCTACGACCCCTTCGGCACCGGCGGCGGCATCGGCGCCAACCAGCTGTACTTCTCGGGCCTGGGCGGCCTCACCGCGCCGACGGGCACGCGCGCGTCGAACAGCATCGGCTACTTCCTGCCGCCGAACCTGGGCGGCTTCTACGGGCAGGTGATGGTTGCAATGGGCGAGAACGACAACCGCTCCGTGCTGCCGGGCACGCTGCTCTCGAACAAGGACGACGGCGACTATGCGGGCATTCGCGTGGGCTACCTCCGCGGCCCGTTCAACGTGACGCTCGCCACCGGCAAGACCCGCTACGCCACCGGCGATCTGCGGGTGTCGAACATCGGCGCCTCCTATGTCTTCGAATCGCTGATGAGCCTCCGGCTGATGGGCGAGGTCTACAGCGAATCGCTGGGCGCGGTCGACGGCAAGGGCGCGCTGCTGGGCTTCATCCTCCCGGTCGGCGTGGGCGAGATCAAAGCCTCGTATGCGCGCTACAAGCGCGAGCCCATCGGCAATGTGCCCGAGCCGACGACGTCGAAGCTGGCACTGGGCTATGTCTACAACCTGTCGAAGCGCACGGCGCTCTACGGCACCCTGGCCTATCTGCGCAACCGCAATGGCGCGACGCAGGCGCTCGCCGGTTCGATCACGACGCCTAACGGCTCCTCGAAGGGCACCGAGTTCGGCATGCGCCACACCTTCTAGGTGCGACCCTGCGCGTTCAGTCGAGGTAGTCGAGGAAGAGGGGAATCACGTCCTGGAGGAAGGCGACTTCCTCTTCGGCGATGCTGCGCGGCTCCACGTCGAAGTGGATGAAGCTGCCGTAGAGCGTCCCGTCATCGCGCCTCAAGACGCGGCCGTAGTAGGACTCGACGAGGCCATCGTAGGGGCTCACCAGGCCCTGGTCCCTCGATGCGTGGTGGGTCACGAACTCGCCCTCGCGGATGGCGAACTCGCAGAAGCTCTTGTCCAGCGGCACTGCCTTGAGCCAGCTGCGGTATTCGGAGCCGCGATCGAAGACGTGGACGGCTTCCATGGTTTCGCCGGTCAGCTTGTAGATGGCCGTGTAGCGGTATGGCGTCCGGTCGTTGAGCAGGGCCAGCGCGGGACGAATTCCGTGCTTGGCAAGAACACTGCGAACTGCCGCCGTCTGGGCGGGCAAGTCGATCTCGTGCATGAGGATCCGAGGGGTGGGCGAGGGCAGGTTTGACGCGGAAGGTTGACGGGAATTCTAGGAAGGGCTCGCCACCGGCAACTGACTTCGACAGCAATCTCCGCGACCGAGTGGGGCGATTGAGTGTTGCCATCCTCAGGTCACCGCATGCGCTGACGATGCAGCGGCGCTCTGCGCGACACGCCATGAGGACCAAAGGCCTACATGCGCGAAGCGGGTCGTTCGTTCATCTGGAATCGACACCGGATCGCGCCCCGCACAGCCCATCCACCAGGGCCCGCATGCGCTCCCAGTGCGAGCCTTCCCAGAACACGCCCCGGCACACGTCGCAGGTGCTGAAGCGCTGGTAGCGCTCGCGCACCGACGGCGGCAACGCGGCGGCGACCTGCGCCTTGTCGATCCCGCGCAAGGGCGCGTTGCAGTTCAGGCACAACGTGAAAGGCCGCGCGCTGCGCGCCAGGTCGAGCCGGTCGAAGATCTCGCGCAACTGCTGCGCCGAATGCAGGGCATGCACGTAGCAGCCGTGCGTGATCCCGCGGCGCTTGAGCAGCTCGCGGTCCCGCGTGAGCGCGATGCGTTCCTGCGTGCCGGCGATGCGCTCGATCTCGTCGTCCTGGAAATGGTTGTCGTACAGGGTGTCGAAGCCGGTCATGCGCAGCAGCCGGGCGAGCCCGCCCAGGTGCGCATCGGCGACGAAGCGCGTGCAGCGCAAGGCCTGGGCGCGAACGCGCAGCAGCGGCGTGACGTCGAGCGCTTCGAACTTCGGGTAGACGGCCACGCGGTCGCCTTCCCGCAGCACGGCGCCGAAGCCGGCCGATTCGCCGTTGAGCAGCACCAGCTCGACCTCGGTATGGGGCACGCCGAGGGCCTCGATCATGTGCTTGGTGGTCGCCCGGCGCGCGCAGGGGCAGGAGAACGCGCGCCTGCGCCGCTCCGGCGCCAGGAAGTCGTTCAGCTCCTCGTAGAAGCGGAAGGTCGCCGTGACCATGACGGCACCGCCGCCGCGGCTGTCCTCAATGCATCGGCGACTTGCTGAAGCTCCCGTGCGGCTGGGCGCGCATCAGCTCGTGGAACTGGTCGTGCGACATCCGCAGCAGCTGCGCGTGGTCGCCGACCTCCATGTAGACGACCTCGTTGCTTTCGAGCTCGTCGTCGACGAGGGTCGGGATGCCCCAGGCCATGCCGATCGGCGGCACCGCGCCGCGCTCGCAGTCCTGGAACAGCGCGGCGATGCGATCCTCGTCGGCCAGCCGCAGCCGGTAGCGGCCGGCCAGGCGGGAAAACTCGCCCACCATCAGGACCCGGTCGGCGGGCAGAACGGCCATCACGCAGCCGTCGTCGTCCTGGAGGATGACCGATTTAGCCAGCTGGCTCGCGGGAACATGGGCGCTGCGCGCCGTCTCCGCGCTGCTGCGGCTGTGCTCATGCGTGCAGATCTCGTACCGCGCGCCGCGCTGGTCGAGGTAGCTGGTCAGATGCGAGGGGAGGGACATGGCATCTCCTTGTGCGAAGTCGCCGGCCCGGTCCGACCGGCCCAGGCCGAGCAGGCAGTTTGCGCCGGAGGCCGGCCGATCGCAAGGGTCGCCCTGCACGGTCGACAGGCGCGCCGGATCAAGGCGTCAGCAAGCCTTGCCCGGTCGTTGCGATCAAGTCTGCCCGCAGGTCCGCAGGGGCGGGCAGCGACTCGACCACCACTTCGACATAGTCCTCCTCGGCGATGAGGCGGGCGTTGCATTCGCCGATCGTGAAGGTATCGCCGCTGGCCAGGGCCCTGGCATGGACTTTTCGGCCGTTGTGGTACAGGCCGTTCCTGCTCCAAAGGTCCTTGAGGATGAGGAAGGGCCCCGCAGCATCGATGACGGCGTGGAAACGGCTCACTCGGGCATCGTCGAGGACGACGTCATTGGATGGCGCACGCCCCACCGTCGCTCGCGGCAGCTTCAGCGCCACCACGTCGGCTCGTCCGTTGGGTCCTTCGATCAGGAGTCTGGGCATGACACATTTTTTAACCCGCCCGCAAGACGTTGTACGTAAGAAAAAAGCCCTACACGTTGCCGATATCAGGAAGGCCGCGCCGCCACTGTCTGCCGCCGGTACAGCGCCAGCGTCGCCACCAGCCCGCACAGCGCCGCCATGCTGATCCAGTAGGCCGGCGCAGCCTTGTCCGCCGTGGCCTGGATCAGCCAGGTCGATACGGCCGGCGTGAAGCCGCCGAAGAGCGCGGTGGCCAGGCTGTAGGCCAGCGAGAAACCGACCACGCGCACCTGTACCGGCATCACCTCGGTGAGCGCGACCACCATCGCGCCGTTGTACATGCCGAACAGGAAGGAGAACCAGAGCAGCACATCCAGCATGCGGCCGAAGCTGGGCGCCGCGGCCAGCCACGACATCGCCGGGTAGGCCGTGAGGATGGCCAGCACGGTCATGGCGATCAGCAGGGGCTTGCGGCCGATGCGGTCGGAGATCGCGCCGCCCACCGGCAGCCAGATGAAGTTGGAGACGGCCACCAGCAGCGTGACGACCAGGCTGTCCTTCGCGCTCAGGTGCAGCACGGTGCGGCCGAAGGTGGGCGTGTAGACGGTGATCAGGTAGAAGGTCGCGGTGGTCATCGCCACCAGCAGCATGCCCGCCAGCACGATGCGCCAGTTCTGCCGCATCGACGCCGCCACTTCGCGCGTGGTCGGATGGTGCGCGCGGGCGCGGAAGGCCTCGGTCTCCTGCAGCGAGCGGCGCAGCAGGAAGATGCAGGGAATGATCATGCAGCCGACGAAGAAGGGGATGCGCCAGCCCCAGGCGCCCAGTTCCTCAGGACTCAAAAGCTCGTTGAGCGCGAAGCCCAGCGCAGCGGCCAGCACGATCGCCACCTGCTGGCTGGCCGACTGCCAGGCCGTGTAGAAGCCCTTGCGGCCGGGCGTGGCCATCTCCGACAGGTAGACCGAGACGCCGCCCAGCTCGGCGCCGGCGGAGAAGCCCTGCAGCAGCCGGCCGAGCAGCACCAGCGCGGGCGCGAGCAGGCCGATCGAGGCATAGCCCGGCACGAAGGCGATCAGCACCGTGCCGCTGGCCATGATCGAGAGCGTGACGATCAGGCCCTTGCGGCGGCCGACCTCGTCGATGTAGGCGCCGAGCACGATGGCGCCCAGTGGCCGCATCAGGAAGCCGGCGCCGAAGACCGCGAAGGTCAGCATCAGCGAGGCGAAGTCGCTGCTCGTGGGGAAGAAGGCGTGGGCGATCGAGGTCGCGTAGAAGCCGAAGAGGAAGAAGTCGAACTGCTCGAGGAAGTTGCCGCTCGTGACGCGCAGCACGGCGCCGAGCTTGGAGCTTGGCGCAGGCGCGGGTGCGCCGTCGGCCAGGATGGCTGAACTCATGGGGGATCTCCAGTGGTGTATGAGGTTTTGCGGAGAAAGGAAACGGCCAGGGTCCGCAGACCCTATCTCAGGCGTGCTTGCGGCACCCTGACCAGCAGCTGAATTCGTGCCCGGTCAGGCGACGAATTTGCAGAGCGATGCGACCGTGCGCGTGTCCATGTTGCGGCCGCGGTTGAGGTGGTCGTCGATCTCGGCGGCGCAGCCGAGCATGCGCGGGTACAGGAAGATCGTGAACGCGGCCGTTTCGAGATCGCGCTCGCCGATCTCGCCGGACTGCAGCGGCTTCCACAGCATCTTGAGCAGCAGGGCGGCGATCACTGCATCGACGTTCACGCAGTAGACGTTGCGCGAGACGCCGGCATCGAAAAGCTGCTGCACCAGCGCACGGTAGAAATCGTGGAACACGTTGTGGTCGCCGCGCGACTCGCGCAGCTTCGCGATGAAGACCTCGCGCGGGTCGAGGTTGACCGGCTTGTCCTTGAAGACCGGGTGGTTCACCCCCGGCAGCTTGGCGATGTCCAGGCTGCCTGCGCTCTTCTTGCGGGTCTTGTACTGCGCGTACTGGTCGACCGCCTTCGCGGCGAGCGCCTTGAGATCCACGCCGTGCTCCGGGGCGCCCGGATCGTCCAGCCCGCTGTCCTTGAACTGCTCGATCAGGTAGGCGATGCCCTCATAGCCGTTGCCGCCGTGCGCATACCCGGTGTGCGTGAGGAAGCCGACCAGCGCCTTGTTGAGCTGGACCCGCTCGGGCTGCTCGGGGCCGTCTGCCGAGACCGCGCCCTTGGCGCCCTGGGCCGAGATGGCGCCGGGCCCGTTGGTCAGCAGCAGGCCGACCAGGGTCTGGAAGGCGAACAGGTCGTTCTCGCCCGGCGTGCGGCCGAGGAGGGCGGCGAAGGCGATCTCGCCGAGGCTTGCGCTCTCGAGCATCTGCTTTTGCGCAATGCCGCAGAAGCCCTCGGGCGCGTGCCGCACGGCATCGGCCGAGGCACCGATCAGCGTGCCGAAGAGCTGCAGCCACCAGGGGAAATTCTGCGCCGTGAGCAGCGAGATGCGCTTGCGCGACAGCGGCCCCCAGGCCAGGGTGGCCGAGACCGCGGCCAGCACCGCCGCCTCGGTCGGATGGCCGGGGAGGCTCTGCAGCCAGCGCAGGAACACCGAGCGGCCGCCGCGCGCCTGCACGCCGGCCAGCAGGGCCTGGGCACGGGCGTCGGGCGTGTCGGTCGTGAGCGCGGGCGCACCCTTGGTGTCGATCTGCGCGATGTCGAAGCTGTCGCTGAGCGAGGCGCCGAACTCGTTGCCGAGGCCCGCGGCATGGAAGCGCTCGAGCATGAAGCCCAGCGCCTCGCGCGCGGCCTGCTGGCGCTTCGGCCCGACGATGGCGGCCGCCGCGGCCAGCACCGAATTGGGCGCGTTGCCGGCCTCGCGGCTGGCCTGCGCCGCCGCGAGCTCGGGCCGGCCATGCAGGTTGATGTGGGCCGCGACCGCGGGTGCGATCAGCTTGCGGTCGTTCTCGCCGCCGGCATCGTGCAGCAGCGCCAATGCGACGTTCGATTCCAGCGAGAGCGTGGCCGCATCCAGCATGCTGGTGCCGTGCAGGCTGCTGACCTGCGTTTTCGCGTCCATCTGCGAGGCGCCCGAGGCGTCCTTCATCGTCTGGCGCGGCACCACGCCGCCGATCTGGGTGTTGAGCAGCGCCACCTGCTCGCCGTAAGGGGCAAGCGCCTGTACCACCGCCGGGCGCAGCTCTTCCGGCAGGTCCAGGCCTTCGTCGGAACCGAACCAGGGCTTGAGCGCCAGCGTGCCCTCGGGCGCGAAGTCGGGGAGGGTGGCGTTGGCGCGCATCACCGCCGTCAGCGCGGCCGGGATATGGGCGATGTTGGTGACCAGCGCGCCCTTGGCCGAGAACACCGGGTTGTCGGGCGTGAAGATCCCGTCGACGCCGAACTTCTCCATGAACCAGCGTTCCTTGGCCAGCGCGTCGTCGGAGCCGCCGGCCATCGCGCCGGCATGGCCGACCGCGCGCGTGAGCTTGCTCTTCCAGCGGCCCACCACGCAGGCCACCACCGGCTTGTTGAACTTCGCGTCGAGCTCGTAGTAGCCACCGGGCTCGCAGTACAGCACCGCGGCCTTGCTGCGCGCATCGTTGGCGAGCGCGAAGGCGAACTCGGGCGCGGCATAGTGGATGTAGACGTCCTTGCCCGAGGAGATCACGGTGGTGGTGCCCCAGCCCGCCATGCGCAGGTACTGCGCGATGGTGGTGGAGAAGCCGCCCGAGTTGGAGAAGATCGCGATCGAGCCCGGCCGCAGCGAGTCGCCGGGCTTGTCGCCGCCCAGGGCGCCGCCGACGCGCACCTGGTTCCACGAGTCGGCCACGCCCAGCCCGTTGGCGCCGAAGATGTCGATGCCGTTTTGCTGGCCCATGGCGCGGATCTCGCGCGCGTCGTGCACGGCGATCTTCTCGGTGATGATGAAGATCTTGCGCAGCTCCGGATTCACGCGGATCAGTTCGGCCACGCCGTCGCGCGCGGCCGAGGGCGGCAGGTACACCACGCCGCAGTTGAAGCGGTGGCCCGCGGCCAGCCCGTCGCGCACGTTGTTGAACACCGGAATGTCGCCGATGGGCGTCTCCAGCACCGCGCCGCCCTTGCCGGGCGCGGTGCCGAAGACCACGTTGCCGCCCGAGTAGGCGTGGCTCACCGGCGTGACCTCGCTCGATTCACCGCCCAGGATGTTGAGCACGCAGACGCGGTCCTCGCGCGAGGCGACCTGCGTGAGCGAGCTGATGCCGACGTAGTACTTGAAGTCGCCCACGCCTGTCTTCTGCCAGCTGGATTGCATGATTCTTTTCTCCCTTTCAAGCGGCCGCGGGGGCCTGGATGCCGAGGCGCGCGGCGACCTGCTCGCGTCCGCCGTCCTTCATCCACGCGTTGATCTTGCGGGCGAACTGGATCACCTCGCTCATGTCGGAGTCGAAGCCGAAGAGGCGATAGGGCAGGCCCAGCGCATCGCAGGTGTCGCGCAGCGCGCCCATGCCGCGCACCAGGTTCGGCCCGCCGCGGCCCACCACCACATAGAGCGGCGTGGGCCCGTGCTGGCTGAAGTGCTCGCGCAGCGCGTCGGCCATGGCGCGCAGGGTCTCGAAGATGTCGGTGTTGTTGCTCTTGCCGCCGATGATGAAGAGCACGTTGGCCTGCTTGAGCCAGTGCTTGAAGCAGATGCGCGCCACTTCCTTCATCTTCTCGTAGGGCGGATTGCCGCCGAAGTCGGAGCTGATGATGGCGTCGTCACCCAGCATCTCCGTCACCAGCGAATTGGCGCCGCCGCCGAAGGTGGGGGCGAGCACGGTGCCCTTGTCGTTGATCACGTAGACGTCGCTCTGGCCCTGGTGGGTGCGCAGGGTGTTGATCTCCTGCTCGAAGTCGGAGTAGTCGGCCGCAAACAGGTGCGGCGGCAGGCCCAGGCGCAGCCAGCGCGGGTCGTCGCGGTCGAAGCCGCACTTGAAGTCGCAGGCCACCGGCGTGAGCCGGCCCTTCTTGTCCTCGCGCATGCGGATCGGGTTGAGCTCCAGCGTGGTCATGCCGAAGTCGTGGAACAGCTCCCACAGCTTGGGCAGCTGCTGCACCAGCGGCGAGATGATTTCCTTGGGCGCGCCGATCTCGGTCAGCGCGTTGGCCACCACGAAGGCCTTGAGGCCGGTGAGCGGATCGAAGGGGACCGTGGCGACCTGCGTCTTGTCGAGCTCCTCGATGTCCATGCCGCCCATGTGCGTGAGCGTCATGGTCGGCGCACGGAAGCGCGTGGAGTCGCTGATCGAAAAGTAGACCTCGTGCTTGGCGGGCACGCCGGCCTCGAAGGTCACGCCGTTGGCCTTGGCCTTGACGTGGCCGACCTGGTGCTCGGCGAAGTAGAGGCGCTCCTTCTCGGCCAGCGCGGTCTTCAGGTCGCTGGCGCGGCCCAGCAGTCCGGCCTTGCCCTTCTTGCCGATGCCGCCCTTGAAGACCGGCTTGATGAAGATGAGCCCGTATTTGTCGATGAGCGCCTTGATGTCCTCTTCGCTGGCCGCGGGGCCCAGCACCTCGGTGGCCGGAAAGCCCACGAAGTGCAGCAGGCGTGCGCCGTGCAACATGCCCGTGATCTGCATGGTCGATGTCTCCTGGTGGTGCGCGAACTGCGCCGTGGGTCGCCCGCGTGCCGGGTGGCCTCGGAGAAATCGTAGAAATCGAAGCTGTCGATTCGCCGTCAGTGCGATCAGGGTTTGTACGGGGCGGGCGCGAGACCCTTACTGCTTGTAGCTCGGGTCGACGCGGTCGAGCTTGCGGATCAATGCCGGCCACACGAAGGCGCCGCCCAAGCCGCCGGTCTGCACCCTCAGCGCGTGGCCCACGCCTTCGACGATGCGCGGATCGACATGCGTGAGCTCGCCGCCGCCGGCCTGCGCGGCGATCTGGATCTGGCAGGCATTCTCGAAGGTGTACATCGAGAGGAAGGCGTCCGCGATGGTCTTGCCGACGGTCAAGAGGCCGTGGTTGCGCAGCATGAGGAAGTTGGCCTCGCCCATGTCGGCCTGCAGGCGCGGCTTCTCCTCGTCGCGGAAGGCCACGCCCTCGTAGTCGTGGTAGGCCAGCGAGGCCAGCACGAAGGTCGACTGCTGGCTGATCGGCAGCACGCCGTTTTTCTGGGCGCTCACGGCAATGCCGGCGCGCGTGTGGGTGTGCAGCACGCACTGGATGTCCGGCCGCGCCGCATGCACCGCGCTGTGGATCACGAAGCCGGCGGGGTTGACGGGGTAGGGCGAGGTGATCAGCTTGTTGCAGTCCTGGTCCACCTTGATCAGGCTCGAGGCGGTGATCTCGTCGAACATCAGCCCGTAGGGATTGATCAGGAAATGGTGCTCGGGCCCGGGCACCCGCGCGCTGATGTGGGTGAAGACGAGGTCGCTCCAGCCATGCAGGGCGACCAGCCGGTAGCAGGCCGCGAGGTCCACGCGCAGCTGCCATTCTTCGGCGGAGACGAGCTTCTGGATTTCAGAGGAGGTGGTGGTGTTCATGGGTTGTCTCCTTGGATACCGTCACTGTAGAGCCGAGCATGACGCTCGACTGTCAAGAATCGGACACCTGTCCCGGCATTTTGAAGCCGATCGCCACCTTGACCTTCTGGCGCGGCCGGACCACGCTCACCCTTGCTGCTCACTTGTGGGCCACTCTTCAACTCACTGGAACGTCGCCACCATGCCTGCGGATGGGGACACCCGCGCTTCGAGGGCGATCGGAACCGCTTTGCTTCATCAGCGTGGGCACCGCCACCATGTTCCGATGGGGCTGCAGCCTGCGCATCACCATGGCGATGGCGTCGCGCATGATGGGGTGATCATCAACGACATAGATGCTCATGGTGGCGCGAGCTGCTGCTGCTGTGCTGCGATGCTCGAGTCCATATCACCCTTCGCGGTGGCGGCACCGCAAAGCTGTCCGGCGATGTTCCCCAGAACTGTTTGAACGCCACCACCTCTCCGGCCTGACTGTCGATGTCATCGCGCAGCGTTTGATCCAGCGCGGGCATGATTGCGCCTGCCAGCCGCTTGTCGACCATCCATACGGCTGCGGCAAACAGGAATTCGTCCATCGACCTCCCGTGGAGGTACGCACGCACGAGGACGTGGGCTGCAACATTGGAAGTGGTCATAGGCTTTTCCCCGCTCGAAGCCGGGAGCCCAACCATTTCGCGGCAACGCCGGGAACTCTGTGCGGCGGCGAACAGAGCGTCAAAAGAACCTGGGAGAAGCTCGATTGCCGACGCGTCGGCCACCATCTACTCGAGCAGATCGGCGTAGCCCTTGCAGTCAGCGGCGTAGCAGCCGCATGCCGCCGCTTCGAGTCCCGTGCAGTCGAGCACCGTGAGATCACCCCGCGTGTATTCGATCAGGCCATGCTGCTGCAGCGCACCGGCCGCCGCAGTGATGCCGACACGCCGCACGCACAGCATGTGGGCAAGGAACTCATGGGTCATCCGGAAACTGTCGGAATGCGCTCGGTCCTGGCTCATGAGCAGCCAGCGCGCGAGCCGTGGACCGATCTCATGGAAGCGAAGGCATGCCGCCGAGGTTTGCAGAAGAGGGATCCGGTGGAGGGCATGTTGTCGGAGGGCTGACTTGGCGCGGGCGTCTGCGCACCTTATTTAACATAATGCACATTGTGTTCTGCGAATCGATGAGGCAGGCGCTGGGGCGGCTCAGCTCAGGCAAGCCCGCTCACCACTTGCCGTCGCCCGGCCGCTTGTTCGCCTGGGCCGCGGTGCTCAACAACCGCACCGCATCCGGCCGCTTGGCGCGCTGGGCAAAGTCCAACGCCGTCATGCCCAACTGGTTCTTCATCGTCGTGTCAGCGCCCTCATCGAGCAGCAGTTGCACCGCGGCCGCCGATCCGTACATCGCGGCCATCATCAGCGGCGTCGTGCCGTTGGGCGATTGCGCGTCGATGAAGGCATAGTTCTCCAGCAGCAGCTTCATGATCGCCACGTGCCCGCCGGTGGCGGCGTAGTGCAGCGGCGCCCACCCCGGCTTGTTGACGTCGGCATCCCGCGCGATCAGGCGCGTGACGAGGTCCTGCTGGCCCTTCAGCGCGGCCAGCATCAGCGGGCTCTCGTCTTTGGCGTTGCGCACCTCGACGTTGGTCTTGGGCGAATCCAGCAGCACCTGGATCACCTTGGGCGACGGCTCGCGCATGGCGATCAATAGGCCTGCCTGGCCTTGTTCGTCCACGGTGTTGGGGTCGAAGCCGCGGTTCAGGAGCGCCTGGATGCTGCTCGCGTTGTCGCTTCGAACTGCCCGGAAGAAGTCCTCGTACGAGCCGGCCTGCGATGAAAAAGTTGCTGCAAATACAGACAGATAGATGGCTTTTTTAAAGTAATTCTTCATGACTTCACTCCCTTGAACAGGGTCTCGAAGTTCCGGCTGGTCGCCTCGCCGATGGCCTCGACCGGCAGCTTGCGCAGCTCCGCGATCTGCTTGGCCACGAAAGGCACATAGGACGGATTGTTGGTCTTGCCCCGGTACGGCACCGGCGCCAGATAGGGGCTGTCGGTCTCGATCAGCATGCGGTCCAGCGGCACGAAGGTGGCCACCTCGCGCAGCTCGGCGGCCTTCTTGAAGGTCAGGATGCCCGAGAACGAGATGTAGAAACCCAGGTCCAGCGCAGCCCGTGCGACTTCGGCCGTCTCGGTGAAGCAATGGAACACGCCGCCGGCAGCCCCCGCCGAGCCGTCCTCGCCCTCCTCCTTCAGGATCGCCAGCGTGTCGGCCGAGGCGTCGCGGGTGTGAATGATCAGCGGCTTGCGCGCTTTCTGGGCAGCACGGATGTGAACCCGGAAGCGGTCGCGCTGCCACTCCATGTCGGAGATGCTGCGGCCGCCCTTGCGTTCTTCCATCTGGTAGTAGTCCAGCCCGGTTTCCCCGATTGCCACCACCTTGGGCAAGGCCGAGCGCGTCACCAGATCGTCCACCGAGGGCTCGGCGATGTCCTCATTGTCCGGATGGACGCCAACACTGGCCCAAAAGTTGTCAAAACCAGCCGCGAGTGCCTGCACCTCGGCGAATTCCTCCAGCGTGGTGCAGATGCAGAGCGCCCGATCGACCTGCGCGGCGGCCATCGCCTCGCGGATCTGCGGCATCTGGCCGGCGAATTCGGGGAAAGTCAGGTGGCAATGGGAGTCGGTGAACATCGCAAAACTTCGGGAAACGGCGGCGCGACCGCAGCGGCTGCGGTCGGCGTCGTGCAGACGGAACTCAAATGGTCTGGGTCGGGCGGTCGGAGGCCAGGGTGCCGCCGAGCGCTTCTTCAATGCGCGCCTTCAGCTGGCGCGACTTCTCGTCCGAGGGAAAACGGATGCCGACGCCCGGCGCCCGGTTGCCGGCCGCGCGTGCCGGCGTGATCCAGGCCACCTTGCCGGCCACCGGATAGCGCTGCGGGTCCTCGGGCAGCGTGAGCAGCACGTAGACGTCGTCGCCCAGGCGGTACTCGCGCGAGGTCGGGATGAAGATGCCGCCTTCGGCGAACAGCGGGATGTAGGCGGCGTAGAGCGCGCCCTTTTCCTTGATCGCCAGCTGGATGACGCTGGGGCGGGCGGGCGCGGCGGGGGTGGGAGAGGCTGTTGTGTTCATGGGCGGCGGCTGGCGGAGTTTAGGGTGCTTCGCGCTTCGCTCACAAGCGCTTCGAGCATCAGGCCTGCATTGAAGGGATGTTCTGCGGTTTTTGCCGCATTGGCGAGCGACTTGGCCCAGCGGCCCAGCGCCGCCCTCGGCGGGACCGCCGGCAGGTCGGCGGCCTCGAAGAAGCGCGGCGCGGCGCCGCTGTCCACGGCCATGAGGTCGTGGCACAGCTTCTGCAGCGCGCCGATGGCCTGGGCCGGCGCATGGTCGGCCAGCGCGCCGACCTCGCCACGCTGCATGGCCTTCGGAAACAGGCTCCAGGCCTTGGGCGACTGGCCCGAGCTTGCGAGCCGCAACGCATCGCTGGGCCGCCCGCCGGCGGCGCGCAGCAGGGCGGCCGCGTCAGCCGCCGGCACGCCCTGCCCCACCAGCCATTGGCGCGCCTCGTCGTCGCCGGGCCAGGGCATGGTGAAGCCGAGACAGCGGCTGCGGATGGTGGGCAGCAGTTGCCACGCGGCCTCGCTGGCCAGGACGAAGCGCACGTCCCCGACCGGCTCCTCCAGCGTCTTGAGCAAGGCGTTGGCGGTGATGGTGTTCATGCGCTCGGCCGGATAGACCAGCACCGCCTTGCCGCGCCCGCGCCCGCTGGTGCGCTGGGCGAATCCGACCGCATCGCGCATCGCCTCGACCCGGATTTCGCGGCTGGGCTTGCGCTTCTTGTCGTCGATGTCGGCCTGGCTCTTCTCGTCGAGCGGCCAGCCCAACTCCTGCATCGCGACCTCGGGCATCAGCACGCGGAGGTCGGCATGGGTGCGCACGGCGATGGCGTGGCAGCTCGGGCAGTGGCCGCAGGCGCCCTGCCCGCCTTTTTCGTCGGGCTGCTCGCAGAGCCAGGCGGCGGCCAGGGCCAGGCCCAGCTCGTACTGGCCCAGGCCCGACGGGCCCTGGAGCAGCCAGGCATGGCCGCGCTGCCGCAGCAGTTCGGCCAGGGGCTTGCGCAGCCAGGGCGAGAGGGTCGGCGCACTCATGGCTTGACGCCCACCAGCCCGCGCTGGACCAGCGCCGCCTCGACCTGCGCCCAGACCTGCTCGCGCGAGCGGTTCGCGTCGATGCGCACGAAGCGCGGCGCGGCCGCGGCGCGCGCGGCATAGCCTTCAGCGACGCGACGGAAGAACTCCACCGGCTGCGATTCAAACTTGTCCGGCAGCCGCGCGCCCGCCAGGCGCTCGGCCGCGGTTTCGGGCGGCAGATCGAACCACAGCGTGAGCACGGGCTGCAGCAGTGCGCCGTCGCGCCCCTGCACCCACTGCTCCAGGGTCGAGAGCACCGTCTCGTCGAAGCCGCGCCCTGCGCCCTGGTAGGCGAAGGTGGCATCAGTAAAACGGTCGCACAGCACCACCTCGCCGCGCGCGAGCGCGGGCTCGATCACCTGCACGATGTGGTCGCGCCGCGCCGCGAACACCAGCAGCGACTCGGTCAGCGGGTCCATGGCCCGCGTGAGGATCATGGTGCGCAGCGTCTCGGCCAGCGGCGTGCCGCCGGGCTCGCGCGTGCGCGTGACCACCCTGCCCTGCGCCTTGAACAACGCCTCCAGCGCATCGATGTGGCTGGACTTGCCGGCGCCGTCGATGCCTTCGAGTGTGAGGAAGAGGCCCTGCTGCTGTGTCATCGCTGCTCGCTCCGCGGTGCAGGCTGCTCGATGCCGCGCTGGTAGCGGTTCACCGCGCGGTTGTGCTCGTCGAGCGAACTGCTGAAATGGCTGGAGCCGTCGCCGCGCGAGACGAAGTACAGCGACTTGCTCTGCGCCGGCTGCACCGCCGCCAGCAGCGCGGCCTTGCCCGGCATGGCGATCGGCGTCGGCGGCAGGCCCGGCCGCAGGTAGGTGTTCCAGGGCGTGTCGGCCTGCAGGTCCTTCTTGCGCAGATTGCCGTCGAAGCGCGTGCCCATGCCGTAGATCACGGTCGGATCGGTCTGCAGCGGCATGCCGGCGCGCAGCCGGTTGACGAACACGGCCGCGATCTCGGCCCGGTCCTTGGCCGCGCCTGTCTCCTTCTCGACGATGCTGGCCAGGATCAGCGCCTCGTCGGCCGTCTTGAGCGGCAGGTCCGAGGCGCGCGCGGCCCAGGCCGCTTCCAGCTTCTTGTCCATGGCCCGCATTGCCCGCTGCAGCAGGGCGAGGTCCGTGGAGTTCTTCGAGTAAGTGTAGGTGTCGGGGAAGAAGCGGCCCTCGGGATGCACGCCGGGCTTGCCGAGCCGGACCATCAGTTCCTGGTCGCTCTGGCCCACGGTCTCGGGCTTCAGTTGCTCGGCCTTGGCCAGCGCGGCGCGGATCTGGCGGAAGCTCCAGCCCTCCACCAGCACGATGCTGCGCGTGGCCTCCTCCCCGCGCACCAGCATGTTGAGCAGCAGGCGCGGCGTGACGCCGCGCTCCAGCTCGTAGCTGCCGGCGCGGATCTGCCGGTCCTGCCCCGAGAAGCGGAACCAGCCATAGAGCAACTGCCACGGCACGTCCACGCCGGCCTCGGCCACCGCCTGCGCGACGCCACGCGGCGTGGTGCCCGGCTCGACCGAAAGGTCCACCGTGGGCGCCGGCAGCTTCAGCGGCTGCTGCACCCACCAGAGCCCGGCCGCGCCCGCGCCGAGTCCGACGAAGGCGACGAGCAGGAAGAGCGTGAGAAGAAAGCGGCGCACGGATGCGAATGAGGCGGGCAGAAGAAGAAAACGCGGTAGCCCTGCGGGCCGAACGGAACGGAGCCGGCCATGATAATTCAGCGATGACCCCAGTCGTTCTGAATGGCGTAACAGCCCTTTCGTCCCTCGGCGTGATCCGCGCCGAGGGCCCCGAAGCCGCCGATTTCCTCAATGGCCAGCTGACCCAGGACTTCGCCCTCCTCGGCCCCACCGAAGCGCGCCTGGCCGCGCTGTGTACGGCCAAGGGACGCGTGATCGCGAGCTTCATCGGCATCAGGCCGCAGCCCGAGCGTGTGCTGCTGGTGATCGGCCGCGACATCCTCCCAGCGACGCTCAAGCGCCTGTCGATGTACGTGCTGCGCGCCAAGCTCAAGCTCAGCGATGCCAGCGATGAATTCATGCTCCACGGCCTGACCGGCACGGCGCTGACGGCCAACGGCGTCGATGCCGGCGCACCGCCCGGGCGCTGCTGCCAGGTCGGCGATGTCAGCGTGGTCTCGCTCTATCCCTCGGACCGCGTCCCGCGCGCGCTGCGCATCGCGCCGGCGGGCAGTGCCGAGCCGGAAGGCCCGGCGCTCGATCCCGCGCTGTGGCAGTGGAGCGAGGTGCGCAGCGGCATCGTGACCGTCAGCGCGCCGATCGTCGACGCCTTCGTGCCGCAGATGCTCAACTACGAATCGGTGGGCGGCGTGAGTTTCAAGAAGGGCTGCTACCCCGGCCAGGAGGTGGTGGCGCGCAGCCAGTTCCGCGGCACCCTCAAGCGCAGGACCTACCTGGTGCAGGCGCCGGCCCCCTTGGCCGCGGGCCAGGAGGTCTTTGCCGCCAACGACCCCGAGCAGCCGGTCGGCATGGTCGCGCAGGCGGCGCCGACGCCCGGTGGCGGATGGGCTGCGCTCGTGTCCATGCAGATCGCGGCGCTCAATGCCGGCGGCCTGCACGCCGGCAGCGCCGAGGGGCCCGCACTCAGCGTCGAGCCCCTGCCCTATCCCTTGCTCGAGGACGTCTGAGCTGGGCCCTCAACAGCAGCGCCCCTTGCCGCTGCCGTAGCGCGCTTCCAGGCGCTCGCGGAAGAAGGCCTCGTAGCTCATCGGTGCCTGGTCGGGATGCGTGCGCGCCATGTGGCTGAGGTAGGCGTCGTAGTCCGGCAGCCCCACCATCAGGCGCAGCGACTGCGCCAGCGAGCGGGTCAGATAGCGCCCGGCCTCGGGCAAGGCGGCCAGGGAGCGCATCAGGCGGCCTGAGTCGGCATCGGCTCGAAAGGCGTCTCGCGCGCTGTCGGCTTGTTGGCCGAGCGCGCCGCGAGCGCGCTGCGCACGCTGTAGAACAGCACGCTCAGCACCACGAAGATGAAGAGCCCGCACAGCGCCGCATCCAGCCGGTCGTTGAAGACGATGCGCGCCATCGCCTCGGGCGTCTTGGCCGGCGCGAGCAGCACGCCCTTCTCGATCGCCTCGGCGTACTTCGACGCATGCGCCAGGAAGCCGACCTTCGGATCGGCCGAGAAGATCTTCTGCCAGCCCGCCGTCAGCGTACACACCAGCAGCCAGGCGGCCGGCGCGATCGCGACCCAGGCGTAGCGCTCGCGCTTCATGCGGAACAGCACCACCACGCCCAGCATCAGCGCCACCGCGGCCAGCATCTGGTTGGAGATGCCGAACAGCGGCCACAGCGTGTTGATGCCGCCCAGCGGATCGACCACGCCCTGATACAGGAAGTAGCCCCACGCCGCGACGCACAGGAAGGTGGCGAGCAGGTTGGCCACGAAGGAGTCGGTGCGCTTCAGCGCCGGCACGAAGCTCCCGAGCAGATCCTGCAGCATGAAGCGCCCGGCGCGGGTGCCGGCATCGACCGCGGTCAGGATGAACAGCGCCTCGAACAAAATCGCGAAGTGGTACCAGAAGGCCATCATGGCCGGCCCGCCGATGGCCTGGTGCAGGATGTGCGCCATGCCCACGGCGAGCGTGGGCGCGCCGCCGGCGCGGCCGAGAATCGTGCTCTCGCCCACATCCTTCGCGGTCTGCACCAGCATCTCCGGCGTGACCACGAAGCCCCAGCTCGAGATGGTCTGCGCCACCGCAGCCGGCGTGTTGCCGACCAGCGCGGCCGGGCTGTTCATTGCGAAGTACACGCCCGGCTCGATGCAGGCGGCGGCCACCAGCGCCATCACCGCGACGAAGGACTCGGCCAGCATGCCGCCGTAGCCGATGAAGCGCGCATGGCGCTCGTTGTCCAGCATCTTGGGCGTGGTGCCCGAGGAGATCAGCGCATGGAAGCCCGACACGGCGCCGCAGGCGATGGTGATGAAGAGAAAGGGAAAGAGACTGCCCGACCACACCGGCCCGTTGCCCTGCGCGAACTGCGTCACCGCCGGCATCTGCAGCGTCGGCGCGACGAAGACGATGCCGATCGCCAGCGCAACGATGGTGCCGATCTTCAGGAAGGTCGAGAGGTAATCGCGCGGCGCCAGCAGCAGCCACACCGGCAGGCTGGCGGCGATGAAGCCGTAGCCGATCAGCATCCAGGTCAGGGCCTTGCCGTCGAAGGTGAACATCGGCCCCCAGGTCGGGCTCTGCGCCACCGCCTGGCCGCCGAAGATCGCCAGCATCAGCAGCACGAAGCCGATCACAGAGATTTCGCCGATGCGCCCCGGCCGGATGTAGCGCAGGTACACGCCCATGAACACCGCGACCGGAATGGTCGCCGCCACCGTGAAGGTGCCCCAGGGCGATTCGGCCAGCGCCTTCACCACGATCAGCGCCAGCACCGCCAGGATGATGATCATGATCATGAAGGTGCCGAACAGCGCGATCAGCCCCGGCACGGTGCCCATCTCCTGCTTGATCAGGTCGCCCAGCGAGCGGCCGTCGCGCCGCGTCGAGATGAAGAGCACGATGAAGTCCTGCACCGCGCCGGCGAAGACCACGCCGGCCAGGATCCACAGCAGGCCCGGCAGGTAGCCCATCTGCGCCGCGAGCACCGGGCCGACCAGCGGACCGGCCCCGGCGATGGCCGCGAAGTGGTGGCCGAAGAGCACGTTCTTGTCGGTGGGCACGTAGTCCAGCCCGTCGTTGTGGCGGTGCGCGGGCGTCATGCGCTTGCCGTCCAGGCGGAGCACGCGGTCGGCGATGAAGAGGCTGTAGTAGCGGTAGGCGATCAGGTAGGTGCAGAGGGCCGCGGCCACGACCCACAAGGCGCTGATGGCCTCGCCTCGCGCCAGGGCCACGGTGCCCAGCGAAAAGGCGCCGACCACGGCCACGACAAGCCACACCAGGTGGCGGCGGATGCTGTGCATGCGATGTCTCCAGACGTTGTGAACCCGGCGAGTGTCCCGATTCGGCGGCGGGTCGGCATCCGTCGCACCGCGCGGGCGGGACGCGTGGTGTTGCCTAAGGGATAACCCTCGCCCCTCCCCCCGCTGGATGCCGCGGATGACACCGATGGCGCGCGGGGAACCTGCCCGGCGTTTGCGTCACTCATCTGACACCATGTACTCCAATACGATCAAACACCTCCCCTCTCGTGATCTATCGCGCAGTCGCGCTACAGACTCTGTAAAGCTTGATGTGCATGCCGTCCCGGCAGGCAACATGCTTCGTTCGGTCTATCGCCCGTTCTTGGGCACACTGGATGAAGACGCGAAGGCAAGACTCCGGCGTTTCATGGGCAAAGTGCGTGAAGCCGCTGGCGCGGCGCGCGACTTGGCTACAGGCAGCGACTTCCACCTCGGAGGTTTCAAGGTGGTTTTGCATGACGGCGAGCTCGGGCTATCGAAGCTTGAGACTCCGCCCTATGAAGCGTTCGTGCTCCACCCTCTCATAGCCGAGGCCTTGCCGAAAACGATCGAAGTGTTCAAAGCTCATTTCGAGGATGTGCAAGTCGCCGTCTGGCAAGCCATGTCGAAATGTGGCTACGTGGAGTATCTGAAGGCCCACGCCAGGAGCTTAATAAATGACGATTGGGAGATCCTGGTCGACATAGACCCTTACTTCAGCCGCAATCCGACGCAGATCGCAGCTCACAAGGACACGCAAGGGGAGAACATGTTCCTCATGCTCTTGTACTGCAATGACCAACCGATCGAGGGTTTCGAATACATCCTGAGGCCGGAGATTCCGCACGAGCACCTGACGTTCATGAGGCAGCAGTTGCCTTCAGTGTTCGTCGACGAGGTAGAGGATGTACTCAAGGAGCCACCGGACCACACGGCGTATGCACCGACGATCGAGCCCTGGGGCTTTGTTGCGGCCTGCGACGAGTTGATGGTTCACTCAACGCCGTTCGTCCACCATCGCGGTGCATTTGAAGTGCAGTCGGTCATCACCTCGATGGGCACTGCATTAAGACGCTGTTTTGGCGTGTCTGATCTGGCCGCCTATCGTGCCCTCCAGGAAGGCGGGTCGCAAGCTACCCCAAGTGCCGTTGCGCAAAGCGTCCATGAGTTGGTGACGCAACTGCGAGAGCTGCCACCCTCCGATCCCTGGATTGATCCTGCTGAACTGAAAAAAGTCTTCGAGACCAAGCTGAGTGAGTTTGAGGCGACTATGTTCATTGAGGCGCTGAAAGATGTCGCAGTCACGAAAGATCCCTTCGACGGAGCAGCCCGGGTCAACATTCTTCACTTGAATTACACGGCCGTAATGACAGTGCCGCGCGACAAGGAACTCCGTCGAGCAATGAGCGAAAAGCTGGACGAGGGAACCGCGCTTCCGCATCGCGGCGAGGGCGGTCGAGACTTCCTCAGGGTCTGGATCATGGCACGGCGAAAGGAAAAGTGAGGCGATGCCACATTCCTTGACGAGAAAGGAGCACAGCCGATGCGGCTTGCAAGCAATGGCCATCCCATCCGCTCAGCCTTGCCTGAACTGCCGAGCATGCTCGACGGCGTACCTGATCAGCTCCGCCTGCCCCTCGATCCCAAGCCGCCGCTTGATGCTCTGCCGATGCGCCTCGACAGTGCGCACGCTGAGCCCAAGATTCCGCGCGATCTGCTTGCTCGATTCCCCCCGCCCCAACGCCGAGAGAATCTCGCTCTCCCGCGGCGTGAGCAACGGCCGCGGCGCCTGGTTGCGGAACAGCCGCTGCGACACCGCCGGGCTCAGGAAGGTCCCGCCCGCCGCCGCCGCCTCGATGGCCGCGACGATCTCCGCCGCCGGCGCATCCTTGAGCACGTACCCGCGCGCCCCGGCCGCGAGCGCCTGCTGCACGTACTCGGGGTTGTCGTACATGCTGAGCATCACCACGCGCACCGCGGGCGCTAGCGTCTGCAGCCGCGCGGCCAGCTCGATGCCGTTCATGTCCTTCATGCCCACATCGGCCAGCACCAGCTGCGGCTGCAGCCGCTCGATCGCCTCCAGCGCTTCGCCAGCGCTGCCGGCCTCGCCCACGATCTCGATGCCCGGCAAGGGGTCGAGGCGCGCATGCAGCCCGTCGCGCACCAGCGGATGGTCGTCGACCAGGAACAGGCGGATCGGCTGCGTCATCGTCAGGTCGCCTCCAGGCTCTTCGCCGGAACGAAGGCGACGATGGCGGTCCCCTTGCTGCCCGAGTGCAGGTCCAGCCGCCCGCCGATGGCCGCGATGCGCTCGCGCATGTTGCGCAGCCCGATGCCCCGGCGCGGATCGAGCTGCGTGGCCTGCAGGTCGAAGCCGACCCCGTCGTCGTTCACCTCCAGCCGCACGCCGCGCCGCTCGAAGTCCAGCGCGATGCGCACCTGCCGCGCCCGTGCATGCTTGCGCACATTGGTCAGCGCCTCCTGGGTCACGCGGAACAGCGCGGTCTTGACCTCCTCCGGCAGCTCGCAAGGCGTCCCCTGCACCGCGACCGAGGCGGCGACCGGCCCCTCCTCGCCGAACTCCGCGCCCAGCCGCTCCAGCGCAGCCGGCAGGCCCAGCTGGTCCAGCAGCGCCGGCCGCAGCCGGTGCGAGATGCGCCGCACCTCGGCCAGCGCCTCGTTGAGCCGCACGAGCGCCCTGCCCAGCACGGGCGGCGTGGGCTGCTGCCCGCGCTCCAGCGTATCGACCGCCGACTCCACCAGCAGCTTGGTCGACACCAGCGTCTGGCTGGTGCCGTCGTGCAGCTCGCGCGCGAGGTGGCCGCGCTCCTCCTCCTGCGACTGCACCACCTGCCGCGCCAGCAGACGCAGCTTGGCCTCGGCCACGCGGTGCTCGCTGAGGTTGAGCAGCAGCCCGCCGGCGCTGACCACCGCCAGGCAAAGCGCCGCGATGCCGGCGATCCACAGCATGGTGGCGGCGACGTTCTGGTTCATCTGCCGGTCCAGCGCCTGCATGGTCGCCTGGATGTCGTCCATGTACAGGCCGGTGCCGACCATCCAGTTCCAGCGCGGCAGCGTCGTCACGTAGCCCAGCTTGGGCGCGGTCTGCGCGCTGGAGGGCTTGCGCCATTCGTACTGGACGAAGCCGCCGCCGGCGCGCGCCTGCGCGATCAGCGCCTGGATGGTGAAGCGGCCGCGCGAGTCGCGCAGTTCCCAGAGGTTCTGGTTCACCAGCTCGGGCTGGCGCGAGTGCATCAGCGACAGGCCCTGCAGGTCGTAGACGAAGAAGTAGCCGTCGCTGCCGTAGTCGAGCGCGGCCAGCCGGCGCAGCGCCTCGGCGCGCGTGGCCTCGTCGTCGAGGCCCGCCTCATAGAGCGGCCGCACCACGCTGATCGCCAGCTCCACATAGCTGCGCAGCTCGCTGCGGCGCTGGTCCATGTAGGTCTGCTCGATCAGCGCGCGCTCGCGCTGCGCCAGGTCGCGTTCCTGGTGGCGCACGGCCAACGCCACCAACACCAGCGCGACCAGCAGCGGAGCGACGGCCAGCGCGACGATCTTGAGGCGAAGGTTCATGGCGCGGCAAGCCTACCACCGCGATCGGACGGACCGGGTTGATGTGCTGCGGCCCCGACGGCAAGCAGCTGTTGCATTCATCGTCCAGATGCGTGATGACCGACGCGAAAGGCAGGATCCATGGGAAGGTATTGGCGAAACGGCATGGGGCTCGTCGGCCTTCTGCTGGCGGGGTGTGCCCTCAACACGCCGCCGCTGTATGAAAGCCGCGCAGAAGCCTTTCTCAAGAGACAGGGCGTGGCCGAGGCTTCCATCGAAAGGCTGAAAAGGAGGCAGCCCCTCGAGCCAGGTGAAGTCCGACAGCTTGGGCAATACAAGGAGATGCTGCAGCACAACCGCGCGTATGTGCGCTGGAAGCGGGACGGCGCGCCGCTCGAAGCGGGGCCGATCCTAGGGCCTCAGCGGATCTCTTTCCGCATCTCGATATGCGCGATGCCCGCTTCCTCGAAGGGCTCGCCGTGCGGCGCATAGCCCAGGCGCGTGTAGAAGACCTCGGCGCTGCGCTGCGCGTGCAGGGCCACCTCGCGGTCGCCGCGCGCCTTGGCGGCTTCTTCGAGCGCACGCAGTACAGCCGCACCGTGGCCGCCGCCGCGCAGCACGCGGTGCACCGCCATGCGGCCGATGCGGCCCTGGCCCGGGGCGCCCGGCACCAGGCGGCCCGTCGCGATCACCTGGCCCAGCCGGTTGCGCGCCACCGCATGGACGGCGCTCTCGTCGTGCTCATCCCACTCCAGTTCCTTGGGAATACGCTGCTCCTCGATGAAGACGCTGCGGCGCACCGCGCCGGCGCCCTCGCCCAGCTCGGCCCAGCTGCCGGTCTTGACTTCACTCAAGGCCTCGCCGGCCTCATAGGCCGTGAAGATCCCGCGCAGCAGCGCCGGCACCGGCTTCGAGGTCTGCGTGGCCGGATCGGCGAACACGTAGACCAGCTCGCAGCCCACCAGGAAGTCCTCGCCGCGGAACAGGCCTCCATGGAAGACGATGGAGGAATTGCCCACGCGCACGCACTTCATCGCGACGTCCAGCACGTCGTCGACCCGCGCGGAGGCCTGGAACTCGATGGTGGCCTTGCGCACGTAGAGGTCGCCGCCCAGCGCGTCCATCGCCTCCTGGTACGGCAGCGCCAGCGCGCGCCAGTAGTCCGAAATGGCGGTGTCGAAGTACATCAGGTAGTGGGCGTTGAAGACGATCTTCTGCATGTCCACCTCGGCCCAGCGCACGCGCAGGCGGTGGAAGAAGCGGTAGTCGGATCGGCGGGTGTTCTCGGTCATGGCTGCAAGGCTTCCTTCAGGGCGCGCGCCGCATCGGCCTGGGCCTGCAGCGCTTCGGGGATGGCACGTCCCATTTTGACGAACTCGTGGATCACGCCGCGGTAGATCTCCAGATCCACCGGCACGCCCGCGGCGCGCAGCTTGTCGGCATAGGCGACGCCCTCGTCGACCACGGGGTCGCACTCGGCCAGGCCGACCCAGGCCGGCGCGACGCCTTCGACGTCCTCGGCGTTGAGCGGCGCGAAGCGCCAGTCGTCGCGCTCGGCCTGTGTGTTGAGATATTGGGCGAAGAACCAGGTGATGAGCGGCTCGCCGAGCAGCGGCCCCTCGGCAAAGCGATGGTGCGAGGCCGTGTCCTGATGCGAGGTGGTGCCCGGATAGAAGAGCATCTGCAAGGCCACCGGCAGGCCCGCGTCGCGCGCGAGGATGGCGCAGACCGCCGCCAGCGTGCCGCCCGCGCTGTCGCCGCCCAGCGCCAGGCGCGAGGCGTCCAGGCCCAGCTCGGCGGCGCTCTTCGCAACGAAGAGGCAGGCGTCCCAGGCATCGTTCGAGGCGGTCGGGAACTTGTGCTCGGGCGCCAGGCGGTAGTCCACCGACACCACGGCGCAGCCGCTCTTCTCGCTCAGCACGCGGCACAGGGTGTCGTGGGTGGCGATGCTGCCGACGGTGAAGCCACCGCCATGGAAGAACAGCAGCACCGGCAGTCGCGCTTGCGAAGGTGCGTAAAGGCGGGCAGGCAGCGCATGGCCATCGCGCGCGGGGATCGCGAAGTCCTCCACGCGCGCCAACTGCGGCTTGGGCACCTCGAGCACCCCGGCGCCCTTCTCGTAGGCGGCCTTGGCCTGGGCGGGTGTGAGCGTGTGGTACGGCGCCTGGTGGGCGCGGGCCATGCGGTCGATCACGCCGGCCATCTTGGCGGTGAGCGGCAACGCGAGGGTTTGGGTCATGGGCAAGAGAGGCGGCGCTTGTTAAATTGGAAGGCCCGAATCGTAGCCCCACCTCCACAAGCCCCATGGCCCTCATCCAATACCTGACCCAGATCCAGTTCGACTTCGGCGCCATCCAGCTGCTGCGCAGCGAATGCGAGCGCATCGGCATCGCGCGGCCGCTCATCGTCACCGACGCCGGCGTGCGCGCCGCCGGCATCCTGCAGAAGGCGCTGGACGCGCTGGGCGACCTGCCGGCCGCGGTGTTCGACCAGACGCCCTCCAACCCCACCGAGGCCGCCGTGCGCGCCGCCGCCGCGATCTACCGCGACCAGCGCTGCGATGGCCTGATCGCCGTCGGCGGCGGCTCTGCCATCGACTGCGCCAAGGGCGTGGCGATCGCAGCCACGCACGAGGGGCCGCTCAAGACCTACGCCACCATCGAAGGCGGCTCGCCGAAGATCACCGAGCGCGTGGCGCCGCTGATCGCGGTACCCACCACCAGCGGCACCGGCAGCGAGGTGGCGCGCGGCGCCATCGTCATCGTCGACGACCATCGCAAGCTCGGCTTCCACAGCTGGTTCCTGATGCCCAAGGCCGCCATCTGCGACCCCGAGCTCACGCTGGGCCTGCCGCCGCGGCTCACCGCCGCCACCGGCATGGACGCCATCGCGCACTGCATGGAGACCTTCATGTCGGCTGCCTTCAACCCGCCGGCCGACGGCATCGGCCTCGACGGCCTGCAGCGCGCCTGGGGCTACATCGAGCGCGCCACCAGGGACGGGAGCGACCGCGAGGCGCGCCTCAACCTGATGAGCGCCTCGATGCAGGGCGCCATGGCCTTCCAGAAAGGACTGGGCTGCGTTCACTCGCTGAGCCACAGCCTGGGCGGCATCGACCCGCGCCTGCACCACGGCACGCTCAACGCCCTCTTCCTGCCGGCTGTGATCCGCTTCAACGCGGAGGCGGAATCGGTGCAGAAGGAGCAGCGCCTGCAGCGCATGGCGCAGGCCATGCACCTCGACTCGCCGGGTGACCTTGCGGCCGCGATCCGCGACATGAATGCGCGGCTGGGCCTGCCCGCGGGCCTGGCCGAGGTGGGCGTGACGCCTGCGATGTTCGAGCCCATCATCGACGGCGCGATGGCCGACCACTGCCACAAGACCAACCCGCGCCTGGCGACGCGCGAGGACTACCGCGCGATGCTCGAAGCCTCGATGTAGTCCAGCAGCCAGCGGCGAAACGCCTCCATCGCGGCGCTCGATTTCCTCGACTTGAGTCGAACGAGCCAGTAGCTGCCCGTCATCACCTCGGTCGACAGCGGCCGCACGAGCCGGCCTTCGTCCAGCTCGCGCTCGAACATCGAGGCTGGGGCCAGCGCCACGCCGGCGCCCTGCATGGCAGCCTCCACCATCAGCCGCGAGGAATCGAAGACCGGCCCGCGGATTGCCGGGCAGGCCGTGCCGGCGGCCGCGAACCAGGCCGGCCAGTCCTCCGCGCGGTAGGAGCGCAGCAAGGTCTGCTGCGCGAGGTCCCGCGGCCTGGCGATGCGCGCCGCGATCGCGGGCGCGCACAGCACCGAGAGCGGCGCCGCCATCAGGTGCTCGGCCGTGAGGCCCGGCCAGTTGCCGTCGCCGAAGCGGATCGCGAAGTCCAGCCCCTCGCCCGCCAGGTCGACCACGTTGTTGTGCGTCATCAGCCGCAGGTCGACGAAGGGGCAGCCCTGCTGGAACAGGCGCAGCCGCGGCAGCAGCCAGCCGACCGCGAAGGTGCCCACCACGCCCACCGTCAGCACCTCGAAGAAGTGGCCGTTGTCGAACTGCTGGACCACCGCCTCCATGCGCCCGAAGGACTCCGCCAGCACCGGCAGCAGTGCCTGGCCCTCGTCGCTGAGCGCCAGCCCGCGCGGCAGCCGGCGGAACAGCGCCACGCCCAGCCGCGCCTCGAGACCGCGCACCTGCTGGCTGACCGCGGCCTGCGTCACGTTCAGCTCGTCGGCCGCCAGCGTGAAGCTGAGATGCCGCGCCGAAGATTCGAAGGCGCGCAGTGCATTGAGGGGAAGATGGGCGCGTGCCATAAGATTTTCTTGTGCGAGGCAGCAAATACTATCGTTTGTGCGGCCGCCGCGGATCACCGAAAGTCGCCTCTCTTTCAGGAGCTTTCATTTCATGATTCATCGACGTCAATTCGCAGGCGCCCTTCTTCTTCCGCTGGCCGCCGCCGCCTTCGACCTTCGCGCCGAGAGCCGTCCGGGCCTTGCGCGGCAACTCGCCGAGATCGAGAAAAAGGTCGGCGGCCGGCTCGGCGTCCACATGCTCGACGCTGCGGATGGCCGCCGCGCCGGCCATCGCCAGGACGAGCGCTTCGCGCTGTGCAGCACCTTCAAGTTCCTGGCCGCCGCGCTGGTGCTGGCTCGGGTGGACCAGGGCAAGGAGCGGCTGGATCGCCGCATCACCTACGCACCCGACGACCTGGTGCCCTACTCCCCCGCGACCGAGAAGCACGCGGGCGGCGAAGGCATGACCATGGCGCAGCTGTGCGAGGCCGCGGTCACCCTGAGCGACAACACCGCGGCCAACCTGATGCTGGCGAGCTTCGGCGGCCCGGCCGGCCTCACCGCCTACATGCGCTCGCTGGGCGATGCGCACACGCGGCTCGACCGCATCGAGCCCGGGCTCAACGAAGCCCGCGCGGGGGATCCGCGCGACACCACCACGCCGGCCGCGATCGTGGACAGCATGCAAAAGATTCTCTTGGGCAATGCCCTCGCGGCCGCCTCTCGCGCCCAGTTGCTGCAATGGCTGGACGACAACAAGACAGGCGGCCAGCGCATCCGCGCCGGCCTGCCCGCGGACTGGAAGGTGGGCGACAAGACCGGCACGGGCGAGAACGGCGCGACCAACGACATCGCAATCCTGCGGCCGCCGGGGCGCGCGCCCGTCCTGCTGTCGGTCTACCTGACGGAGACCCAGGCCTCGATGGCCGATCGCAACGCAGCCCACGCCGCCGTCGCCGCCGCAGCCGCGGCCTGGGTCACTGGCGCCTGACGAAGCGCCTGTCGACTCAGCATCGAGCGCGTGCCCTCCCCGCGCTCACTCTGCCTTCACGCCCGCCGTGCGGATGACCTTGCCCCACTTCTCGGTCTCGGCCGCGATGAAGGCATCGAACTCCTCGGGCGTGCTGCCGGCCGGGAAGGTGCCCATCGCGTCGAGCTTCGCGCGGGTCTCGTCGCTCTTGATGATCCGCGCCACCTCTTCCGACATGCGCTTGACGATCTCGCGCGGCGTGCCCGCCGGCGCCAGCATGCCGGCCCAGGTGCTGCCGGTGAAGCCCGCGAAGCCCTGTTCGATGAAGGTGGGTACCTCGGGCACCGCCGGCAGCCGGCGGTCGCTGGCCACGCCGATCAGGCGCACCTTGCCGGCCTTGCCCTGGTTGATGAGCCCGGTCGGCGCGTCGAAGAAGAGCTGGATCTGCCCGCCCAGTAGGTCCGTCAGCGCCGGCACTGCGCCGCGATAGGGGATGTGGGTCATGTAGGTCTTCGTCAGCGACTTCCACAGCTCGCTGGTCAAGTGCGCGGCCGAGCCGTTGCCAGAGGAGCCAAAGCTGATCTTGCCGGGATGCGCGCGCGCATAGTCGATCAGCTCCTTCGCGGTCTTGAAGGGCGCGTCGTTGTTCACCGCCGCGAGCAGCGGCGAGATGCCCAGCAGCGAGACGCCGGCGAGGTCCTTCTTCGGGTCGTAGGGCAGCTTGGGGTAGAGCGTGGTGTTGGCCGCGTAGGCCGCGATCACCACGCCGAAGGTGCTGCCGTCGGGCGCCGACTTGGCCAGCGCATCCACGCCGATCAGGCTGTTGGCGCCGGGCTTGTTGTCGATCACCACCGGCTGGCCCAGCCGCGCCGAGAGGCCCGGCTGCACCAGGCGCGCCATCTGGTCGGTGAAGCCGCCAGGCGTGTAGGGGACGATGATGCGGATCGGCTTGCTGGGCCAGGCCGACTGGGCGAAGGATGGTGCGGCGATCGAGACCGCTGCGGCGGCGGCCGCGCCGTGGAAGGCGCGGCGGGACAAGAGGCTGGGTGGCATGGGGTGTTCCGGTTCAGCCGCCATTCTGTGAGGCCGGCCGGGGCCTGGCGCTCGGGGTTTGCCCCCGCCGAAGAGGGGCCGGGGCGCGCTCAGCCCTTCCTGCCGCCGAACACCACCAGCGCTCCGCCCACCACGATCGCGGCCACGCCGGCCCAGGTGGGGAAGTTGACGGTCTCCTTCTCCTTCACCGACAGCTCGATCGGTCCGATCTTGGCCTGGTGCGTTTCCTTGGTGAAACTGAAGCCTCCCAGGCCGATGGCGGCGATGCCGGCGACGATCAGGATCAGGCCGATGATTCGTGTTGCGTTCATGGTGTCGTGCTTCCCCGTGGTTCGAAGTAGAGAAGCCCGACTGTAGCCGCCGCGCGGCAGCGCCGGTCAGAGCGTCTGCACGTCCGCCACCGGGCTGCCCCGATGGAGCCACTCGGCCAGCTCGTCCGCCAGCCGGCGCGCTTCCTGCGCGGCGATGCCCCAGGCCTCGATGCGGCCCGCCTGGTCATTGCCGTAGCGCAGGAAGTCGTTGCGATCGGGCAGCTTGCCATTGGGCAGTTTGCGCACCCACTCCGGATCCGGCGCCAGCACCACCGTGCGCTCCAGAAAGCGCGTGGGCTTGTGGCGCCACTTGAGCCCCTTGTCCAGCCAGCCCGGTACCACCGCCTTCTGGAAATGCGGATACAGCACCACGCCGTCGGCATTGCCGTAGTCCAGGTGCAGGTGGTAGTCGGTGATGCCGCCGTCCCAGTAGGCCCCGGGTGGCGCGCCCGGGATGTCGTGCACGGCCTCCAGCATGAAGGGGATCGAGCAGGAAGCCTGCAGCGCGAGCTCGAAGTTGGTCTCGGCCAGCGGCACCTGCCGCGTGCGGAAGTCCTGCGTGCCGAAGGGCAGCGTCGCGCCGGGGCTGGAGAAGACCACGCGCTCCAGCCATGCGCCCAGGCCCTTGCGGTGCACGCTGTTGGTGATGAAGGCGCCCAGATAGCCGGCCGGCGTGCGCGCCCTGCCTTCGCGCCCGAGGATGTGGCGCCCGCGCGCGGCGATCACATGCAGCCGGTAACGCGAATGCGAGAGCACCTCGCGCGTGCGGCCGCCGTAGAAGTCGCGCAGGCCCTCGCTGAACTTCGCGCTGACCTGCTGCGCGCTCATGCGCTTGTGCCCCGCCGGCACCTCGAAATGCTGGTGGATGTAGCCGTGCTCGAACTGATCGAAGGCGGTCTTCGGATCGCTCAGGCACGCATTGGCCAGCCGCCACGCGCCGATGGAGGCGCCCACCAGGTCGACAGGCTGGATGGACTGCGGCAGCCAGTCGCCGAAGAGAAAGCGGTCGATGGGCCCGAGGATCAGCCCCTTGGGGCCGCCGGCCGCGCCCGGGACGGTGCGCACATCCTGCGGCGCCAGTCCCTGCGCGGCAATGTGCGCGCGCGCCGCCGGGCCCGCGTAGATGCGAAGGGCCTTCACCGCTTGCCGACGAGCACGCCCAGGCCCAGGGCCTGCAGCAGCCAGCCGATGCCCAGGCCGCCCGCCAGCGTGGCCGCGACCACCGCGAGCAGGCCCCAGGGCCCGGCGTGGGAGACGGCGAAGGCGGTGAAGCCCGTGCTCTTGCTGACTTCCAGCATGGCGACGTTGGCCACGTAGATCGCGAAGGTGTTGCGGCCCACGAAGGCGACGGTGCGGCCCAGCACGCCCGGCTGCCGCAGTGGCGCGCGGTCGGCCGCAACGGCGCTCATCAGCAGCAGCAGCGAGGCCAGCGTCACGGTCAGCGCCAGGTAGGCCGAGTGCTCGGCGAAGAGCCGGCTCTCGATCGGCGCCGCGAGCAGCAGCAGCACGGCGACGAGGCCCAGGCCCGGCTTGCGGCCGAACTCGCCGCGCGCCAGCGCGATGCCCATCGCCACGTAGGGAATCCAATAGATGAAGAGCCGGTCGCCGACGGCCGAGATCCATCGGTTCTCGAACAGCCAGTAGCCCGCGGCCACGTTCAGCGCCACGCCGGCGGCGATCACCGGCAGCGTCGGCGCCTCCGCCACCCAGCGACGCAGCAGCGGGAAGAGCAGCGTGAGCTGGAACAGGATCACGAAGTAGTACTGCCCCGACCACCCGTAGCCCCCGAACCAGCCGCCGACGACGGTGTGCAGCGGCGTGGCGTCCCAGCGCCCGTCGTAGAACTTCTCGAGGTAGAGCAGTGTCCAGGCGATGTAGGCCACGCCCAGCTCGACCAGGCGCTGCATCAGGTAGGCCCCGTGCGTCTCGGGCCCGCGGCGTGCCAGCGCCTTTTCGAGGTAATAGGCCCACAGCCCTATGAAGACCGGCACGCCGAAGCGGTACACGTCCTCGAAGGGCAGGCCCGCATGAATGCAGACCACGCCGACGATGGCGGCCGCCTTCAGGTAGTCCGCATGCAGGTCGCGGGTGCCGGCCGCTGCGGCGGTTCGCGCCGGCAGCCCGTCGGCGCGCTCGGCCAGGTGGCGGGGGTCAGTCATGCGGGTTTCCCATTTTTCGGCGGTCCTATTGCTTGCGCAGGCCCTGCAGCTTGGCGAAGGCGCTGGCCATCTGCCCAGCGGGCTGCGGCGCGTTGTCGCGGCGCGGACCCTGCTGGCCCCGCCCTGCTCCCTCGAAGCGGTTCTCGCGCGGGCCGTCGCGCCGGCCGGGCGCTGCGTCCAGCTTCATCGACAGGCCGATGCGCTTGCGCGCCACGTCCACTTCCATCACCTTCACCTTGACGATGTCGCCGGTCTTCACCACCTCGCGCGCATCGTTGACGAACTTGTGCGAGAGCTGGCTCACGTGTACCAGTCCGTCCTGGTGAACGCCCAGGTCGACGAAGGCGCCGAACTGGGCCACGTTGCTCACCGTGCCCTCGAGCACCATGCCCTCGACCAGGTCCTTGATGTCCTCGACGCCCTCGTTGAAGCGCGCCACCTTGAAGTCCGGGCGCGGATCGCGGCCCGGCTTCTCGAGCTCGCCCAGGATGTCCTTGACGGTGATCACGCCGAACTTCTCGTTGGCGAAGAGCTCGGGCTTCAGCGTCTTGAGCATCTCGGCGCGGCCCATCAGCGCATCGATGGGCTTGCCGGTCTTCTCGATCATCTGCTCGACCACCGGGTAGGTCTCGGGATGCACGCCCGTCATGTCCAGCGGATTGGCGCCGCCGCGGATGCGCAGGAAGCCCGCGCTCTGCTCGAAGGTCTTGCCGCCGAAGCCCGTGACTTCCAGCAGCTGCTTGCGCGTCGCGAAGGCGCCATTGGCCTCGCGCCAGCGCACCACCGCCTTGGCGACGCCCGCGGAAAGGCCCGAGACGCGCGACAGGAGCGGCACGCTCGCGGTGTTGAGGTCCACGCCCACGGAGTTCACACAATCTTCGACCACGGCATGCAGGGTGCGAGCCAGCTCGCTCTGGTTCACGTCATGCTGGTACTGGCCGACGCCAATGGATTTGGGGTCGATCTTCACCAGCTCGGCCAGCGGATCCTGCAGGCGGCGAGCGATGCTGGCAGCGCCGCGCAGGCTCACATCCACGTCAGGCATTTCCTGCGAAGCGAACTCGCTGGCGGAGTACACCGAGGCGCCGGCCTCGCTCACCACCACCTTCTCGACCTTCAGTGGCGGCGCGCCAGCCTGTTCCGCCATCTTCGCCAGCAGCTTGATCAGGTCGGCCGCCAGCTTGTCGGTCTCGCGGCTGGCGGTGCCGTTGCCGATCGCGATCAGGTTCACGCTGTGCTTGGCGCACAGCTTGCCCAGCGTGTGCAGCGAGCCTTCCCAGTCGCGGCGCGGCTCGTGCGGGAACACGGTGCCGGTGTCGACCAGCTTGCCGGTGGCATCGACCACCGCGACCTTCACGCCGGTGCGGATGCCCGGGTCCAGCCCCATCACGACGCGCGGGCCGGCGGGTGCGGCCAGCAGCAGGTCGCGCAGGTTGTCGGCGAAGACCTTGATGGCGACCTTCTCGGCCTCCTCGCGCAGCCGCGAGAACAGGTCGCGCTCGGTGGACAGCGAGAGCTTCACGCGCCAGGTCCAGGCCACGCACTTGCGGATCAGGTCGTCACCCGCGCGGCCTGCATGGCTCCAGCCCAGGTGCAGTGCGATCTTGCCTTCGGCGATCGACGGTTTGCCGGGCTCGGGCTCGACGGGCAGCACCAGCTTGGCGTCGAGGATGTCCAGCGCCCGGCCGCGGAACACGGCCAGCGCGCGGTGCGAGGGCACGCGGCCGATGGGCTCGTCGTAGTCGAAGTAGTCGCGGAACTTGGCGACATCGACGTTGTTCTCGTCCTTGCCCGCCATCAGGCTGGACTTGAACAGGCCCTCGGCCCACAGCCATTCGCGCAGCCGCTGCACCAGCGCGGCATCCTCGGCCCAGCGTTCGGAGAGGATGTCGCGCACGCCGTCGAGCACCAGCTGCACGGTGGAGAAATCCAGCCCGTCGGCGGCCGGCTTGACGAAGGCCGCGGCCTCCTCGGCCGGGTTCAGCGTCGGGTCGGCGAAGAGCTTGTCGGCCAGCGGCTCGATGCCCGCCTCGCGCGCCATCTGGCCCTTGGTGCGGCGCTTGGGCTTGTAGGGCAGGTAGAGGTCTTCCAGCTCCTGCTTGGTCGGCGCGGCATCGATCGCGGCGCGCAGCTCGGGCGTGAGCTTGCCCTGCTCCTCGATGCTCTTCCGCACCGCGGCGCGCCGCTCCTCGAGCTCGCGCAGGTAGGCAAGGCGCGCCTCGAGCTCGCGCAGCTGAACGTCGTCGAGGCCGTCGGTGGCCTCCTTGCGGTAGCGGGCGATGAAGGGGACGGTGGCACCCCCGTCGAGCAGGTCGACGGCGGCCTTCACCTGGTGCTCGCCGACCTTGATCTCGGCGGCGAGCTGGCGAATGATTTTCTGCATGGCTTGGGGGAGGTGCCTGGCTGGCGGCGCGCGAGGCGCCTACAGCATGAAGAGAAGAAGAAAAGAAGACGACAAGGACGGAAGCGGGGAAGTTTGCCATAGGCCCCCACGCACAATCCCGCACGATGCGTATCCTGAAGAAACTGCTGCGCGCCCTCGCCGCCGCCCTGCTCGTCCCGCTGCTGCTGTTCGAGGAATGGGGCTGGGAGCCGCTGGCCGCGCTGGTGGCACGGCTGGCGCGCCTGCCCTTGTGGGCACGGCTCGAAGCCGCCGTGCGGGCGCTGCCGCCCTGGGCCGCACTGCTGGTCTTCCTCGTGCCCATGGTCATGCTGCTGCCGTTCAAACTGCTGGCGCTGCTCCTGCTGGGCCGCGGCCATGCGACCAGCGCGGTGCTGCTGCTGGTCGGCGCGAAGGTGGCCGGCACGGCCATCGTGGCGCGCTTGTTCCAGTTGGTCGAGCCGGCGCTGATGCGCATCCCGCTGTTCGCGCGCTGGTATCCGCGCTGGAAGTTGTGGAAGGACCAGGTGTCCGCCCGGGTGCGGGAGAGCGCCCCCTGGCGCACGGCCCGGCAGCTGAAGAACGGCACCCGCCGCTGGTGGCGCGCCCTGCGCCGTTCCGGCTGAAGCTGAAAATTTTCACCCGGGTAGATTGCGAAATTCGTTTTGCCCGGGTATTATTCGCGCCATGTCTTCTCCCGTTCCCGAACCCACCCTCACCGCCTTCGCCGGCTTCGAGCGTATTGCCGCCGGCCCGCGATCCGAGGTCGTCGCCCAGTTGCGGGCGCGTGCCGATTCCCAGCCGGTCTTCATCTTCGACGACAGCACCGGCGAGCGCCTCGATCTCGACCTGCGCGAAGGCTTGTCGGCCGCGCCGGAAAGCCCCGCGGCCGACGAGCAGGCCACCCGCGGCGTCGGCCGCCCCAAGCTCGGCGTGGTTGCCCGCGAGGTCACGCTGCTGCCGCGCCACTGGGACTGGCTCAGCCGCCAGCCCGGCGGCGCCTCGGTGGCGCTGCGCCGGCTGATCGACGAGGCGCGCCGCGTGCATGCCGACCGCGATGCCCAACGCGCCTCGCGCGAAGCCGCCTATCGCTTCATGAGCGCGATGGCGGGCGACCTGCCCGGCTTCGAGGAGGCCGCGCGCGCGCTGTTCGCAGGCGAGGGTACGCGCTTCGCCGAACTCATCGGCCCCTGGCCCGAGGACGTGAGCAACTATCTGCGCCAGCTCGCCGCGGCGGCATGGAGTGCAGCATGAACCGCGCCGCCCTGTCCGCCCAGCCCGTGGGCTCCGAAGACGTGGAACACGCCGGCGAAATCGTCGCGCCGCCGGCAACGGTGGCCGATCCGGTCCCGCCGCAGGTCGCCTCCCAGTTGAACCCGCGCGCCGCCGCCATGGCCTCGCGCCCGTTGTGGAAGACTTTCCTGCTCTTCCTCGCGCCCATGCTGTTGAGCAACATCCTGCAGTCGCTCTCGGGCACGCTCAACAACGTCTACCTGGGCCAGATGATCGGCGTCGGCGCGCTGGCGGCGGTGTCCAGCTTCTTCCCGGTGATGTTCTTCTTCATCGCCTTCACCATCGGCCTGGGCGCGGGCGCCTCGGTGCTGATCGGCCAGGCCTGGGGCGCGCGCGAGCCCGAGAAGGCGCGCGCCGTGGCCGGCACCACGCTGACGGTGGGCGTGCTGTTCGCGCTGTGCGTCGCGGTCTTCGGCGGCGCCTTCACGCAGCCGATGCTGGCCGCGCTGGGCACGCCGCCGGACATCCTGGACGACGCCACACGCTATGCGCGCATCATCCTGATCGCGATGCCGGGCCTGTTCGTCTTCCTGCTCTCCACGGCAATGCTGCGCGGCGTGGGCGACACGGTGGCGCCGCTCTACACACTGGTCATCTCGACCCTCCTGGGCCTGGTGATCACGCCGGCGCTGATCCGCGGCTGGTTCGGCCTGCCGCAGATGGGCGTGACCAGCGGCGCCTGGGCCACGGTGATCTCCTTCGTGGTCGCGACCACGTGGCTGGGCTTTCATCTGCGGCGCAAGAAGAGTCCGCTGGCGCCCGATGCGAGCTTCGTGCGGCACCTGCGCGTGCGGCCGGCGATCCTGAAGGCGGTGCTGAAGGTCGGCGTGCCCACCGGCGTGCAGATGATCGTGGTCTCGCTGGCCGAGCTCGCCCTGCTCTCCTTCGTCAACGCCTACGGCTCGGAGGCCACGGCGGCCTACGGCGCGGTGAACCAGGTGGTGGCCTACGTGCAGTTCCCGGCGATCTCGATCGCCATCGCCGCCTCGGTGCTGGGGGCCCAGGCCATCGGCGCCGGTCAGGTCAAGCGCCTGGGCGCCATCGCCCGCACCGCGCTGATGATGAACCTGGTGCTCACCGGCGGCCTGGTGCTGCTTGGCTACCTGTTCTCGCGGCCGCTGATGGGCTTCTTCATCACCAGCGAACCGGTGATCGAAGTGGCGCAGACGCTCTTGCACATCATGCTGTGGAGCACGGTGATCTTCGGCATGGGCGCGGCGCTGTCGGGGATCATGCGCGCCAGCGGGTCGGTGCTGGTGCCGACCTCGATCTCGATCTTCTGCATCGCGCTGATCGAAGTGCCGGTGGCCTGGTGGCTGAGCCATCGCATGGGGCTCAACGGGATCTGGGTGTCGTACCCGGTGGCGTTTGCGGCGATGCTGACGCTGCAGGCCAGCTACTACCGCTTCGTATGGCGCAAGAAGGCGATCCGCAGGCTGATCTGAAGAGCGCGGGCGGCGCGCGCCCGGTGCTCTATTCCTTCCGCCGCTGTCCCTATGCGATGCGCGCACGCATGGCGATCGCGGTCAGCGGCCAGCGCTGCGAGCTGCGCGAGGTGGTGCTGCGCGCCAAGCCGGCCGAGTTGCTGGCCGCATCGCCCAAGGGCACGGTGCCGGTGCTGGTCGAGGCCGACGGCACGGTGATCGACCAAAGCCTGGACATCATGCTGTGGGCCTTGCGCCGCAACGATCCCGAGCACTGGCTGCAGCCCCCCCACGCGACGCTCGACGAGATGCTTGCGCTGGTCGCCGAATGCGACGGCGAGTTCAAGAAGCATCTCGACGGCTACAAATACCCCGAACGCCATCCGCCGCCAGACGCGAGCACCCATCGGGCGCAAGCCGCCCTTTTCCTGGAGCGGCTCGAGACGCGGCTGCAGGCCGGGCGCTGCCTGTACGGCGAGCAGGCAGCGCTCGCCGACATCGCGATCGCCCCCTTCGTGCGGCAGTTCGCGCAGGTCGATGCAGCCTGGTTCGGATCGCAGCCCTGGCCTCGGCTTCAAGCCTGGCTCGCCGCGCGGCTCGATGCGCCGGTCTTTGCGCGCGTGATGGACAAGTACCCGCCCTGGCGCGCAGGCCAGCCGGGTGTCGACTTCCCGCAATAGGCAGGGTGCAGGCCCGCCCGGCCGTGACAGATTCGTGAATCTTCGTTGATGGACGCGTGAACCGAGGAGGCCAGACTGGCTTCCAGGACGGAACAGCGATGCGGCAGTCGCATCGAGACCGATCCCACCTCGCTTCACCCCAACCATCGACAGGAGATTCACATGAACGCGAACCATCAACGCATCCACGGCGCCATCGCCAGCCTGCTCGCCCTGGGCCTGGCCGCCGCCAGCACCGGTGCCATGGCGCAGAAGGCGCAGACCGAGAAATGCGCCGGCATCGTCAAGGCCGGCCAGAACGATTGCGGCACCAGCAAGAGCGCCTGTGCGGGCACGTCCACGGTGGACCGCGATCCGGAGGCCTGGATCTACGTCGCCAAGGGCAGCTGCGCGCGCATCGTCGGCGGCATGGTGACCGACAAGCCCGAGAACGTGCACGGCGGCGCTGCCGCCGCGGCTTCGGCCAAGAAGGGCTGAGGAGAAGATCGTGCAAGGCACGGCTTCCATGCCCGCCGCCCATGCGCCCCACGTCGGCCTGGCACGCCGCCTGGCCGGCCGGATGGGCAGCGCACACCGCGGCCTGCAGGCGCTCGCGCCGCTGGCCGACCTCGCGGTGCGGCTCTTCGTCGCCGCCGTCTTCTTCAAGTCGGGACTGACCAAGATCGCAACCTGGAGCTCGACGCTCGCGCTGTTCGAGAACGAGTACGCGGTGCCGCTGCTCTCGCCCGAGTTCGCGGCCTGGCTGGGCACCGGCGTCGAGCTGGTGTTTCCGGTGCTGCTCGCGATCGGGCTGGGCGCGCGCTTCTCGGCCGCGGTGCTGTTCGTCTTCAACATCGTCGCCGTGATCTCCTACCCGGACCTCGGCGCGGTGGGGCTGCGCGATCACCAGACCTGGGGCCTGCTGCTGCTGGTGAGCCTGCTGCACGGGCCGGGACGCATCTCGTTCGACCACCTGATCGGCCGCAACGTCGGACACCGCTGAACCCGGAGCGCACCATGTCCGAAGACAGGAACATCGTGATCGTCGGCGGCGGCTTCGCCGGCACGACCCTGGCGCGCGCGCTGGCACCGCGCCTGCCAAAGGGCTGGCGCGTGGTGCTGGTCAGCGAGGAGAGCTACACCACCTTCAACCCGATGCTGGCGGAGGTGGTGGGCGCCTCGGTCTTCCCCGAGCACGCAGTGGCGCCGATCCGCCAGATGCTGCGGCCCGGCGAGACCAGCCGCTTCGTGATGGGCCGCGTGACCGGCATCGACGCAGAACGCCAGCGCGTGCAGGCGCAGACGCTTGCAGGGCCTCTGGAGATCTCTTACGAGCACCTCGTGCTGGCCTTCGGCACGCGCGCCCATCTGGGCCTGGTGCCCGGGCTGGAGCAGCATGCGCTGCCGCTCAAGCTGATCGGCGACGCGCTGTTCATCCGCAACCGGGTGCTTCAGCGCATCGCGCGCATCGAACTGGAGCGCGAACCGGCCGAGCGCCGGCGGCTCGGCCATTTCGTGGTGATCGGCGGCGGCTTCTCCGGCGTCGAGGTGGCGGGCGCGCTGGCCGACTTCCTGCGCAGCGCCGCGCGTTACTACCCGCAGGTGCGGCCCGAGGAACTGCAAGTCAGCGTGATCGAAGGCGGCGAGCGGCTGCTGGCCGAGCTGCCCGACTCGCTGGGCCATGCCGCCGCGCGCTCGATGCGCGGGCGCGGCATCGCGGTGCGGCTCAACGCGCTGGCCGCCGAGGTCGATGCCGACGGCGTTCGCCTCACCAACGGAGAGAGGCTCAGCGCCGCCACCGTGATCTGCACCATCGGCACCCGGCCCAACCCGTTGCTCGATGCCCTGCCCGTGCCCCGCCTGCGAGGACGCATCCAGACCGAGCCCGACATGTCGGTCTGCGGCTCGCCGCAACTCTGGGCCCTGGGCGATTGCGCGCTGGTCCACAACCAGGCAACGCGGCAGTTCGCGCCACCGACCGCGCAGTTCGCCGTGGCCCAGGCACGCGCACTGGCGCGCAACCTGTTGGCGCGCATCGAGGGCCGGCCGACGCAGGCCTTCGGCCATGTGTCCAGGGGCATGATGGCCACCACCGGTCATCTCAAGGGCGTGGCGAGCGTCTTCGGCCTGCGCCTGCAAGGGCTCCCCGCCTGGCTGCTGTGGCGCGCCTACTACCTGTCGCGCATGCCCACGGCCGGCCGCAAGCTGCGCATCTGGATCGAATGGACGTGGAGCATGCTGTTCGCGGCCGACATCACCCACCTGCGCTTCACGCGCACCGGAGAGGCCGACGCGGAACACCCCGCTGCCGCCGCCGAAGCGCTCTCGCGCAGCATCCAACCGCAACCCTGAGGAGAGCATCATGCTCAAGCAGAAATCCGCCATCGTCACCGGCTCCACCAGCGGCATCGGCCTGGGCATCGCCCGCGGCCTCGCCGGCCGCGGTGCCGACATCATGCTCAACGGCTTCGGCAACCCGGTGGAGGTCGAGTTCACGCGCGGCGAGATGCAGCGCCAGTTCGGCGTCAAGGTGCGCTACAGCAGCGCCGACATGAGCCGGCCCGAGCAGGTGCGCGACATGATCGCGGCGGCCGAGCGCGAGTTCGGCAAGGTCGACATCGTGGTCAACAACGCCGGCATCCAGCACGTGGCGCCCATCGAGGATTTCGCCGACGACAAGTGGGATGCGGTGATGGCCATCAACCTGTCCTCGGCCTTCCACGTGATCAAGGCCGTCGCGCCGGGCATGAAGGCGCGCCGCTTCGGCCGCATCATCAACGTCGCCTCGGCGCATGGGCTTACCGCCTCGCCCTTCAAGTCGGCCTACGTGGCGGCCAAGCACGGGCTGATCGGGCTGTCGAAGACGGTGGCGGTGGAGCTGGCCGAGTTCGGCATCACCTCCAACACCATCTGCCCCGGCTACGTGAAGACGCCGCTGGTGGAAAAGCAGATCGCCGACCAGGCCAAGGCGCACGGCATCTCGCCCGAGCAGGTGGTGCGCAACGTGATGCTCTCGCACCAGGCGCGCAAGTCCTTCATCGAGGTGGAGGAGCTCGCGGCGCTGGCCGTGTTCCTCGCCTCCGACGCCGCGGCCTCGATGACCGGCGCCGCGCTGGCCATGGACGGCGGCTGGACGCTGCACTGAAGGCCGGAGCGCATCATGATGGCCAACGCAACGAAGCAGCGCGCCGCCAACCGCGACGATCCCAAGGCCGCGCTGCCCGGCCAGGTGGTGCTGGTCCTGCAGGGCGGCGGCGCGCTCGGCGCCTACCAGGCCGGGGTTTACCAGGCACTGCACGAGGCGGGCATCGAGCCGGACTGGGTGATCGGCACTTCCATCGGCGCGATCAACGCCTCGCTGATCGCCGGCAATACGCCGCGTCACCGCATGGAGCGGCTCGACAGCTTCTGGAACATGATGCAGGCGTCCGCGCCCTGCGCGCGCTTCCCGGACTGGATGGGCCTCGGAAACCTGGCGTCGAACATGGCGACGGTGATGCGTGGCATTCCCGACTTCTTCACCCCCAACCTGCATGCGCTGCGCGGCTCGGCCGCGCCGCTGGGGGTGGAGACGGCCTCCTACTACAGCACGGCGCCGCTGCGCGGCACGCTGGAGTCGCTGGTGGACTTCGAATACCTGTGCGAGTGCCACACGCGCATGACGGTGGGCGCGGTCAACGCCTGCAGCGGCGAGATGCGCTACTTCGACACCCGCAGGGAGCGCCTGGGCGTCGACCATGTCATGGCCTCGGGCGCGCTGCCGCCGGCCTTTCCGGCGGTGCGCATCGATGGCCAGCCCTACTGGGACGGCGGCATCTACTCCAACACGCCCATCGAGGCCGTGCTCGACGACAAGCCACGCCGCGACTCGCTGATCTTCGCGGTCAACGTCTGGCACCAGACGGCCCCCGAGCCTGAGTCGATCTGGCAGGTGATGGCGCGCCAGAAAGACATCCAGTACGCGAGCCGCGCCGACAGCCACATCGCGCGGCAGAAGCAGATCCACCGGCTGCGCCACGTGATCCGCGAGCTGCACAAGCAGCTTCCCGCGTCGCGGCGGGCGGACCCCAAGGTGGCGTCGCTGGCGGCCTGGGGGTGCGGGACCACCATGCACGTGGCCCACCTGCTGGCGCCGCGCGTCGAGGGCGAGGACCACACGAAGGACATCGACTTCACGCCCGCCGGCATCCGCACGCGCCGGCAGGCCGGCCATGCCGACACCCTGCGCATGATCCAGCGCGCGCCCTGGCACCAGGCGCACGCCGATCCCATCGAGGGCGTGATCGAGCATCACGGCGCCGGAGCGCTGACATGGGCCTGATGCTCTCGAGCCTGGGCTTCGCGCTCGCCGCGCTGTGTGCGGGCGTGATGGGCTTCGCGATCCAGCGCGGCGGCACCTGCACCGTGGCGGCCGTCGAGGAGATCGTCGACAAGCACAGCGCGCGCCGGCTGCTGGCGCTCGGCGAGGCATCGCTTTGGGTGGCCGGGGGGCTGCTGCTGGCGCAGGCGCTGCATCTGCTGCCGGCGATGCCTGCTGGCCATGCGCTCGGCGGCTGGACGATCGCGGGGGGCGCACTGCTGGGCCTCGGCGCCTGGGTCAACCGCGCGTGCGTGTTCGGCGCCATCGCGCGCCTGGGCTCCGGCGAATGGAGCTATGCGCTGACGCCGCTGGGCTTCTACCTGGGCTGCCTCAGCGTGGGGCCGCTGTTCCGCGCGGGGCTGCAGCACCCGCTGCCGCAGGGCTCGCCGGTGTTGCAGGCGCCGGCCTGGGTGGCCTTGCTCTTCCTCGCATTCGCCGCCTGGCGCGTGCTGCTGCCGTTGCGGATGCCCGGTGTACGCGGCACCCTGACCGAGCGCATCTGGTCACCACATGCGGCCACCACCGTCATCGGCATCAGCTTCGTGCTGATGCTGCTGGTGGCGGGCGCCTGGGCCTACACCGACGTGCTGGCCGAGCTGGCGCGCGGCATGGCCGCGAGCCTCGCGGCACGGGGCGCGCTGTTCGTGGCCCTGCTGCTGGGCGCCGTCTGGGGCGGCCGGACCGCGGGGCGCTCGCGCAGCGGGCGCATCAGCGCGGCGCAGTGCCTGCGCTGCCTGGCCGGCGGCCTGCTGATGGGCTGGGGCAGCCTGCTGATCCCGGGCGGCAACGACGGGCTGATCCTGGTCGGCATGCCGCTGCTGTGGCCCTATGCCTGGGCCGCCTTCCTGTTGATGTGCCTCACCATCGGCGCGGCCCTGCTGCTGGCGCGGCGGGTCAGGCCCTGATGCGCCGGGCCCAATCTTCACAATTTGGTCACGGGCGCCGCCACCCCGCAGCACCTGCCTAGAATTTCCAGCACCAGGAGGGCAGCATGCGACATCCGCATTCCCCGTTGGCCGGACGCACCGGCATCGGCCTTCGGCCCGAGCACTGGCGCGCGTTCGCGCAGACGCGGCCGTCCGTGGGCTTCGTCGAGGCGCACAGCGAGAACTACTTCGGCCGCGGCGGCAAGCCGCTGCACTTCCTGCAGCTCGCGCGCGAGAGCCATGAACTCAGCCTGCACGGCGTGGGCCTGTCCATCGGCTCCATCGACCCGCTGAGCGAGACGCACCTCGCGCGCCTCGCCGAGCTCGTGCGCATGCTCGAGCCCACGCTGGTCTCCGACCACCTGTGCTGGACCTCGGTGGGCGGCATCCACGCCAATGACCTGCTGCCCCTGCCCTACACCGAGGAGGCGCTTGCGCACGTGGTGGCGCGCGTGCAGCACGTGCAGGACCACCTCGCGCGGCCGATCCTGCTGGAGAACCTCTCGGCCTACCTCGACTACGCCCAATCGACCGTGCCCGAATGGGAGTTCCTGGCCGAGGTGGCGGCGCGCAGCGGCTGCGGCCTGCTGCTGGACATCAACAACATCCACGTCAGCGCCCACAACCTGGGCTTCGATGCGCTCGACTACATCGAGGCCATTCCGCCCGATGCCGTGCAGGAAATGCACCTGGCAGGCTTCACGCGCAACAGGCTCGACGACGGCGCCGAGATCCTGATCGACACGCACAGCGCCCCGGTCGCCGATGCGGTGTGGGCGCTCTATGCGGCGGCGCTCGATCGCTTCGGCCCGGTGCCCACGCTGGTCGAATGGGACGCCGACCTGCCCCCGCTGCCGGCCCTGGTGGCCGAGGCAGCCAAGGCCCGCGCGATGATGGAGGCACGCCATGCTTGCCCTGCCTGACACCCAGGTCCGCGTGATGAACGCGCTGCTGCGGCGCGGCGATCCGGCCGCGGCGGCGGCGCTGGTCCGCCCCGGCGCCCTCCCCGCCGCGCGAAGGCTGGCGATCTACCGCAACAACATGGTGCAGAGCCTGGTGGCCGCCCTGGCCGCCGTCTACTCCGTGACCGAGCGGCTGGTGGGCAGCGTCTTCTTCCGCCAGGCAGCCAAGGCCTGCATCGGCATCCATCCCTCGCGCTCCGGGGACCTGCACGACTTCGGCGCCGACTTCCCTCCTTTCCTGCGCGCCTGGGCACCGGCGGCCGCGCTGCCTTACCTGCCGGATGTGGCGGCGCTCGAATGGGCGATGCACCGCGCCTATCACGAGGCGGCACTGCCGGCGCTGCCGCTCGCCGGGCTCGCCGGGGTGCCGCCGCACGCGCAGGCCGGGCTGCGCCTGGGGCTGCAGCCGTCGGCGCGCTTCGTGTCCTCGCCCTACCCGGTGCTGCGCATCTGGCAGGCCAACCAGGCCGGCGCCGACGAGGCGGATACGGTCTCGCTGGACGATGGCGGCGTGCGGCTGCTGGTGCTGCAGCAGGCGCTGGAGATCGTGTTCGTGCCACTCGATGCCGCTGAGGATCGCTGGCTCCGCGCCCTGGCCGATGGCGCCGGGCTGGGCCAGGCCAGCGCCTGTGCCTTCGACCTCGATCCGGCCTTCGACCTGGCGTCCACGCTGGCCCGCCACCTGACGCTCGGTCTCTTCACGGAGCTGCAGCAGTGACCCGCCGCGTGCTCGTTGCCGAGGACGACCCGGACATCGGCCGCCTGGTCACGCTGCAGTTGGCCGAGCTCGACTGCGAATGCCGCCTGATCGCCGACGGCCTCGGCGCGCTGGCCGAGGGCGAGGCCGGGAACTACGACCTGGTCATCCTCGACCTGATGCTGCCGCGCATGGACGGCCTGCAGATCTGCCGCCGCCTGCGTGCCCTGCCGCGCTACACGCCGATCCTGATGCTGACCGCCAAGTCCTCCGAGCTCGACCGCGTGCTGGGCCTGGAGCTGGGCGCCGACGACTACCTGACCAAGCCCTTCAGCATGCTCGAGCTGGCGGCCCGCGTGAAAGCGGTGTTCCGCCGCGCCGACCACCAGCAGGCCGCGGCCGAGCGCGTGCAGCAGGCCGAGCAGCCGATCGAGGCCGGCAGCCTGCGCATCGACCTGCAGCGCCACGAGGCGCTGCTCGACGGCCGCCTGCTGGACCTCACGGCCAAGGAGTTCGAGCTGCTCGCCTACTTCGCGCGCAGCCCGGGCCGGGTCCACACGCGCGCGCAGCTGCTCGACCAGGTCTGGGGCTACAGCCACAGCGGCTACGAGCACACGGTCAACTCCCACATCAACCGCCTGCGCAACAAGATCGAGCGCGACCCGGGCAACCCCGACTACATCCAGACCGTGTGGGGCGTCGGCTACAAGTTTGCCGATCCCCGCAGTTGAAACGAGCCCGGCCGGCATGGACAGCCTCTACATGCTGATCGTCGGCGCCGCCCCGGCGGCGCTGGCGGCGCTGGCCATCTACTGGCGCTTCTCGCGCCGCCTCAGGCGCCTGACCGATGCGGTCGAGGCCGGTGCGCAGCTCGGCTGCCGGCAGCCGCTGCGGGTGCCGGGCGCCGACGCGCACGGCGACGAGATCCAGCGCCTGTCGGCGCACGTGGAGCGCATGTCGGCGCGCATCGGCGAGCAGGTGGCCGAGCTCGAGCGCAGCGCCAGCCGGCGCCGCGAGCTGCTGGCGAACGTGTCGCACGACCTGCGCACGCCGCTGGCCTCGATGCGAGGCTACCTGGAGCTGCTGCTCCTGCGCCACGGCAGCCTGCCGGCCGAGGAGGAGCGCAACTACCTGGAGACCGCGGTGCGCCACAGCGAACGCCTGGGGCGGCTGGTCGACGACCTGTTTGCGCTGAGCCAGCTGGAAGGCGACGAGGCGCGGCCGCAGCCCGAGGCCTTCGCGCTGGCCGAGCTGGCGCAGGACGTGGTGCAGAAGTTCGCGCTCGATGCGCAGCGGTGCGGGATCGCGCTGCGCGCCGAGGCCGGCGAGGCCCAAGCCGTCGGCGTGCGCGCGCTGGCCGACATCGGCATGGTCGAGCGCGTGCTCGAGAACCTGTTGGACAACGCCCTGCGCCACACGCCGCCCGGCGGCACGGTGCGCATCGAGTGCGGCCGCGATGCGCAGCGCGCCCGCGTGGCCGTGCGCGACACCGGCTGCGGCATCGCGGCCGATCAGCTGGCCGGCATCTTCGAGCGCTACGACCACGCCGATCGCGCGCTGCCCGGCGGTCGCGGCGGACTCGGCCTGGCGATCGCACGGCGCATCGTGCGGCTGCACGGCGGCGAGCTGGCGGCCACCAGCGTCGAAGGCGAAGGCGCCTGCCTGAGCTTCGACCTGCCGCTCGCGCCGGCCGCGGCGGCTTCCGCGCAGCGCATCACGGAGAGAGTCGACGCATGAGCTCATCCATCGTCCCTGCAGCACTGCTCGCCCTCGCCCTGCTCGCCTGGCTGGCCGTCTCGGCCGCGCGTCGCGCCGCACGCCGTCGCGACGCGTGGAACGCCAGGCTGGCGCAGCTGGAACAGCAGGTGGCCGAGCAGCACGGCGCGCTCGAGCGCGCCGAGGCCTCACGTACCGCCGCCGAGGCCGAGCTGCGCGCGAGCGAGGAGCGCTATGCCGCGGCCCTGCGCGGCAGCCAGGACGGCATGTGGGACTGGGACCTGGCCTCGGGCCGCGTGCAGCTCTCGCCGCGCTGGAAGAGCATGCTGGGCTTCGAGGCGCACGAGCTCGCCGACGACCTGCAGGGCTGGCGCTCGCGCGTTCATCCCGAGGACCGTGCTGCGCTCGACGCAGCCCTGGCGCGCCCGCTGGCGAGCGGCTGCGCCCCGGCCGACGCGCGCTTCGAGCATGAGCTGCGGCTGCTGCACAAGGACGGCAGCGTGCGCTGGGTGCTGTCGCGCGGAGTCGCACTCCGGCGCGCCAGCGGCGCCGCCTACCGCGTGATCGGGCAGGACACCGACGTGACGCAGCTGCGCCGCGTCTCGCACGTGCTGCAGGCGGTGGCCGACGGCACGGCCGGCGCCGTGGGCGAGGCCTTCTTTCCGGCCATGGTGCGGCACTTCGCGCAAGCGCTCGGCCTGGACTGTGCCTTCGTCGCCGAATGCGCCGACCAGCCGCCGACGCGGGTGCGCACGCTGGCCTACTGGTCCGACGGCACGCTCAAGGACAACATCGAGTTCGCGCTGGCCGGCACCCCCTGCGAAGCCGTGGTGCACACCGAGCAAGCCGCGCTGCACCGCTGCGGCCTGGCGCAGATGTTCCCGCGCGAGGCCGGCTGGGAGTCCTATCTGGGCCTGCCGATCGTCGCCAGCGACGGCCGCATGCTGGGCCACCTGGCCTTTCGCCATCGCGCGCCGTTGGGCGACGAGGTGCTGGTCGACGCGGTCTACCGCATCTTCCTCGCGCGCGCGGCGGCCGAGCTGGAGCGCATTCAGGCGCTGGCGCGGCTGCGCGTGGAAGCTTCCGGCGCCGTCGCTTCCTGAGCACCGGCCGGCGGCGCCTCGGGCAGGTCGAAGCTGAAGCGGCAGCCCTGGCCGGCGACGCTCTGCACCCGCAGCTCGCCACCGTGCAGCTCCACGATGCGCTTCGCGATCGCCAGGCCCAGGCCGGCGCCGGCACGCTCGCGCTCCCGGTCCCCCCGGTAGAAGCGATCGAAGATGAAGGGCAGCACCGCCTCGGCAATGCCGCCGCCCGTGTCGCCCACGCAAGCCGCCACCCGCCCCGCCTCGGCGCGCAGCGACACGCTCACCGCGCCGCCGGCCGGCGTGTGCCGCAGCGCGTTGCCGATCAGGTTGTCGAGCACGCGTTCCACCAGCCCGAGGTCGGCATCGACCGGCGGCACGCCCTGCCCGCCCTCGAAGCGCAATGCGACCTGTTGGCGGTCGGCGGCGAGCTGGAACTTCTGCAGCACATCGGCCGCCAGCTCGGCCAGCTGGAAGGCCTCGCGCGCCAGCCGCACGCCCTTGAAGTCCAGCTTGGCGAGCTCGAACAGCTCGTCGACCAGCGTCGCCAGGTACTCGCTCTGGCGCAGCGCGATCTCGACGTAGCTGCGTTGCGTGGGCGCCGGCAGTTCGCCGCCCTTCAGCGCGAGCATCTCCAGGTAGCCGCGCAGCGCCGCCAGCGGCGTGCGCAGGTCGTGCGAGACGTTGGCGATCAGCTCGCTGCGCAGGTAGACGTTCTCGGCCTCCAGGTCGTCCTTGAGGCGCTGCACCTGTGCCAGGGCATCGGCCAGCTGCGCCTGCGCCGCCTGGTGCTCGCCGATCTCGCGCCGCAGGCCCTCGAACAGGCGCGCGTTCTCCAGCGCGATGGCGGCCTCGGTGGCCAGCATGCGCACCACCAGGATGCGCTGCGCGGTGAAGGCGCTGTACAGCTGGCGATTCTCGAGGTAGAGCACCCCTACCAGGCGCCCCTGCTTCTGCACCGCCACGCACATCGCCGAGCGCGGCTGGTGCTGCTGGATGTAGGGGTCGCTGCCGAAACGGTCGTCGCCCGCCGCATCGGCCAGCACCACGCTCTCGCCGGTGCGGCGCACGTAGTGCACGATGCCCAGGGGCAGGCTGCGCGATTGCGCCAGCGGCGTGCCGTGCGAGACCACGGCCTGCGGCGCCTCCACAGTATCGGCCGCATGCACCATCGATCCGCCCTCGCCTTCCAGCACCAGGCAGCCGCGCTCGGCGCCGGCGTTCTCGATCGCGATACGCATCAGCCGGGCCAGCAGCCGGTCGAGCTCGACTTCGGCGGCCACGGCCTGCGCGGCCTTCATCACGCTGTCGAAGTCGAGGCCGTCGCCGTGCCCGCCTGCCGCAAGCGCAGCCGTGGCGGGCGGCACGGCCGCTGAGTCCGCCCCCGATGCAGCCGGCGCCGGACGCAGCCAGGCATGCCGGGCCTCCAGCTGCGCCACCTTTGCCATCGCCCCCCAGCGTGCATAGCAGGCGCACGCCTCGGCCATGAAGAGCGCGCCGAGCGCGGCCTCCCCGCGCGCGAGCCGCAGCCGCGCATGCAGCTCGTTGGCCAGCGCGCGCAGTTGCAGCAGCGCGGGATGCTGCGCCGCGAACTCGATCGCCTGCTCGTGGAACTTGATCGCGATGCCCTCTTCGCGATCGATGCGCGCCCCCTCCGCGGCGAGCAGCAGCGCCTGGCAGCGGAAGTTCTCGGGGCAGTTCCCGGCCAGCAGCGCGAAGTAGGCGCGGGCCTGGCCGATCTGCGCGCGCACCGCCTCCTGTTCGTCCGGCGCGGCCTCGTCATGCGAGGCCGCCAGCGCGATCGCGTGCCAGAAGGCATGGGTCACAGGCCAGACGGTGCCGGCCACATGGTGCACGGTGGCGGCGGCCGCATGCGCCGCCGCCAGCGCCTCGGCCGGCGTGCCCAGCAGGCTGCTGAGATGCTGCCGGGCCACCGCGTGGAAGCTGGCGAAGAAGGGGTTGTCGCGGTAGCGCTGGCGGTAGGCCTGCTCCTCGAAGCCCTCGTCCGACAGCGACAGCGGCCCGTGCGTGCGGCCCTGCAGCGCGAGCGCCCATTGCAGCATGAGCTGCGTCGCATCGGCAAAGCCCTGGTTCTTGAGCTTGCGGATCAGCGCCACGTTGGGCGCATGCGTCTCCACGAACTGCGCAAGGCTCTCGCAAACGAGGAAGGACGACCAGAGTTCCGTGCCTGCGCCGTAGGCCGCATAGAGGAAGTCCCCGCTCTCCAGCCCGCTGCGGCAGGCTTCGCGCGCATAGGGAATGCAGCTCGCCAGCGGCCGCCGCCAGAAGTTCACGTGCGCATGGAACTGCTGGTAGATCTTGGCGCGCCGCCGCGTGTCGCCGAAGCGGTGGTTGACCGCCAGCGCCAGGGTGCCGAACTCGTAGGCGCTGCGGAAGTCGCCCTGCACCGGGCCGACCGTGATCGCGTGCGTGACGTAGCCGTAGGCCGACTCCTCGGCATTGCCATGCGTGAGCGACAGCCGCACCAGGATCGCCGAGATCAGCCGCGCGAGCGTCGGGTTGCCGAGGATGAAGGCCGAGGCCCAGATGTCCGTCAGCATGCTCATCACGATCAGGGTTTCCGGATGGTCCATCGCGGGCAGATCGGCCAGCGCCGAGATGGGCCGGGTGCCCAGCAGCGCGGAGATGCGCTCCATCTCGACGGCCAGCGCGCGCTCGGTGTCGGCAGCGGTCCCGGGCAGCTGCAGGCCGAACAGCGCCAGCCCTGCGCGCGTGTTCGCCAGCGCCTCGGCATAGCGCGCCATGTGCTCGTGCTGCACGCTCTGCAGCCGGTGGACCCTGGCCCGCTCGATGTTCGTCGCGGCGCGCCGAAGGAGTTGCTGGTACTGCGGCTGCGCGGCCTCGAAGCGCCCGCACAGGTACTCGCTCTCCACGGCCTCGAGCTGCAGCGCGAAGCACAGCGCGTGGTCGCTCGCCCATTGCGACTCGTCCAGCAGGTCGAGGCCGGCGCGGAAGAACTCCAGCGCGGCCTGGTGCGCGGTCGAGGACTTGGCTTCGCGCCCGGCGCGCAGGTCCAGCCGGGCGACCTCGTGCCGCTCGTCGGGATCCTCGATCAGGCCGCGCCCGCGGTTGAGATGGTGCGCGATGTCGAACAGCGTCTGCTGCGCCGGCGCTTCGCCCGCGCGCGCGCGCAACAGCCGGCCGATGCGCAGGTGCAGCATGGGCTCGCGCGCCTGCGGGATCAGCGCATAGGCGGCCTGCTGCACGCGGTCGTGCAGGAAGTCGTAGGCCGGCGCGTCCTCGCGCGCCGAGGCGGCCTGGGACTGGGGCGGAACAGGCACGATCAGCCCCGACGCCATGGCATGGAGCAGGTCGTCCGCCACGGTCTCCTGCGGCTGCTCGCAGATCAGCGCCAGCGTGTGCGCATCGAAGCGGTTGCCGATGCAGGCCGCCAGCGTCAGCGCGTACTGCGAGCGGGTGGACAGGCGCTGGATGTTGCGCGTCATGAGCTCGACCACGTCTTCGGCCAGCGGCGCCTGCGCGATGGCCTCGATCCGGTAGCGCCAGCGCTGCGCCGCCGCGTCGAAGCGGAAATGGCCGTCGCGCTCCAGGCTGTGGAGGAACTGGTGCACGAAGAAGGGGTTGCCGCCGGTCTTCTCCAGCACCAGTCGTGCCAGCGGCAGGGCATCGTCGAGCTCGCCGTGCAGCATGTCGCGCACCAGGGCTGCCAGGTCGTCCAGGCGCAGCGGCCCGAGGGCGACACGCTGCACCGCCACGCCCGCGGCTTCCAGCGCGCTCAGGGCGGGCGCGAGGCGCTGCGTTGCATGGTGCTCGCTGTCGCGGCAGGCGCCGATCAGCAGCAGGCCGCGGATCTCCGGGCCGTCGAGCAGCGGCTCGAGCAGGCCCAGCGTGGCGGCATCGGCCCACTGCAGGTCGTCCAGGAAGACCACCAGCGGATGCGCCGGCAGCGCCACCGCGGCGACGAAGTTCCGTAACACGCGCTGGAAGCGGTTCTGCGCCTCGGTGGGCCCGAGCTGCACCGGCGACGGCTGCTCGCCGAGGATGAAGCCGACCTCGGGGATCACCTGCGCGAGCACGCCGCCATTGGTCCCCAGCGCCTGGACGAGCACCGCGCGCCACTGCGCCAGGCGCGCCTCGCTCTCGGTGAGCATCTGCCGCACCAGCTCGCGAAAAGCCTGGATCAAGGCGCCGAAGGGCACGCCCCGCACCACCTGGTCGAACTTGCCCGAAACGAAGTAGCCGCCCTGGCCGCGCACCAGCGGCCGGCACAGCGCGAGCACCAGCGCCGTCTTGCCGATGCCGGGATAGCCGTCCACCAGCAGCATCGCGGGCCGCGCCTGCGGCTCGCGCACGCGCTCGCAGGCGGCGCGCAGCAGCGCCTGCTCCGCCTCGCGGCCGTACAGGTGCCCCCGGATCGCGAGGCCCTGCGCCGGGTCGCGCAGGCCCGGCACGAAGGGTGCGATGCGGCGGTGCGCCGCCCATTCGCGCGCGCAGAAAGCCAGGTCCTCCGCCAGGCCGACCGCGCTTTGGTAGCGCTCGTCGGGCGACTTGGCCAGGAGCTTCATCACGATGTCCGACACCGGCGGTGGCAGCCCCGGCACGCGCGCAGCGGGCGCGACCGGCGTGCCGGCGATGTGCGCATGGATCAGCTCCAGCGCATCGTCGGCGGCGAAGGGCGGCTCGCCGGTCAGCATCTGGTAGAGCAGCACGCCGAACGCGTAGAGGTCGCTGCGGTGGTCGGGGGTGCTGCCGGTGCGGCCGGTCTGCTCGGGCGAGGCATGGCGCAGCCGGGCCACGGTGCTCGTGGCGGCGGCCGGCGGTGGCCCCTGGCCGGCCTCGCTGCCCGCCTCCGTGACGTCGAGCAGCCAGGCACGGGCCGACGCACCATCGCCCAGCACGATCTCGGGGCGCAGTCCGTGGTGGACGTGGCCGCGCCGGTGCAGCTCGGCCAGCGCGGTGGCAAGCTGCATGCCGAAGCCGAGGGCCAGCGGCAGCGCCAGCCGGCCGGCCGCCAGCAGCGCGGGCAGCGGTTCGCCGCCTGGGTCTTCCATCACCAGCGCCGGCCCCGATGGCAGCTCGAACAGGCGCGGCTGCAGCGCTGCGGCGCAGGACAGGCCGGCCATCAGCTCGCACTCGCGCCGCAGCGCCGCGCGGTCGGCGGCGCTCGCCGGCAGCTGCCGTGCGCACTTGAGCAGCACGCGCCGGCCCGCGAGCAGGCCGCGGCCGAGCCGGAAGGCGCCGGTGTCGGCGATCCAGGCATGCACTTCGGGCGTCGGGCTCATCGCTGTCTTCGTCCTCTTCCCATGTCGCGGCAGGTGCGCGCTGTGCGGACTGTGCGCCAGATCCGGCCCGGCTGGCAATGCGTGATCAAAGCGTGAACTCTGGCGGACCGCAGTGTGAAGCCCGGCCGCCACAGTGCACTGCGGAGCCGCCGAACGGCGATCCGTCCCTCGTCAACAACCTTTGCTTCCAGGAGAGTCATCATGCATATCGCCCATCCCCCGCGCCGCCTGCCGTGGCGCGCCGCCATGCTCGCAGCGTTTGCCGCCGGCGCCCTCGGCGCCCTGGCGCCGGCCGTCCATGCCGGCGAATGCCCGGCCGACAAAGTCGTCGCCGACGGCCACGGCCAGAAGCCCGGCCCGATGAGTCCCAAGGACGTGACGGACGTGGTGCGCTACAGCACCGACCTGTCGAAGGAGCCGCTGGCGCTGCAGGGCCGCCTGTTCCGCCTGCGCCAGCTCGAGATGAAGCCCGGCGGCATCGTGCCCTGGCACAGCCACAACGAGCGGCCGGCGATGATCTACATCGTTTCCGGCGAGGTGGTGGAGTACGCCAGCAGCTGCGCCGTGCCCATCGTGCACCGCGCCGGCGACGTGGCGCCGGAGAAGAACGGCACCTCGCACTGGTGGAAGAACACCGGCAGCACGACCGCCGTGCTGATCTCGGTGGACCTGTTCCCCACCGGCAAGCAGATGGATCCGCACGAGATGTGACATGACGAGCGCGTCATCTTCATCCGCATCTGCGGGCTGCCGCCGGCGGCCTGCCCCGGGCCGGCACTGGCTGCGACGCAGTCGCCGGCGCAAGCTGGGGCGGCGGCTGCCTAAGGCCTGAACGAGCCCGCCCTACTCGAACACTTCGTCCCCGTCCGGCTCGTAGTGCGGCACCGCATTCATGTCGTGCCGCAGCTTCGACAGCTCCCGGTACATCCGCCGCCGAGCCCGGCTCTGGTTGCCCAGCGGCCGGTGCTCGGCGATGGTGTGCCAGGGGTTGTACGACAGCTTCTTCGCGAATTCCATCTGCGCCGGCGAATCGAAGGTCTGCTTCGGGATGCGCAGCGTGGCAACGCTGACGCGCGGCGACAGCGTCTCGGGCCACAGCACGCCCGCGTTCTCGATCGGCATCAAGTGCGGGTCGGTCTGCATCTGCAGGCGGATGTCGAGCTCCACCTCTTCCTGGTTCAAGGTCGCGACCATGGCCCGGCGCAGGTAGTCGTCGGGCGGGCGCAGCGGCAGGCGCGGGATGGGCGTGCGCCTGGCGGACTTCGGCCACACCGAGTACTGCATGGCCTGCCCCTCGCCCAGCAGGTACGGCACGCAACTGAAGTACGGCGCCTCGAAGGGGCTGGACTGGGTCTTGATGAAGAGCGACTGCATCACCAGGTCCAGCACATGCGACTCGCGCAGGTTGACGAAGTAGAAGATCTGCGCGTTCTTCACGCTCTCGATCTGCAGCGCCGCGTTGGCCTTGACGTCGGGCGTGACGAAGGTGGGCGTGGAGACGCCGAACATGTCCAGCGTGTGCTGCTCCTCCTCCATCAGCTTCGGGCCCGGCACGCCAATGAGCTTGATGCTGATGCTCATGAAGCCCACGTCCTCGATGTCCGGCGTGATGTAGGGGCCGGGGCCGGAGAAGCGCACCCAGGCGTTGAAGCGCTGGGCCTTCGCGTAGATGCCCCGCTTCATGTGCGCGGGGATGTCGTCGTGCACGATGAACTCGGCGCGCACGATGCCCTGGGTCTTGGTGTTGCCGCCGCGCTCGAAGCCGCCGGGCTTCCAGAGGTCGCGCATCTGCTGGGTGAAGCTGCGGACGATGGAGTCGACGAACTCTTCCTCGCCGGGCAGCAGGCGCTCCTCGGCGATGGCCAGGCCCTCGTTGGGGCGGCGGCTGTTGATCAGCGCGGTGGTCAGGCGCGCCAGCGGGTCGCGCAGCAGCGCGTCGAAGGCCGGGCGCACGAAGGGATCGAACCTGCGCTCCAGCCGCAGCAGGGCCATGCCGGAGTCGCTGACGAAGTTCTTCAGCGCCGAGCCGGTGTTGGCGCGAGGCGCAGGGCGGCTCACGTTCGAGTTGGTCATGGCGCTTGGACTTTCGACAGGTAGCGCAGCGCGCTGATGCCCGGCAGGAAGAAGTACGCCCCGCCCTGCACGGTCACGAACTGCGGCAGGCCCGAGATGCGGCGATCCGGGCCCGTGCCCACCGGCATCGAGAAGCCGTCGGTGAGGCTGCCGTCCGGCTCGGGCAGGCGATGGCCCAGCAGCGGATCGGCCTCGCTGGAGAGGCCGTCGAAGCGCGTGCCCATCAGCCATGCGTTCTGGACGAACTCGAACTGGCGCCCGATGTTCGCGCCCAGGCAGATGAAATGCAGGCCGGTCTCCTCGCCCGGCGCGCCGCCGTACTCGCGGCCCCGGCGCAGCAGGCGATGAAAGCGGGACGAGGCGACCAGGTCAGGACGCAGAGGGTCTGCGCCGAAGCCCAGCCGCCGCCACAGGCGCGAGAGCGGATTCGCCCAGCCCGCCGGCAGATCGGCATTGCGCGGGTTGGCGCGGCGGATGTGCGCGCCCAGGGGACAGCGCAGGCCGTCGGGATCGCTGCGATAGGTGAAGCCATTGAGCCGCCGTTCGTCCTCCTCGATGCCGTCAAGGCGCTCGCGCCCGGGGCCCACGAGCGCCTCGCCACCTTCCAACTTGCGTCCGACCATGGCCTCGGCCAGGCGCCGGCGCAGCATCGGGTTGCCGCCGGCCTCGCGGTCGATGAACTGCCAGAAGCCGCCCACGTCCTGGCGCAACTGGCGCATCACGAGATAGCTGCCGTTGCGCCCCAGGTCGGCCATGCCGGGGGCCTCCTCGGCGCGGGGCAGCAGCGCGCCGGGATCGCGTTGCGGCTCCAGCAGGGGCCTGTCGGTGTAGGCGCCGTACTCGTTCGGATAGCCCAGCAGGTACTCGCCGAGGCAGGACCGGTTGGTGAAGCCGAACTGCTCCTCGTCGCGTGCGGCGCGCCGGCGCTCCCAGTCGACGCGCGGCTGCGAGATGCCGTCGATGAAGCCGAAGGGCTCGGTCTCGCGCAGGTTGGCGGTGAACAGGGCATCCGTTTCCTCGAAGCCGGCGGCGCACTGGGCGCGCACGGTCGCAAGCCACGCGTCGAGCTCGCCCGGCACCGCGTAGACCATCGCCAGCACATGCGGCACATCGTGCGGCGCGCCGCCCCACTTCCATCCGGCAGGGTCGTTCGCACCGAGATCACCCAGCCGCCGTGCCCGGCTCGCGTCGCTGGTCATGCCGGCCAGGAACTCTGCCGAGAAGCCCTCGACGATGTCCCTCGCCACGCCCAGCTTGCTGAGGCCCGGGGCGCTGATGGCGATGTGCAGCGCCGTGCGCGGCGGGGGCCTGCGCTCGATCGCCGGCGTGACCTGTGCCGTGCCGAGCCAGGCGCGGGCGGCCGCGGCATCGCGAACGCGCAGCAGCAGGAAGCAGGCCTGCGTCAGCCGCTTGTAGCCGTAGCGCACCAGGCCTTGAATGTCCTCGAAGTCGACCGGCGGCGTGTCGTGCGTGCTCATAACAGCCTCCCCCAGGCTCGTCACTTCGTGTACTTCGCGCACCCCCTCCTGAAGGAGGGGGCGAGCGCCATCGGGCGGCCGGGCGGCGCTCATAGCAGCCTCAGCCACGTGAGCGCTTCCGCATCGCTCATGCCCACGCGCTCGAAGCCTTCGCGGATGCACCGGTTGCGCTCCATGTCGCTGAGCGTGAGGCCGGGGTAGGCCTTGTACCAGACCTGGGTCGGCAGCTGGTGGCCGCGCTGGTAGTACTTGAAGGGCAGCTCGCGGCGCGCGCCCTCCTTGATCAGCCACGCGGTGCGCGGCCAGCCGAAGCCGTTGCTGAAGACCAGGTTGAGGCCCCAGGCGACCTTGTTGATGAAGTCGTCCATGTAGGCCTCGTGGCTGCCGTCGTAGTTGCTGGCGAACAGCACGCGCAGCTTGTTGTCGAGGAAGACCCAGTGCGCGAAATGGATGGTGCGCACGCGCGCCAGGTGGCCGCGCCCGAAGACGTGGCGGCAGGCCCAGGCGATGGCCAGCAGCAGCACCTGCACGAGGCCGACCCGGAACCAGCCGGGCTTGACGGCGCCCAGCGCGGTGAAGCTGTTGCTCAGGTCGTGGTCTTCCAGCTCCTGCATCTCACTCACGGCGGCGGCGCCGGGTCGCGGGCAGTACTCCGGGTCGGCGCGTTCGTGCCGCCGCAGCAGCGCGAGGACGAAAGGGAGCGCCACGAGCAGCAGCGGCGACAGCAGCAGTGCCGCCAGCGGCAAACCGACGGCATGCAGCGTGTTGCCCATCCACCACCCCAGCGGCGTCGGCGCGGGCGGCGTCAGCAGCAGCTCGCCGGCGGCCTGTTTGGTGCGCACGAAGTTCAGCAGATCGCGCCGCAGCACCTGCGGTTCAATGGCCGCGTCGCGCACGCCGCGCTGCACGCGCGCCGACAGTGCCCGCTGCAGCGCACTTTCCTCGCGGATCTGCCGCACGGTACGGCCGATGCGGTTGACGTAGGGCGCGGCCACGGGCCGGTCATGCTCGATCAGCCACTCCAGCAGGTCGTCGCGCAGGTCGAGGCCGCGGCAGTGCGAGAAGATGCGGCGCAGGCCTTCGCCGGCGCGCTGCACCAGCTCGGCCAGCTGGGCCTCGGCAGAGCCGTCGCAGTCGCCCATGAAGAGCAGGTAGGTCGGCAGCTTGGGGCGCGGCAGCCCGAAGACCTCGAGGTCGGCCATGGTCGCGTCGCCCAGCACCGCGAAGCGCGCGAAGTGCAATCGCTCGAAGGCGCCGAAAGGCAGCACCGGATTGACCGGATCGGCCACGCCCGGCGCCAGGGTCATGGCGGCCAGGAGCTTGCGCAGCCCTGCTTCGCGTCCCGGGGCGATGGCGGCGACCACCACGAAGTGCGATTGAGGAGTCACTGCATCCGGTCGTGTCGGCAGGCTAGAACTTGAGGCAGAAGTCGATGAGCCGCTCCTTGCCCCAGTACACCTTGCCCAGGTAGAAGGACGGCGAAATGAGCCGGATCTCGTCGCGGATCCAGTGGGCCACCACCGAGGTCTTGGAGTAGTCGAGCACGATGCACTCCTTCTGGTCCAGCCAGCTGTCGCCCTTGTAGACCTGGGCCACGATGGCCTGGATGCCGAAGGGGCTGACCTTGTTCTTGAGCACGCCGTGCTCGGGGTCGAAGACCTTGCCCTGCCAGCCGAAGAAGTTGACCATCTTCGCGATCGACTCGGTGTAGCGGGTGCCGGGCGCGATGATCGCAGTGCCCTCGGCCTCGCCGGAGGGAATGTCGCCCGCCGGGCTGGCGGTGAAGAGCTCGTCGAGTTGCTGCTGGGTCATGTCGAGCAGCTGCTGTACGTCGTAGGCCATCGCCAATCTCCTCGAGTGAAACCCCGGCCAGTGTCCGGCCGGGGTCGGGGACCGTCAACTTGCCGAAAGTGGTGTGCGCGCGGCCGTGCGCAGCACCGCATCCGCCGCCTTTTCCGCGGCCATGTAGACCGCGGAGGCGACGAAGAAGCCCGGAATGCGCGGGAACACCGAGGCATCGACCACGCGCAGCCGCGGCACGCCGTGCACCGCGAAGCTGCTGTCGAGCACGCCGCCCTGTTCTCGCGGTCCGATCGCACAGGAGCACGAGGCGTGGTGGCCCCAGGCGGTGTCGCGCACATAGTCGGCCAGCGCCTCGTCGCTCTGCGCGGCCGGGCCGGGCGCGAGCTCCTCGGCGATCCATCCCTTGGCCAGCAGCGGCGCCGTCATGCGGCGCACCTGACGAATCGCCTCCACCACGGCGCGCAGGTCCTCGGCGCCAGGGTCGTCGGTCTCGTCGAAGTAGTGGAAGTCCACCAGCGGCATGTCGCGCGGATCGGCCGAGCGCAGGCGCACGGTGCCGGCGCGGTTGCGCGTGTGGGCCTTGAGCACGGCCCAGGTCAGCTGGTCGGGCTGCTCGCGCACGAACTTCGAGAAGCCGGGGAAATAGCCTTCGAAGCGCGCGAGCAGCGCCATGCAGAAGAGATCGGGTTCCAGGCCCGGCTGCATCGCGAAGCGCGAGCGCTGCACCACGCCCAGGGCCGCGCCGTTGGAGGCGTACATGCCCAGGCGCCCTTCCTGCCAGCGGCGCCACAGCGTGTCGTCGCGGTCGAAGCGTGCGCCCTCCAGCACCTCCCAGGGCCCGCGCATGCGGTGCGTGACGGCGACCTCGTAGCGGTCTTGCAGGTTGCGGCCGACGCCGGGCAGCGCGGCGTGCAGTGCGATGCCGTGGCGGCGCAGTTCCTCCTCCGGCCCGATGCCCGAGAGCATCAGCAGCTGCGGCGTGTTGAAGGTGCCGCCGCAGAGGATCACCTCGCGCCGCGCCCGCGCCTCGCACCGCAGGCCCTCGGCCCCGCTGGGCGTGGCATGGGCGCGGTAGAGGTGCGCGCCCTTGCGGTATTCGACGCCGCAGGCCGCGCCGGCCTCGTCGAAGAGCACGCGCGCGGCGAGTGCGTCGAGCTCGATGTGCAGCTTGCCCGGATGCTGCTTCGCCACCTCCAGCAGCCGCTCGCGGATGCCGGCGCGGCGGTGGTCCGCGGTGGAGAGCGGCGTGTAGCACAGGCCCTCGAAGCTGCCGGGCCACAGGCGCCGCGAGTTGGGGTCGCCCAGCCCGCCGCGCACCCAGCGCAGCGTGCTGCGCAGCGGCGTGGGCAGGCTGCCGGCGAAGACGCCGGTGGTGTCGCGCAGCACGCGCACCAGCCCGTCGTCGCCCAGCACCGAGAGCGGGATCGCCTTCTCGGTGCGCAGCCAGCCGCCCCAGCCATGCCCCGTTGGATCGAGGCCCACATGGCGCAGCCAGCGCCACAGCGGCCGGTGCCCGCAGTTCTCGATGCGCCGCGCGTAGCCGCGCATGCGCGAGGCGCGCCAGGAACGGTCGCCCGTCAGTCTTGCGATGTGGTTCCAGTCGGAGGCGTGCGGCAGCATGAAGATCATCGCGTTGTGCGCGCTGCAGCCGCCCAGCGCCGCGGCGCGCGGGTAGAGCACGCCCTGCCCTGCCTCGTACTTCCAGTCGCGGGACTGCCGCGCCTCGTCGGCATAGTGGCGCACGCGGAAGTTCCAGCTGATGGCCGGGTTCTCGCAGGCGAAGGCATGGAAGGCAGGCACGTCGTAGTCATCCGGCAAACGCGGCGCCGAGGCCCGCGGGTCGCCGCCGGCCTCGATCAGGAAGACCCGCATGCCGGCCTCCGCCAGCCGAGCGGCCAGCGTGCCGCCGCCGGGGCCGGAGCCGACGATCACATAGTCCCATACGGGTTCGGGCATTGGGCCTCAGAAGGTCTTGAGGAAGGCGATCAGCGCGCGCTTGTCCTCGTCGTTCAGCTCAGGCTCGCGGCCGAAGGCCTTCTCGTCATCGCTCAAGGCCTCCTGTCGGTTGAACTGCGCGGTGCCGAAGTAGTGGCCGCGGTTGACCACGAAGTCCCGGCACTTGCTGAGCGTCAGCATCGGCTCGCGCAGCTTCGCGAAGTGCTCGCGCAGCTGGTCGTCGGTGGCGCCGGCGGGTGCGTTTTTCAGCGCGCTCCTGAGCTCGATCAGCAGCCCGCCCACGTCGCGCACATGGGTCGCCTTCTCGTGCAGCGTGTCGCCCTCGGCGCGCAGCTTGAGGTTGGCCAGGAGCGCCACCGGCGTTCCCTTGGGGATGGGGCCGAGCACGATGTCGCCGCCCTCCTGGAACAGCCAGGGCAGCCAGCGGTGCAGCGTGCCCTGCAACGGCTGCAGGGCCTCGGGCACGAAGCCGGTGGGCACGGTCACGGTGCTGCGCTCGGTGGTGCGGTCGATCAGGCCTTCGGCCTTGTCGCCCAGCACCGCGTCGCGCTCGCGCCGCTCGGGCCAGAGCATCTGCTCGATCGAGGCCTCGAAGCTGCGCAGGCGCGCGTTGACGGAAGGGTCGATGTCGAAGGGCCCGACGGTGTTGTTGAGCAGCAGCGGCGCCGTCGACCAGACGCTGATCAACGAAGGCACGCGCGTGTAGCCGCGCCCGCCGGCGGGCATCGCGTAGGGCCGCGGCTCGCCGCTGAAGGGGTCGCGCAGGGTCACCGTGCCCACCGAGGGCAGCTGCTTGTAGGTCTGCGAGGAGAAGTTGTCCCAGATGTTGCCGGCCAGCGCATTGGTCGCGAGCGGGCTGCAGACGTTGGTGCGCAACAGCGTCACCGGAATGCGCGCATCGGTCGACAGGTAGTTGCCCTGCAGGAAGTCCGGCGCCTGCACGACCTTGCGCATCTCGGCCTTGTACTCGTCGGACTGGGTCCACTTCCAGTAGCGCTTGAAGCAGTCGAGGTAGCCGGCGCCGGCACACTTCGCGGCCGTGAGCTCCAAGGCGGGCGGCGGCGCCGGGCCTTTGCTGGAATGGCAGCGCGCGCAGGTGTCGGCAAAGGCGAGCTTGCCGCGATCCAGCAGGCCCGCGCCGGCCTGCAGGTGCTCGGCGCCGCCGGGCGCGTCCGCGAGGCGGTCGGGCTTCGCCGCCTTGAGGAAGAAGAGCGCCGTGTCGGGCGTGCCGGCCTCGGTGGCCTGCCAGTAGCTGGAGTTCTTCTGCGCGGTCGCGATCGGGAGCGGCGTGATGGTCTTGCCGCCCACCACCGGATTGAAGTGCAGCAGCCACTCTTCGCTGAAGAGACCGATGTTGAGGTAGACCCGGTTGAGCGCGCCCAGCAGGCCCACCGAATCCGCGCCGTCCTTCAGCACATGCGGCGTGCGCACCGCGTCGGGCTTGGTGAAGAAGTCCAGCAGCGGCCCGCTGGTCACGAAGTCGTTGAACTGCCTGTTGTGCAGCTCGCCGTCCGCGAGCTTCTCCTGCCCGATGCGCTTGGCCATCTCCAGCCGGCCGCCGAACTCGTACACCGCGTTCATGGTGCGCGGGTTGTTGATGCTGTCGGTGGAGACCAGCGAGGTGTCCATGCTGCCCGGCCGGTAGGTGTGGGCCAGCTGGAACATGTAGTTGGTGCGGCCCTCGGGCTTGTTGGCGTTGTGGATGAAGAGCCGGTCCACCCACATGTACTGCGCGCCCACGGAGGAGCTGAGATTCTCGAACTTCGGGCTGTTCGGATCGGCCGGCGGCTTCACCGGGCTGGGGCCGATGTGGCAGAAGCCGCAGGACATGCCCACGCGGTACGGGCGCACGAGGTCCTTGCGGTTGTAGTAGCTCGGGTCCGTGTAGTACTTCTCCGCGTCCCATTCCTTGGCGGCCTTGGCATCGAAGGCCGGGTTGGGAAAGAGCCTGAGGCCTGCGATGCCCGTGCCCCATCCGTAGAAGGAACCCACCGGCTGCGTCGTGCCGTCGCCCAGCGACTGGCCGCGCGATCCGATCTTGACGCCCGGGTACTTGCTCTCGTTCTCGAAGGGGTCGGGCCCGCAGTCCTTGCTGCGCACGTCGAGCCAGAGACCGCGGCGGGACTTGTCGGGGCCGGTCGCGGCCTCGAAGCAGGGCTCGTTCACCAGCCCGAAATAGCTCCAGCGGTTGGCGCGCGAATAGCCCTGGGTGGGATGGGTGCTCACCACCTTCAGCAGATCGAAGGCGCCGAAGGTGTAGTCGGTCATCTGCGTCCAGAAGCGGTCGTTGCCGCCGCTCCACACCAGCCACATGTTGCGGCCCCGGACCTCCTGCGGCGTGAGCGCGATGCCGCCGTCCATGTCGCGGAAGTAGTCCTCCCCGGCATGCGGGAAGGAGGCGGCGTCGCGGCCGGCCTGCCTGGCTTCGTCGAGCACCTCGCCGGGGCGCGGGCCTTTGCCGCAGGCCGCGACGCACAAGGTGACTGCAAGCGGCAGCAGCAATCGCTTCGTCGCAGAGCAGCGTCTTGGGATCATGGCCATTCCTCCTGCGTCCGACAACGTCGGTGAACGGGCGATCACGAGGCGCAGTGTGGGTGCGGGGGGTGTGCCTTGCCTATCGGCCATGCGCGCTAACGCGAAGGTCGTAGTCGTGGCTATTCGCGCCATCGATACGCCCCATTCATCCAAAGCGTTTGGCACGCGAGGCGCGCGCCCCTACCCTCGCCCGACTTCCCCATCCGCCCCAGCCTGCGCATGCCCAAACTCCTCCTGTTGACGAGCGCCAACGCCACCAAGCAGATCTCATTGCGCAAGCCCGAAACCCGGGTCGGGCGGGCCTTGACCAACGACATCGTCATCCGGCATGACCGGGTGAGCCGCTTCCACGCCCTGCTCACCATCGACGGCCCGTTCGTGACGATCAAGGACCTGGGCAGCAGCAACGGGGTCTTCGTCAACGACTTCAGGGTGGACACGCAGCATCTGGTCGACGGCGACAACATCTCCATCGGCGGCTGCCGGATGCGCTTCCTGGCCGGCGAACAGGACTACACGGAGATCGAGGCCCTGCGCCTGCTGACGATCCCCGGACTGCCGATCGCCCTTCCGGCTCGCAGCACCTCGACGGCATGAGGCGATCGCGCCCGGCCTAGAATGGGCCGATGCGCTCCCCGGCCACCCGCACCCACCTCGACGCCAAGCCCGCCCTGCGCGCGGCCGTGCGTCGCGCCCGCGCGGCCTGCGTCGGGGCCGCGATGCCGGGCGGCCAGCCCGTGCCGGCCGCACCCTCCTCCGCCCGGCGATCCCCCTTTCCTCTGTAGCGCAAACCATCGATCGCCGGGCGCCTGCCCCGCGCATTCGCGAGCGCCGTTTGCACAGCGCGCCCGCATTTCGATTGGAGTGCTTCATGGCCACCACCACGCCCCTTCCCGGCGAGCGCATGCTCACCGAACTCGACCACGTCCGGCTGCTCAAGCTGCTCGACAAGACAGGGCCGCATCCGGCGCTCGAGGCCCTGCTCGAATCCACCGACGTGATCCGCTCGCGCGAGATCCCGGCCGACATCGTCACCATGTACTCGCAGCTGACGCTGGTGGACGCACGCTCGGGGGAGCGCCGCAAGCTGACCCTGTGTTACCCGCAGGACGCCGACCCCGCGGCCGGCTTCGTCTCGGTGCTCTCGCCCGTGGGCATCAGCCTGATCGGCCTGCGCCTCGGCGCCACGGCGAGCTGGACCTTGCCGGGCGGCAGCCAGGGCGTCGCCCGGGTGGAAGAGATCCTGTTCCAGCCCGAGGCCAGCGGCGACTACACGAGCTGAACGCGCTCCAAGGCAAAGGCCGGTACGGCCGCGCCCTCAATCGAGCGTCGACAGATAAGCCGCGATGTCGCGCGCGTCCTGCTCGGTCAGGCCCATCTCCGGCATGGCCGTGCGCGGGTCGACCTCGTGCGTGCGGCGCAGCCAGTGCACCATGTTGTCGGGCGTGTTGGCGAGCCGGCCGCCGATCATGGCGCGGCGCGCGATGCCATCGAGCGGCGGGCCGACATGCGCTGCGGAGCCGGTGATGCCGGGAATGCTGTGGCAGGCATTGCAGGCGTACTGGTGCAGCGCCCGCGCGCCGCGCCGCGCATCGCCCGGCGCGCCGGCCGCAGCCGCCTGGCTCGGGCCGCAGGTGGCCGGGGCCCGCGTCTGCTGCGCATACTGCCGCGCCGTCAGATCGGGCAAGCGCTCGAGAAAGGCGACCACCGCCCACAGGTCTTCCTCGCCCAGGCGGTACTCCCAGGCCGGCATGCCGCTCATCTTGATGCCGTGCTTCGTCACCCAGTAGAGCTCGCGCGCATTCCAGTGATGGCGCGCGTCGACCAGCGGGCCGGGCACCGGCTGCATGCTCTTGCCGATGTCGTCCTGCGCCACCCCGGGCCCGCCGTGGCACTGCTGGCACTTGGCCCGGAAGCAGGCCGCGCCGCGCAGCACCAGCTGCTCGTCGTCGAGCCGCGGCACCTCGACGCCACGCGCGCGCAGCCGCACCGACTGGCGCATCGCCGTCTCGAGCAGGGTATGCACCGGCTGCGTGTGTTGGGAAGTCGCCGCCACGTTGTAGAGGCCGCCATACACGACCGCCGCCGCAACGGCCGCGGCGGCGAGGCCAAGCGCCGCCGAGGTGAGCAGGACGGTCTTCAGGGTTCCCATGTTCTGGCGGCATTGTCCGACGCGCAACAGCGCCGCCCTGTCGGCGCAGCGCGCATTCGCGACGCGAGAATGCCCGCCATGGCCCTCGCCTCGCTGGACCGCCCCGGCCCGCGGACCGCGCTGCTGCTGCAGCTGGTCCCGCTGGCGCTCGCGGCCGGCTGCATCGGCGACAGCCGGCTGCCCTACGCCGATGCGCCGCGCGCCCAGGTGCTGCGCGGACAGGCGCTGCTGGCCCACTACCAGTGCGGCAGCTGCCACGCCATCCCCGAGGTGCCGGCGGCCCGCGGCACCGCCGGGCCTGCGCTCGCGGGCTTCGGCCGGCGCAGCTACATCGCGGGAGAGGTGCCGAATCGCCCCGACACGCTGGCGCGCTGGATCGCCCAGCCGACGGCGCTGGTGCCCGACACGCTCATGCCCGCCATGGGCGTCTCGGCCGACGAAGCGCGCGACATGGCCGCGTACCTGCTGGCGCTCGAATGAGCGGCGCCTACGCACAGTCGGCCTTGCAGGCGGCGGGACCGGTGGCAGAGACGCTGCTGGGCGTGACCGGCGTGCTGGTCGCCGGTGCGGCGCTGATCTTCGCGGGCGTGATGGCACTGCTCGTGCTCGCCGTTCGCAGGCGCCTGGCGCGGGTGAACGCGCGCTGGTGGGTGCTCGGCGGCGGCCTTGCCTTCCCGGGCGCGGTGCTTGCCGCCCTCTTCGTCTACAGCGAATGGCACAAGCCGCCCTGGCGGGTGGCGCCGCCCAAGGACGCACTGATCGTCGCCGTGACCGGCCACATGTGGTGGTGGGCGCTGCGCTATCGCGATCCGGCCACGGGCCTGGAGGTCGCGGGCGCGAACGAGCTGCGCATCCCGGTGGGCCGGCCGGTCTACTTCGCGCTCGCCAGTGCCGACGTCATCCACAGCTTCTGGGTGCCGGCGCTCGGCGGCAAGATGGACATGGTGCCGGGCCGCCTGCAGCACCTGCAGCTGCAGGCCGATCGCCCCGGCACCTGGCGCGGCGCCTGCGCCGAGTACTGCGGCGACCAGCATGCGCGCATGGCGCTGCATGTGTTGGCCGAGCCGCCTGCCGCCTTCGATGCCTGGCTTGCCGCTCAGGCCGCGCCCGCCGCGCCGCCGGCCACGGCTGCGCTCGAACGCGGGCGCGACGCCTTCCTTGCGCACCGCTGCAATGCCTGCCACACGGTGCGCGGCGTCAGCGAAGAGAGCCGCCTGGGCCCGGACCTCACGCATGTGGGCAGTCGCCTGTTCCTCGGCGCCGGCCTCATGCCCAACGATGCCGATGGCCTCGCGCGCTGGGTGGCGCACACGCAGCAGCTCAAGCCCGGTGCACGCATGCCGTCCTCGCACGAGCGCATCGACGAAGCCAGCCTGCAGGCCATCGCCGCCTGGCTGGCCCAGCTGAAATGAGCGAACTGCCCTCCGCCCTGCCCCGGCCCGCGGGCGAGCGCGAGGCGCTGCAGCGCGCCTGGGAGCCTCCCCAAGGCTGGCGTGCGCTCTCGGCCGTCAACAACACCCGCATCGGCGTGTACTACATCGCGACTGCGATGCTCTTCTTCGTGCTGGCCGGCGTTCTCGCGCTGCTCATGCGCGCGCAGCTGGCCCTGCCCGACAACACGCTGGTCGAGCCGCGCACCTACAACCAGCTCTTCACCATGCACGGCACGGTGATGATGTTCCTGTTCGCGGTGCCGATCGTGGAGGCGGTGGCGGTGTACCTGCTGCCCGGCATGCTGGGCGCGCGCGACCTGCCTTTTCCGTGGCTGTCCGCCTATGCCTTCTGGGCCTATGCGATCGGCGGGCTGGTCTTCTTCTGCACGCTCTTCTTCGGCCAGGCGCCCGACGGCGGCTGGTTCATGTACCCGCCCCTCACCGGCAAGGAGTTCTCGCCGGGGCGCGGCGCGGACTGGTGGCTGCTGGGCATCGGCTTCATCGAGATCTCGGCCATCGCGGGCGCGATCGAACTCATCATCGGCATCCTGTTCACGCGCGCGCCGGGCATGACGCTGATGCGCATGCCGGTCTTCGCCTGGGCCATGCTGGTGACGGCGCTGATGATCGTGTTCGCCTTCCCGGCGGTGATCGCGGCGACCACGCTGCTCGAGCTGGAGCGCGCCTTCGACTGGCCCTTCTTCATCGCCGGGCGCGGCGGCGATCCGCTGCTGTGGCAGCACCTGTTCTGGTTCTTCGGGCATCCGGAGGTCTACATCATCTTCCTGCCGGCCGCGGGCATGGTCTCGATGATGATTCCCGCGCTCGCGGGCACCCCGCTGGTGGCCTACCGCGGCATCGTGGCAGCGCTCGCCGGCGTCGGGCTCGTGAGCTTCGCGCTGTGGATCCACCATATGTTCGCGGCGGGCCTGGGGGACGTCTCGATGACGGTGGTGTCGGCGGCCAGCTTCCTGGTCGCGCTTCCCAGCGGCGTGCAGGTGTTCGCGTGGATCGCGACGCTCTGGCGCGGCGAGGTGCGACTCAACGCGCCGACGCTGTTCCTGCTGGGCTTCCATTTCATCTTCGTTCTGGGCGGGCTGACCGGCGTGATGGTGGCCGTGCTGCCCTTCGACTGGCAGGCGCACGACAGCTACTTCATCGTCGCCCATCTGCACTACGTGCTGATCGGCGGCATGGTGTTTCCGCTGTTCGCGGGCTTCTACTACTGGGCGCCGGTCTTCAACGGCCACCGGCTGTCGGAGCGCTGGGGGCGCTGGGCCTTCGGGCTGATGTTCGGCGGCTTCAACCTGGCCTTCTTCCCGATGCATGTCTCGGGCCTGCTGGGCATGCCGCGGCGCATCCACAGCTACCCGGGCGATCTGGGCTGGAACGCGCTCAACCTGTTGTCCACGCTCGGCGCCTTCGTGCTGGCCGCGGGCGTGCTGCTGTTCATCGTCGATGCCGCGCGTGTGCTGCGCCGGCCGCAGAAGGACCACGGCAACCCCTGGCAGGCCGGCACGCTCGAATGGCTGCCGCAGCGCGAATATGGCGTGCGCAGCATTCCCCAGCTTGCCTCGCGCGAGCCGCTGTGGGAGCAGCCGTCGCTGCCGCGCGAGGTGGAGGACGGGCGGCACTGGCTGCCCGGCACTGCCTTCGGCGGCCGCGAGACGCTCATCACCAGCATCGCCGGCGCACGCCCCTTGCACCTGCTGCGCCTGCCCACCGACGGCTGGTGGCCGCTGTTGGCGGCTGCCGGGACAGCGGGCTTCTTCCTGCTCCTGACGGTGGAGCTGGCGGTGGCCGCCTTCGCCTTCGGGCTGGTCGCGATCGGGGCGGTGCTGCGCTGGCTGTGGGCCTCCGACCAGCCGCCGCCGCGTCCGCGCGCCGAGGTCGCGCAGGGCGTGCAACTGCCCGTGGGCAGCCGCCGCATCACCGACTCGCATTCGTGGTGGGCCATGCTCATCCTGGTCGTGGTGGACATGACGGTCTTCGCGTCTTTCGCGTATGCGCATGTGCATGTCGCGATGGCGGCCGATACCTGCCCCCCGCCCGGTGCCGCGCTGCCGCCGCTGCGCTGGCCCTGGGCCTCGGCGGCCCTGCTCGCGGCCGGCTCGCTGCTGATGGCGACGGCACCGCGGCGCCTGCGCGGCGCCGAGGCGCGCGGCCAGCGGGGGCTGCGCGTGCAGGTGATGCTCGCCATGCTGTGCGCGGCCGGCGCCTTCGGCATCGATCTCTTCGCGCAGGCGCAGGCCGGCCTGAACCCGCAGGCCCAAGCCTGGAGCGCCACCGTCGCCATGCTGCTCGCCTACCAGGGGCTGCATGTCGCCGTGCTGCTGCTGATGGGCGGCTACCTGCTGGCACGCTCTTTGGCCGGCCGTCTGCAGCCGCAGGCGCGCGCCACGCTCGACAACACGCTGCCGATGTGGCATTGCGCCAGCGTGCAGGGTGTGACGGGACTCCTGCTCGTGCAGGCACTGCCACGGCTGCTGGGCTGAAGCACGATCGCCTTCGCGCCGGCGCAGATGCGGCGTCCGCAGCCCCGCACGGGGCCTGCGTGGCTCGTGGGAGGGCTCAGCCCTCGATACCTGCCAGCAGGTCCTGCGACTCGTCGTCGAAGCCCGCCACCGGCTGCGCCTTGGCCAACGCCATCCAGACGCTGAAAGGCATCCGCGGCAGCGCGCGATGCACGGCCGCGCGCGCCACCACCAGCCGCTCGCCCTGCGCGACCAGCACGCCGCACTCGGCCGGGATCTCTTCCGGCTCGGCGATCGCCCGGCCCCTGGCATCGCAGCCCAGCACGTACCAGCACTCGCCGCCGAGGTCGAGGTAGGCGGCGCGCTTGTCGGGCTTGCGCAGGTCGCCGAGCAGGTCGGCGCGGTTGACCTTCACCTCGTGGACGATGGGCTGCGCATAGGCCTCGACGCTCGTGTTGCGGATCGAGAACACATCCGGCCGAGCGACGCACCAGCGGGGCTTGTCGCCCTCGTTCGCGCCGGGCAGGCGCGCGCGCAGGCTCAGCCCGCGCCAGGCGACGCGGCCGGCGCGCGTCATCGCGCGCGCCACCTGCTCGACCAGCGCTTCGTGCCGCGAGAGTGCGGCGCGGTTGACGACCAGGTTGCCCGCGATGTGCGCGATGCCGGCATCGCTCACGCGCAGCGTCTCATGGCCCTGCGGCCAGCGCACGCGCTCCAGCAGGCCGGCGGCGAGCAGTTCGACCTCGATCGCGTCGCAGCAGGGCCAGCCGGCCGAGCGGTACACCTCGCGCAGGCGCCGCGCATGCAGACGGCCCAGGGCCGAAGCGCCGGGCGGCGGGTCGGCCACCGGCGGTGGCGTGCCGGGCTCGGTCATGGGCGGGTCGATGGCCGGCGGATCGCCCTCGGGCTGGGGTGAAGGCGCCTGCGGCGGTGAAGGCGGCACCGGGAGGTCGGGGGCCGGGGGCGGCGGGCCGATGGGTGTGCCGGCGTGCTGCGGGGCGAATGCGTTCATCGCGCTAGGGTAGCGAAAAGTGCTTGGCTCGGCGATGCCGTGGGCGGGTGTTGCGCGCAGCGTGGCCCGCGATGGCATCGAGGTTTGCGGAAACAATTGCCCGAGTGCGGGGAAGGTGCTTTGGTAGAAGTATTTCCAGCGGTCGAGTGAAGGGTGGATAGCACGGCTAATCACGATTTCTTGTCGGCGGACACATTGGTGAATTGAAATGCTCATTACCTTGGCCGCCGAGATGCACTCTCCCCGATGAGCGCGACGTGATCTTGCGCACTCGCCCTGTCGCCCCGCTAGGCCCTTGCGGGCATGCGCTCACACCCTGCAGGGCGGTGCCGGCGACGACACCCTGCATGGCGGCGCGGGCAACGACATCCTGGCCGGAGGCCGCTACGACACCTGGAACGGCTACTACGACGGCTGGGGCAATGACACCTACCAGTTCGGCCGAGGCGACGGTCAGGACCGCATCCTCGACAAGGACACCAGCGCTGGCAACCTCGACAAGATCGTGTTCAAGCCGGGCATCTCGGAGGCCGATGTGCAGGCCGTGCGGGCGGGCGATCACCTGCTGCTGAAGATCCTCGGCACCAATGACCAGATCCAGATCGACAGCTACTTCACCGCCGACGCCGCAGGCGGCTGGGCGGTCGAGGAAATCCGCTTCAGCGATGCGCCCGAGGTCGTGTGGAACGTGGAGGCCGTCAAGGCCAAGGCGCTGAACGGAGGCGCAGGCAACGACACCCTCACGGGCTATGCCAGCGCGGACACCCTCAGCGGCGGCGAAGGCAATGACGCGATGTCGGGGCGCGACGGCAACGATCGTCTCAACGCCGGCGCGGGCGATGACAGCCTTGCCGGCGATGGCGGCAGCGACACGCTCCACGGGGATGCGGGCAACGACATCCTGCAGGGCGGAACCGGCGACGACACCCTGCACGGCGGCGCGGGCAACGACATCCTGGCCGGCGGCCGCTACGACACCTGGGACGGCAACTACGATGGCTCGGGCAACGACACCTACCAGTTCGGGCGTGGCGATGGGCAAGACCGGATCGTCGACGTGGACACGACGCCAGGCAATACCGATGTGGTGGCATTCGGCCCGAATGTCTCGATGGACCAGCTCTGGTTCCGCCAATCCGGCAACGACCTGGAGTTGAGCATCATCGGCACCAACGACAAGCTCACCCTCAACAACTGGTACGCGGGCAGCACCTACCACGTCGAGGAGTTCAGAACCAGCGATGGCCATGTGCTGATCGATACCCAGGTGCAGAACCTGGTGCAGGCCATGGCCAGCTTCGCGCCCCCGCCGCCCGGCCAGACGACCCTGACGCCGAACTACCAGGACAGCCTGGCACCGCTGCTCGCCACCAGCTGGAAATAGCCACCAAGCGGCGTCCGGCGGAGCGCTCCCCCCCCTTCGAGGGAGGGCGCTTCTTCCCTCGCGCTCGCGCTACCGGCTTCGCCTGGCGCTGCGCATCCAGCGGCTGCCCGGCACCCAGCCATGTTCGCCCCGCAAATACGCATTGCGATCCGAGCGGCGCAGGTAGATAGTCCGCGCCATGAATGCCCGATGCAAGGTACACAGCTTCGGCTCGATGACTCCGCTCGTTACCCGGCTCTGCTGGATGCTGTTGCTCGCGCTCGCCTCGGCGCTGCAGCTTGTGGTCCTGCCCGCTCACGCCCAGGACCGCCCCCCGGAAAAGCGCATCGCCCTGGTGGTCGGTAACAGCCAATACCCCAAGGTCCCCCTCGACAACCCCGTGAACGACGCGCGCCTGATCGCCGGCAACCTGCGCAAGCTGGGCTTCGACGTCAACCTGCAGCTCAACGTCGGCGTGCTGCAGTTCAGGCGGGCGCTGCGCGAATTCGCGCGCATGGTCCAGCAGGACGATGCCATCGCGGTGCTGTACTACGCGGGCCACGGCGTGCAGATCGACGGGCGCAACTACCTGCTGCCGGTGGACATCAACCTGCGCGACCAGGAGGAGGTGAAGGACGAGTCGGTCGACATCGAGGAGCTGTTCCTCAGCAAGATCGACAAGGTGGGCTCCTACCCCCGCATCGTGATCCTCGACGCCTGCCGCGACAACCCGTTCGCGGCGAAGACGCGCAATGTCCGCTCCGCCGGCGGACTGGCCGAGATGGGCGCGCGCGGCACGCTGATCGCCTTTGCCTCGGCGCCCGGCGCGCCGGCCGAGGACGGCCCGGCCGGCCGCAACAGCATCTACACCCGCAACCTGGCCGACGAAATCATGGTTCCCGGCCTGGAAGTCGAGCAGATGTTCAAGAACGTGCGCGTGCGGGTGCTGAACGACACACGACAGCGCCAGCTGCCTTGGGTGAACACCTCGCTGACCTCCAACTTCAGCTTCAACCCGACGGCCCGGCGGCCGGCGACCGAGAACCCGGCGGCCGCATCCGCGCCGCCGTCCGGCACGCCGGCTGCGCCCTCGGCGCAGGCCCAAGCGCCGGCACAGGCACCCGCGCCCGCGGGCCGCGATGCCAGGCCGAAGGACATCGACAGTTTGCTCGCGCAGGCGCGGCGCGAGAGCGATACCCAGGTCGCGGCAGCACCGTCCTCGGCAGCGCCACCGCCGACGGTGCAGCCCCCGGCGGCGGCGCCCGCGGTGGTGCAGCCCGCGCCGCGGCCATCGCCGTCGGCCCCGCCGCAGACGCAGACGCAGACGCAGTCGCCGTCGCAGGCGCCCGTGGCAGCCCTGACGCCGTCCCCGCCCCCGCCGACGCCCTCCCCCGCGCAGCCCTCCTCCGCATCGCGCAAGTTCCTCGACCGCAACGAGCTGCAGCAGCTCCTCGTCGGCAAGACCCACACCCTGAAGGAGACTGCGGCCGGCAGCCTGATTCGCTTCGACCTGCGCGACGGCGGCAGGGTCTTCTTCAACAGCCAGAGCGTCACCAGCGTCTCGGTCAACGGCTCGGGCCGCTGGGAGCTGAAGGACGACGGCGCCCTGTGCGCGAAGTTCAACCCGGCGCCGCCGAGCCGGCTCTCCGATGCGCGCAACCCCGACGACGGCTGCTGGTACTTCTACCGCGAGGGCGAGAAGCTCATGCGCAGCTCCAGCCTGGAGCCGCAGGCACGGCCCCAGGCCGAGGTCGTCCGGATCCAGTGAGCGGGCGCCTCATCGAAGTCCGCGAAGCATCGAGCAGTTGGACCGGGTGCTGGACCGGATCGCGGACCAGGCCGAGACCAACACCTCGGTAGTGAAGGCGCAGGTGGTGCGCAGGCGCCCGCCGCCGCTCGGCTTCGCGGCCGCGCGCTGAAGGCCTCCGAACTCAGGGCTTGTCCGCAGCCGGGAGGATCCGGCAGTTCGCGGCCTGCGCGCTCATGTCGTCCACGCCGGAGAGCGACAGGTGCCAGCCGAGCGGGAAATGCACGTTCTTGGGCAGCAGGTCGACGGCCGTCACCGGCTCGACGGTCGCGGCTGCGGCCTTGCCGCGCATCGCGATGCGGGCCTGCAGGATGGCATCGGCCTCGCGCGCCTCGGCCAGGCGGCCGGCGGCGCCCACCCCGCTGGTGTTGATGACGGCCAGCAGCGGCCCGATCAGGTCCAGGTACGGCACCTTGCCCTCGGCGCACAGGGGCCGCGCGGGCTGGTAGCGCTTGCCGATGGGCGTGGTGCAGGCGTTGTCGACGATCGGGATCACGTCCGCACGGCTGGGCCGGGTGATCTCGCCGCAGCGTTCCTGGGTGGCGGCGCCGGGGTCGGACTCGTTGCGGATCATCAGCACGCGGGGCACCAGGTTCTCGCGCAGCCAGGTGCGCTGGACCTCCGGCAGCTTCCCGCATTCGGTCATCGGCGCATCGGCCTTGACTTCGCGCGCCGCCAGGCAGGTGACGAAGGCACGCACCAGGTCCGTGGTCGACTGCGCACCGCCGTTGTCGAAGTAGCCGCCGTCCGCCAGGTGCCCGCAGATCTTGATCTCTGCGTCCGGGCCTTTCTTGCCGGACGCCGCGGCGCCGCGGCGGTCGCACAGGTCGGCCGGCGTCTTCAGGCCGCCGATGGCGTTCACGTAGGGAAAGCGCGCCGCGTTGTGCGCGGCGGCGCCCAGCGGCATGTCCGCGCCCACCAGGCCCAGCTGGTCCTTGCTGCCGGGGAAGTCGGCCGGCGACACGACCAGCTCGGTCGCGATGGCGCGCTCGCCGGTTTCCACCCAGGTGGCATTCAGCAGCAGGTACGGCACATGCCTGCTGCCGTTCGCGCCGCCGGTGTCGAGGCTGCGCAGTTCGCGCATGCCCCGGCGCAGCCGCGGCGCGCCCACCTCCATCGACTGCTCGAACCAGGCGCCGCGCGACATGAAGCCGCAGCCCGGCGTGGCGCACAGGCCGCTGGGCACCAGGCGGCCCAGCAGGTCCTCGAACATCCAGGAGGACAGGAGCGGCGACAGCAGGTCCGTCTGCGCGAAGCGCCGGATGCAGGCCTCGCGCTCCTTGGCCTGCGTGCCCGCGCTGCAGGCGCGGTAGACGGCCGCTCCCACGGCCCCGCCGGACACGCCCGAGATCGCGAAGGTGCGCTGCGCGAAGCCCGGGTCCTCCGCCTCGAGCCGATGCAGCGCGAAGGCGGTCCACATCGCGGCGCGGATGCCGCCGCCCTCGCTCGACACGAAGTACACGTCCCACCCGCCCGTGGCCCGAGGATGCGCCGGCAGCTGCGGCGCGCACGCGCTCTTGTCGTCGGGTGCATGGCAGATCGTGCGAAGCCAGCCGGCCAGCGCGGCCTCGAGCGGCACCGCAGGGGCGGCAGCCTGTGCCGAGGGCGGCGGTGTCTGCGGCCGCCGCGCCGTGGCGAAATAGTTGCCCACCACCATGATGGCGATCGTCAGCGCCGGCACCACGAGCATCAGGGGCCAGTAGACCTTCAGCGACGCGCCGCTGCCGGGATGCCGCACCCGCTCCATCGCCCAGCGGTAGGCCACCACGATGACGACGCCGAGCACCGCGCTGCAGGCCAGCATCCGCATGCCGCCCCAGGCGCTGTACTCGCCCTCCAGCGGGCCCGACCAGACGATGTGGTTGTCGGTGAGGCCGGCCAGGCCGAGCACGCCGACCCAGACGAACAGCACCAGCACCCAGGGCACGGCGCCATGGACCTCCAGCAGCGAGAGCCAGCCGAAGAAGCAGAGCCAGAAGGTGAGCGACAGCAGGATGACCGGGAAGGCCATCGAGGGGAAGTAGTCGCCGGTGCGGCCCGGCAGCACGTCGACCCAGCGGCAGAAGAAGACGAAACCGAGCGCCACCATCGGCAGCAGGTAGGGCGTGATCCTGCCGAAGAAGTGGTATTTGAGGTCGGCGGGACGCGCGCCCTGGGCAGCGCTCGCGTGCGCCGTGGCGTCCATCAGGCCGGCGCGCGTGCTCCACTCCTTCCAGTCGATGCAGTCGTAATAGCCGCCGGTCGAGGCGCGTTCGCCGCGCCGCCAGATGAAGCGGCCGCCCACGAACACGGCCAGCACCGCGAAGGCCACCACGCCCACGCTCGGCAGCAGGCAGGCGAGCCAGCCGGCGCCGGCGCCGGCATGCGTGCCCGTGCCGGTCTGGGCCTTGGCGAGGTCCTGCAGCACATTGCCGCACAGCAGCACCACCAGCAGCACCGGCACCAGGGCGAGCACGCGGGCCCAGTCGCGGGCGAAGACGTCCTCGTGCCGGTTCCCGTCGTGCGCAGGCTCGAAGCCGACGACGGCGGGACGCTGGCCCGCCGAGCGCAGATGGCAGACGCTGCGCGTCCACAGCCAGCAGGCGAACACCAGCAGCGCCAGCCCGAAGATGGAAAGGCCGAAGACCATGCCCGATCCGCACAGCAGCCACAGCACGCCGGACCAGTCGATCGGCGTGCCCGGCACGGGCGCCGGCGCGCCGCCCCAGTCGACCTGGATCATCGTGAAGAAGCGAGGCACGAAGGAAGCCGTGGAGGCGATGACGTCGCGCGACTGGTCCATGACCACCGTGAGCCCGGCCAGCAGCGCCAGCGCGGCCAGCACATAGCGGCTGCGCACCAGGCAGTCGAAGATGGCGGCGCGCAGGTCGGCGCGCCGCAGGGCACGCTCGGGGTTGCCGGCCACGCCGACGTGCGTCGAGAGCACGACCCCGAAGAGCCAGCAGATCCCGCCCGCGGCCAGCACGACGAGGACGGCGACGATCAGCCAGGACTTCGAGTGGTGCGCCGCGCAGCCGACCCGCCCGCGCCAGCTCGCGCCGTCGACGCCCGCGCAGGCCTGCGTCCAGAAGAGCATCCCTGCCAGCAGCGACACGAGAAGGAGCAGGCCGACCACCAGGGCCCCGCGGTGCGCAGGAATCTTCCAGTCCTCGAGGGCCGCCAGGCCCAGCACCCCGGCCACGCCCATGCCGAGCGCGATGGACCCCATCAGCACGCCCCAGCCGCCCGTGCGCGACACCCCCGCCAGGTTCTCCAGCAGGTCGACGGCCACCAGCATCAGCACGGGCACCCAGAACACGGCGAACCAGCGTCGCCCTGCGGGCGTCGGCCGGCCGGTGTCGTTGTCCAGCGCCTCGGCCAGGACCCGGCCGGTCTTGAGGAAGAACGCCGCGTAGATCGGGACGAAGGCGATGCTGTCGAGCGCCATGTAGAGCCTGGCGAGCCAGAGGACCTGGCAGTGGCGCCACAGTTCCAGCAGCGCCGCCGACGGGCCCGCGGCACCCTCGTCGGCCCAGCCCATGAAGTCCTCCACGCCCCAGCCCGTGCGGACGTAGAGCATGGAGCGCAGCAGCAGCATGATCATCCCGGCGCTGACCAGGGCCACGCCCAGGATGCGCGCACTGCCGAAGACGAAGGCCAGGCCCTCGCCCACCCTGCGCGCACGCACGTCGACGAAGCCTGGAACATGCGCGCGAAGCCGGTCGATCGTTCCCGCCACTGCACCGCTCATCTCGCACCTCGCTGTTTTGGCGGATTCTGAGCGCAAAGCCCTGGGGCTGGAATCCTTCGATCAAGGGAGGCGGCACGTTCATGCACCAGGGTCGGACCGGGCCATGCGTCGACGGCCATGCGAGAGAATGCATCACCAATCCGCCGCCCGGCCTCGAACGACAAGGAGCGCATTCACGTGCCTGAACGATCCCCTTCCGCCCCCCGCACCGGCCGCCCTGCGGCACGCGCGGACGAGCCTGCGCCGATCGCGGAAGGCGGCCCCACGCGGCGGCGCCTGCGGCGCGAGCGCACGGACCTGCTGGAGACCCGCATCCTCGACGCAGCCGTCGAGGAGTTCGCGGAGCATGGCTTCGCCGGCGCGCGCATCGAGCGCGTCAGCGCCGCGGCCGGTACGGTGGACCGCATGCTGTACTACTACTACGGCAACAAGGAGCGCCTCTACCAGGCGGTGCTGGCGAAGATCTACGAGGACATGATCGGCGCACAGCGCGAGTTCGTGACGCCCGAGGATCCGGTGGAGGGCATGCGCCAGCTGGTGCAGCACTCGTGGGACCACTACCTCTCGCATCCGAACCTGGTGCGGCTGCTGATGAACGAGAACCTGCTGCGCGGCAAGCACATCCGCCAGGCGCCGCAGGTGGTGGAGCGCACCACGCTGCCGCTGGTGCAGACGGTCGCGACCCTGCTGGAGAGCGGGCAGGCGCGGGGCGTGTTCCGCCGCGACCTGTCGTCCGAGCATGTGCTCATGACCATCATGTCGCTCGGCTTCTTCTATCTCTCGAACCAGTACACCTGCGCCACCTGGATCGGCGCGGACCTGATGAGCCCGCGGCGGCGCGCGGCCTGGCGCGCGCACATCGGCGATGTGGTGCTTGGCATGCTCGCGGTGCGCGACGAGGCGGCCGACACGGCCGGGCCGCAGGCCGCGACCAAGCCGCGTCGCAAGGCGGCCGTCAAGAAGAATTGATCAAGCCGGGCCCGCCAGTGCGGCCCACTGCTCGCGCACGAAGCACGCGATCGCCGCGTTCTGGCCGATCAGCGAGAAGCGCGCGTTGTGCGCGTAGTCGGGCAGGTTGATCATCTCGGTGGTGATCCAGCGCAGCGGCGAGTCTTCGTGAGTGCGGTGGTAGGCCAGCACCTTGCGCACCACCTCGCGCGTGCAGGCCAGCGCACCCGCGTCCCACGGCGAATGCCACTCGCCGGGCGCCGGCTCGGTGAAGGGATAAAGGATGCCGCGGCCCGGCTCGCCCTTGGCGTACGGGAAGATCGAATGCTCGGGCACGGCCGCGACCGCCTCTCCCGAATCGCCCAGCGACCAGGCGTTGCGCGGGCCGTTCGGCGCCACGCTGCGCACCTGCAGCCAGCGCACGATGCCCATGTCGAGCCATTGGTCGACGAAGTTGCCGGGCTGGAAGGGGTCGAGCACCGCGCGGCCCGAAGCGACGTCTTCCGTCAGTCCGCAGATCGCCAGTTCCTGCGCGTTGCCGATCTTGAAGATCCCATGGCTGTAGTCCAGCGTGAAGTGGAAGGGAACGCCGCGCCGGCGCACGGCCTCGGCCACCGGCGCGACGCGCCGCGGGTCCTCGCTCCACATGTTGACGTGCAGCTCGAAGGCCGGCTCGACGCCGCGGGCCATGCCCTCGTCGTAGGCGCGCAGGTAGAAGTCCGCCACCTCGTCGTTGCCGATGGGCCGGCCCGTCGCATCGTGCCAGTGCAGCATGATGTTGTGGGTGCGGGCGCCGACCTCGGCGGCCAGGCGCAGCTTCTCGGACAGAAGCGCCTCGTCGCGCCCGAGCGCATAGAACCAGCTCGCGGTGTGCACCGGCAGGCCGAAGCGCTCGATGCAGCGCAGATAGGTATCGACCTGGCCGGGCATCGGCAGGCGGTCGAAGCAGTCGAAGGCGCCGCTCTCGCGCACCAGGCGGAACTGCTCCTCGATGGGCGGCTCGGCCAGCGACACCGGCCGCTCCAGCGAAGAGGCCTGCGCGCCGCGGCCGTTGCAGCCGATGGGCGGAAGCGTCGAGCTCATGCCGCGCTCACGAAGGATTGCGCAGCTTGCGGATCTGCTCCTCGGCCGGCTGCAGCTTTGCGCCGTCGAGGTAGGTGCCCGAGGGCATCACGCCCTTGCCGTCCTTCACCGCGGTGCGGCCGACGAAGATGCCGAGCGTCGACTGGTTGTCCTGCGGCCGGAACACCACCGGGCCGAAGGGCGAGTCGAACTGCAGGCCCTTGAAGGCCGCGATCAGCTTCTCGGTGTCGGTCGAGCCGGCCTTCTGAATGCCCGCGGCGATCGCCTTCACCGTGGCGTAGCCCACCACCGAGTTCAGGCGCGGATAGTCGTTGTACTTCTTCTGGTAGGCGGCCAGGAAGGCCTTGTGCTCGGGCGTGTCGATGCTGGCGTAGGGATAGCCGGTGACGATCCAGTTGGCGGGCGCATCGTCCTTCAGCGGGTCGAGGTACTCGGGTTCACCCGTCAGCAGGCTCACCACCTCGCGCCCCTCGAACAGGCCGCGGGTCTTGCCCTCGCGCGCGAGCTTGGTCAGGTCGCTGCCGAACATCACGTTGAAGATCGCATCGGGCTTGGCATCGGCCAGCGCCTGCACCACGGCGCCGGCGTCGATCTTGCCGAGCGGCGGCGACTGCTCGGCCACGAACTCGACGTCGGGCTGCGCCTTCTTCATGTTCTCCTTGAAGGCCGCCACCGCGGCCTGGCCGTACTCGTAGTTGGGGTAGACCAGCGCCCAGCGCTTCTTCTTCAGCTTGACGGCCTCGCTGATCACCGAGGCGGAGAGCGCATAGGTGCCGGAGCGCAGGCGGTAGGTGTAGCGGTTGCCGTTGTCCCACACCACCTTGTCGCTCAGGGGGCCCGAGGCGAGGAAGAAGGTCTTCTTCTGCTTGGCGAAGTCGGTCAGCGCCAGCCCGACGTGCGAGAGCGTCACGCCCGAGAGAATGTCGACCTTCTCGCGCGCGAGCAGCTCCTCGGCCATGCGCACCGCGTCGCCGGGATTGCCGTTGTCGTCGCGGAACACGGTCTCCAGCTTGCGGCCGCCCAGCACGCCGCCCGCGGCATTGACTTCTTCCTGCGCCAGCAGCCAGCCCTGCTTGTAGGGCACGAGGTTTTGCGGCAGGGCCTTGTAGCTGTTGATCTCGCCGATCTTGATCGTGCCCTGCGCGGCGGCGTGCGCGCCCACGAGGCAGAGGCTGGCCGCCAGCAGGCGGGCGGACGTGGAAAGCGTGAGGGTCATGGCGGAGTCCTTTCTGGCGGATGGGCTGGAAGCGGAAGGGAAGCAGGCTCAGCCGTTGCCGGCGGCCATCTCCTCGACGATGCGTCGCATCTTGATGGACGAGCCGTCGAGGCCGAGGTTGATGCGGTGCCACTGGCGCGGCTTGTCCTCGTTGCGCTGGATCGCCTCGAGCATGCGCTTGTCCTCCTGGAAGGCCATGCGCAGGTTGCTGCGCAGGCGCTCGTCGATCGTCGGGTCGGCCGGCGAGTTCTTCAGGCACAGCCAGTGCTGGATGCAGCTGCGCTGGTCGATGGGCGTGATGAAGTGGCAGGCGTACATCTGGATGCAGTCGTCCCGGTTGCCCTCGGGCGCACCGGTGCCGGTGCGGGCGGAGCCGAAGTCGATCACCGCGATGCTGGGCGCGTGGTAGTGGTAGTAGTGCCAGCGGTCCACATTGCCCCCGAAGTCCTTGAGGCCTTCGAAGATCGGGATCAGCGGGCCGTCGATCACCCAGCGCCAGGTCACGACCTTGTTGCCCTGGCGCTCGTGCTGCACGCGCGTCTCCTCGCGGCCGGCGCTCGCCAGGGTGGTCTGGTGTACGTAGACCACGTGGGTCGGGTCGCAGAGGTTGTCCGCCAGGCTCAGGTAGTTGGCCTGCACGAGCAGCGCGTCGCCCTCGACCACGCTGTAGGCGGGGTCGTCGTACTGCGGCAGGCGGAACACCTGGCTGCGGTCGGCCTTCTCGGCATCGCCCATCCACACCCAGGCCATGCCCATGCTTTCGGCCGTGGGAAAGCTGCGCACGCGAAAACTCTCCGGCACGCGCGGCATGCCCGGCGCATGCACGCAGCGGCCGCTGCAGTCGAAGGTGAGCCCGTGGTAACCACACTGGATGGCATTGCCCTGGAGCCGGCCGATGGTCAGCGGCGCCAGCCGGTGCGGGCAGGCGTCCTCGAGTGCGGCGACGGCGCCCTCCTCCGTGCGGTAGACCGCGAGGTCCTCCTCGAGCACGCGGCGCGCGACGATCTCGCGTCCGATGTCCCGCGACCAGGCGAGCGGGTACCAGGCGTTGTAGGCGTAGGCGGTCATGGACTTTCCTCGTGGTGGGGCGGCGGCTTGCACGACGCGGGGCGTTGCAGAAAGCGTGCCGTCAGTTAAGTAAGCAACTTCTACAAATTAATGTAGAGGATACTTAATTTCGGTGCTTTTGTTCCCCGGGTTTGCACCGGGAAGCGGCACCGCACCTCCCGAGTGCCAAGCGGCCGGCCAAACATCAATCGCCCATGTCAGCGACGTGTCAGGCCGCTTCCGAGCGTCATGAGTTCGGCGACGGTGCGCCGAAGCCACGCATTCCCGGGATCGGAATGGAAGCGCTCGTGCCAGTGTTGCTTGACGTCGTACTTCGGAAGCGCGTGCGGCATCGCCAGGATTCGTATGGCTTCGCGGCGCTTCATCACCGTCGCATAGTGAGACGGAACGGTGGCGAGCAGCTCCGTTTCCGCCACGATGCTCGCCACCCCGAGGAAGCTCGGCATGCGCAGTGCGATGCGGCGCGTGACCTTGGCCCGTGCCAGCAGCTTGTCCACGATGGAATGGCCGGTGCCCGATGCCGTGACGGCGACGTGCTGCTCGCGGTCGAAGGCTGCCTTCGTCAGACGGCGGCCGATGCGCGGATGCGCAGCCGCCGCCACGCAGACGAAGCTCTGGGAAAAAAGAACCTGCTGGTAGAAGCCCGCTTCCAGCTGCGGCATGAAACCGACCGCGAGATCGACGTCCCCGTCCTCGAGTCGCCGGGGGCTCTCGGGCGAAATCTTCTCGACTTCGATGGCCACGCGCGGCGCGGCGAGCCGCAGGTGGTTCATCAAGGGCGGCACCAGCACGATCTCGCTGATGTCCGTCATGCAGATCCGGAACGTCCGCTCGGCTTGGGCCGGCACGAAGGTGCTGCGTCCCGTTCGCGCTTTCTCCAGTCCCTCCCGCACCTCCCGCACCTCCCGCAGCAGCGGATACAGCGCGTGCGCGCGGGGCGTGGGCAGCATGCCGCGCGGCGTGCGGCTGAACAGCTGGTCGTCGAAGTAGGCCCGCAGCCGGTTCAGCGCTGTGCTCGCGGCACCTTGGGTGATGTCGAGCCGTTCCGCCGCGCGCGACACGTTCGAGGTCTTGTAGACCTCGTCGAAGACCGCCACCCATTCGAGGTCGAGCGATGCCATGGTCCACTCCTAGTCTCTCGTTATCGAAATTTTCGATATCCAGTATCCCGCAAAGCTGTTGATGAAATAGTTCGACAGTCGAAGAATCGCGCTCACCCCGACACCGGCCGCACGTCGCAGCCGGTTGTGCGGGGCGAAGGACAGATCCCATGAGTGCCGTTGCATCCCACACCCCGGCTCCGCCCGATCGCGACGGGCGGCGCGCCTACTACTACGATCGCATCCGCAGGCTCGGCCTGTTCCCCCTATGGGAACAGCTGCACAACCTGGTGCCGCGCGAGCCTGCCTCCCCCTGCATTCCCGCCATCTGGCGCTACGCGGACGTCAAGCCGCTGCTGATGGAGTCGGCCTCGCTCATCACGGCCGAGGAAGCCGTCCGGCGCGTGCTCGTCCTCGAGAATCCCGGCCTGGCAGGCCGCTCGTCGATCACGCAATCGCTGTATGCGGGATTGCAGCTCATCATGCCCGGCGAGGTCGCTCCGTCGCACCGCCACGTGCAGTCGGCGCTGCGCTTCATCGTCGAGGGCAAGGGCGCCTACACCGCGGTCGACGGCGAGCGCACGACGATGTTCCCGGGCGACTTCATCATCACGCCGGCCTGGACCTGGCACGACCACGGGAACGAGGGTGTAGCCGGCCAGGCAGCCGAGCCGGTGATCTGGCTCGACGGTCTCGACGTTCCGCTCGTGCGCTTCTTCGACGCTGGCTTCGCGGAGAACGGCGAGGAGCGCAGCCACCCGGTGACCCGGTCCGAAGGCACCAGCTTTGCCCGCTATGGCCACAACATGGTTCCGGTGCGACACGTCCACCGCTCTGCCAGCTCGCCGATCTTCAGCTATCCCTATGCGCGCAGCCGCGAAGCCCTGGCCGCGCTGCAAAAGCTCGAAGCGCCCGACGCATGGCAAGGCTGGAAGCTGCGCTACGTCCATCCGCTCACCGGCGGCTCGCCGATCCCGACCATCGCGACCTGCCTCCAGCTGCTGCCCAAGGGATTCCGCGGCAAGGGCGCCCGTGCGACCGACGGCGCGGTGTACAGCGTGGTCGAAGGCAGCGGCACCGCCGAGGTCGCGGGCCAGCGCCTGCACTTCGCGCCGAAGGACACCTTCGTCGTTCCCTCCTGGGCCACGCTGCGGCTGGAGGCCGATGAAGACGCGGTGCTCTTCAGCTACTCCGACCGGCCGGTGCAGGAAGCCGTCGCCATCCACCGCGCGCAGTGGCTGGACTCCTGAACCCCGCTCCTTCGCCCTTACATCCAACCATCGAGATCCATGTCCTTCGTGATTCCCCCCTCCTCCATCGTGGGCCTGCCGGTTGCCGGCACCGACGACCTGTTCCCGGTACGCCGCGTCTATTGCGTCGGCCGCAACTACGCCGGCCATGTCCGCGAGATGGGTTTCGACCCCGCTCGCGAGCCGCCCTTCTTCTTCTGCAAGCCCAACGACGACGCCTCGGTGGTGCCGGTGAGGCAGGGGTCCACGGTCGAGCTGCCCTACCCGCCCCTGACCTCCGACTACCACTACGAAGCCGAGCTGGTGGTGGCCATCGGCAAGGGAGGCCGCAACATTGCTGCGGAAGATGCCGCGCAGCACATCTACGGCTATGCCGCGGGCCTGGATATGACGCGCCGGGACCTGCAGATCGCGGCGCGCGACAAGGGCCGGCCCTGGGAAGTGGGCAAGGCATTCGATTTCTCGGCACCGATCGGCCCGCTGAGCTTGCGGGAGGACTCGGGAGCCATCGACCACGCAGCCATCGTGCTGGAGGTCGACGGCCAGGTACGCCAGCAAAGCACGATCGGCCACCTGATCTGGACGGTCGACGAGATCATCTCCAAGCTGTCGGCGTTGTTCGCACTGCAGCCCGGCGACCTGATCTTCACGGGAACACCCGAAGGCATCGGCGCAGTCGTTCCGGGACAGACACTGCAACTGAGCATCGACGGCCTCGCCCCGCTCTCGGTCCGCATCGCATGAGAAAGGACGCAGCCATGCAGCTCTACAGCTACTTCCGCAGTTCCGCCGTCTTCCGCGTGCGCATCGCACTCGGACTCAAAGGCCTGGACTACGACACGATTCCCATCCATCTGCGTCGCGCCGGCGGGGAGCATCTGAGCGCAGAGTTCCGCGCGATGAATCCCGAACAGCTGGTGCCGGTGCTCAAGACCGAGGACGCGCTGCTGACCCAGTCGCTCGCCATCCTCGAGTACCTGGAGGAACGCTTCCCGGCACCCGCGCTGCTGCCGGCGGCAGCGGCCGACCGCGCCTGGGTCCGCGCGCTGGCCGCGTACGTGGCCTGCGAGATCCATCCGCTCAACAACCTGCGCGTGCTCCACTACCTGGAAGGCACGCTCGGTGTTTCCGCGGCGCAGAAGCAGGCCTGGATCGCGCACTGGATCGAGGCGGGCTTCAAGGCGCTGGAGGAACGGCTCGCTCGCGACGGCCACAGCGGCCGTTGCTGCTTCGGCGACGAGCCCGGCTTTGCCGACTGCTGCCTCGTGCCGCAGGTGGCCAACGCACGCCGCTTCGGCATCGCCATGGAGGCCTTTCCCAACATCGTGCGCATCGACGCGCACCTCATGCAGATCGAGGCGTTCCGCAAGGCGGCACCCAACGCACAGGTGGATGCAGAATGACTTCCCGGAACTCCTCCCAGGCACCCGTGTTGGTCGCGGGCGGCGGCATCGGCGGCATGGCCTGCGCCCTGGCCCTGGCCCGCGAAGGCCTGCCCGTGGAGCTTTTCGAGCAGAGCGCCGAGATCGGCGAGATCGGCGCCGGGCTGCAACTCGGCCCCAATGCCTTTGCCGCGCTCGAAGCCCTTGGCGTGGGCGAGCAGATTCGGCGTGCGGCGGTGTTCACCGAACGCATGGTGATGATGGACGCAGTCGACTGCAGCGAGATCGCGTCCATCCCGGTCGGGGCGGATTTTCTTGCGCGCTTCGGCAATCCCTATGCGGTCAGCCACCGCGCTGACCTGCATGCGGCGCTGCATGCCGCCGCCCGCGCCCATCCGCTGGTGCGCATCCATGTCGATACGCGCATTGCGTCGATCGAACGCGTCGAGGGCAGCGCCGAGGTTCGCACCGCCACCGGGCAACGCTTCACCGGTGCGGCACTGGTGGGTTGCGACGGCGTGAAATCGGTGGTGCGCGACCGGCTGGTCGGCGACGTGCCGCGCGTTTCGGGCCACGTGGTGTATCGCGCCGTCGTTCCCGCCGCCGAGATGCCGGAGGATCTGCAGTGGAACGCACCCGTGGTCTGGGCCGGGCCCCATTGCCACCTGGTTCACTACCCGCTGCGCGGCGGCGAGCAATACAACCTCGTCGTCACCTTCCACAGCCGCGAGCCCGAACAATGGGGCGTGACCGAAGGCAGCAAGGACGAGGTGATGTCGTACTTCAGCGGCATCGACGCCCGGCCGCGCCGCCTGCTCGGCCTGCCCCGCAGCTGGCGGCGCTGGAGCACGGCCGATCGCGATCCGGTGGCGCGCTGGAGCGAGGGCCACGCCACGCTGCTCGGCGATGCGGCGCATCCCATGATGCAGTACCTCGCCCAAGGCGCCTGTATGGCGCTGGAGGATGCCGTCACGCTGGGGGCAGCGGCCAGGGAATGCCGCTTGCCGGACGGCGCGGTCGATTGGCCGGCCGCCTTCCGTCGCTATGAATCCGCCCGGGTCGCTCGCGCCGCGCGCGTGGTGCTGTCGGTGCGCGAATTCGGACGCCTCTGCCACGCCACTGGCGTCGAGCGCCTGGTGCGCAACAGCCTCTGGACCGGCCGCAAGCCGCAGCGCTTCTACGACGCGCTCGAATGGATCTACGCCTGGAAGCCTGAAGACTGCCTGACTGCAGCTTGACTGCCTGAACGCCTGCCTCACCCACGACGATACGAGACAAGACCATGAACATCGCCTCCCTCCGCGCACGCCTGATGCGCCCTGCGCTTGTGCTTCTTTCCCTGGCAGTGACGACGGGTGCGTCGGCCCAGGCGCAGGACTATCCGTCCAAGCCGGTCACCATCGTCACGCCTTTCGCGGCCGGCAGCGGCCCCGACGCCGTGCTGCGCCTGGTGACGGACAAGCTGTCCAGACAATGGAAGCAGCGCGTGCTGGTCGACAACCGCCCGGGCGGCGCCGGCTTCATCGCGATCGATGCTGCCAAGCGCGCACCGGCCGACGGCTACACGCTGCTGCAACTCGACAGCGAGCACATGGCCGCGTTGCCCTACCTCTACAAGTCGAAGAACTTCGTCCCGCTCGCGCACTTCGATCCCATCGCCCCCCTCCTGCGGACACCTTTCTTCGTGGCGGTGTCCAGCGATTCGAAGTGGCGCAGCATGGCGGACCTGGTGGCTGCGGCGAAGGCGCAGCCGGGCGTGCTGAGTTACGGATCCTGGGGCGTCGGAAGCCCGGCGCACCTGGGGGCGCAGCAGCTCGAGCTGTTGAGCGGCATACGCATGCAGCACGTACCTTTCCGCGAGGTCTCCCAGCTCTACGCGAGCGTGGGCGCCGGCGATGTGCCGTGGGCCTTCGGCACGCTGCCGTCGAGCCAGGGCATCTACAAGACCGGCAAGCTGCGCTACCTCGCGGTGGCGGCGCCGAAGCGCGTGCCCCAGATGCCCGAGGTGCCGACGGTGGCCGAGGCAGGCGGTCCGCCGAACCTGGATGTGAACGGGTTCGTCGTGCTGGTCGGACCCAAGGGCCTGCCGGCCCCCATTGCCGAGCGCATTCACGCGGATATCGCGACGGCGATCGCCGAGCCCGACATCCGCGCGCGCTTCGACACCTTCGCCTTCGAGGTGCTCGACTGGTCGGCGCCGGAGATCCGCCGGCAGGTCGAACTGCGAGCGGTGCTCTACGAGAACCTGGTGCGCCGGGGCAATATCAGTCTCGATTGAACCCGGCAGCTGCCATGACCATCATCCAGCAAACCGACCTGATCGAGTCGGTTGCCGCCGCGCTCCAGTACATCAGCTACTACCAC